>NZ_FMVA01000017.1:0-115812 GCF_900101425.1 Rhizobium sp. NFACC06-2 | reverse complement strand
CTCTAGTTGTGGAACCTCAACAGGTTGTCCCGGTTGAGGCCGAGGCGACTGATTGGTGTTTTTGATTTTATCCCGCCATGAGGGCGATGCCAATTGTACATGTGCGTCCAGTTTGGCAGGTGCGTTTTGCGTATCTCTGATGATGGATATGGACGTGCATACGCCCACTCCCGCAAGGCGGTCTGAATGAAGCGCTCGGCCTTGCCGTTGGTTTTTGGCGTGTAAGGTCTGGTTCGAATGTGCTTGAGGCCGAGTGCTCGGCAGGCTTTGGCAAACTCCTTTGCGACATAGCAGGAGCCGTTGTCGGTCATCACCCGCGTAACCGTGACGCCGAGGCTTTCGTAATAACCAACGGCTGCCTTGAGGAATACGATGGCGCTGACGGCTTTTTCGTCTGGGAAGATGTCGGTGAAGGCAATGCGAGAAGCATCATCGATGCAGACGTGGACGTATTCCCAGCCCACTCCGCGTGAGTTGCTTTGGCCCGTCCTGTCACCTGTGATCCGGTGACCGATGCGCTCGAAACGGCCAAGGCGCTTGATGTCGAGATGGATCAGGCCACCCGGCTCGGCATATTCGTAGCGCATGACAGGTTCCGCCGGAACGATATCCTTCATCCGGGATAGACCAGCCCGCCTGAGAACGCGGCTGACGGTGGCGGGAGATACGCCGGTCTCCATGGCAATGTGCTTGCCGGTCAGGCGTTGTCTGCGAAGATGGAGGATCCGTTCGATAACGCCGCCATTCGTCTGTCTCGGACTGCTGGCAGGTCGCGATGAGCGATCCATCATCGCCGCCCGGCCCAATGCTTTGAACCGTTCCGCCCAGCGAGAAACGATCTTCAGCGAAACACCGTAGAGCAGGGCCGCCTGGGCTTTCGAAAGCTTGCCGCCAAGAACAGCGGCAGCCATTTCTTCTCGACGCAATGGCGTCAGTCGGGCATTCTTATGGATGTTCATTCGGGGCGATCCTGGATGACTGAGGTGTGGTAACTCCAGTCTCCTAAATCCGCTCCGAATGGACAACCTAATGAAAGCTCACATCTAGTCGAGCGGCGTTCGGAATGCTATTTGCTGGCGCAATAAGACGCGGGCAGAAGCGGAAAGATTTCCATTGAAGAAAAAAGACAGCCGGCCGGGCAATCGCGCGCGCGCCGGGAGCGATAAAAAACAGGTTCATGCCTCAAAGTCGGCGCGCCGTGCGGATGCCGCACCGAAAAGGCGCGAGCCCGATGCGGTGCGCAACGTGCAGAAGGCCGCGCCGAAGGAAAAAACCGTTGTAGCGGTCGCCGTTGAACAGGTTCCTGCGCGCGCGCTTACGCAGCGCACGGGTGAACTGCCGGCAGAACAGGTTCCAGTCATTCTGGAATCAAGCGGCGCGGGCGATTTTCATCTGATTGACAGCGGCAACGGCCTGAAGCTCGAACAGTACGGTGACTACCGCGTCGTTCGTCCCGAGGCGCAGGCGCTGTGGCAGCCTTCCGTTCCTGATCGTGTGTGGCAGAATGCCGATGCCGTCTTTACCGGCGACACGGATGAGGACGGTATGGGGCGCTGGCGTTTCCCCAAGGCGGCTCTGGGTGAAACCTGGCCTCTCTCCCTGCTCGGGGTCGACTTTCTTGGCCGTTTCACCGCTTTCCGTCACGTCGGCGTCTTTCCGGAACAGATCGTCCATTGGGAATGGCTGAAAAATGCCGTCGAGACCGCCGACCGTCCGCTGAAAGTGCTGAACCTCTTCGGTTACACCGGCGTTGCGTCGCTGGTCGCGGCGGCCGCAGGCGCTGAAGTCACCCACGTGGATGCCTCCAAGAAGGCGATTGGCTGGGCCAAGGAAAATCAGGCGCTTGCCGGGCTCGAGCAGGCGCCGATCCGCTGGATTTGCGACGACGCGATGAAATTCATCCAGCGCGAGGAGCGTCGCGGCAGCACATACGACATCATCCTCACCGACCCGCCGAAATTCGGCCGCGGCACCCATGGCGAGGTCTGGCAATTATTCGACCATCTGCCGCTGATGCTGGATATCTGCCGGGAAATCCTGTCGCCCAAGGCGCTCGGCCTTGTGCTGACGGCCTATTCGATCAGGGCCAGCTTTTATTCGATGCATGAGCTGATGCGTGAAACCATGCGCGGCGCCGGTGGCGTCGTCGCATCCGGCGAACTGGTCATTCGCGAGGCGGGGCTTGACGGCAAGACGCCGGGCCGTGTGCTTTCCACATCGCTGTTCAGCCGCTGGGAGCCGAAATGATGAAAGATATGCGCGAAAACACCACGCGCCGGGTTGGCCAGGTCAAGGAAGTGACCAGCCTTGCCAATCCCATCATCAAGGATATCAAGGCGCTCACCCAGAAAAAGGGCAGGGAAGAGACCGGCACCTTCATGGCGGAAGGCCTGAAGCTGGTCATCGACGCGCTTGAACTCGGCTGGACGATCAAGACGCTGGTTTATGCCAAGGCCGCCAAGGGCAAGCCGCTGGTGGAGCAGGCGGCGGTGAAGACGGTCGCATCGGGTGGTTTGGTGCTCGAAGTCAGCGAAAAGGTTATCGCCTCGATCACCCGCCGCGACAATCCGCAAATGGTCGTCGGCATTTTCGAGCAGAAATGGAAGCCGCTGAAGGATATCCGCCCGGAAAAGGGCGAGACCTATATCGCGCTCGACCGGGTTCGAGATCCCGGCAATCTCGGCACCATCATTCGCACGGCTGATGCGGCCGGCGCTTCGGGCGTCATTCTCGTCGGGGATTGCACCGATCCGTTTTCGCTGGAAACGGTGCGCGCCACCATGGGGTCGGTTTTCGCCACGCCCGTCGCCCGCGCTTCGGTCGAGGAATTCCTGTCCTGGAAAAAATCGGCGCAGGTCAGCGTTGTCGCCACCCATCTCGCCGGCTCCGTGGATTACCGAAAGATCGACTATGCTGGAAAGCCGGTCGTGCTCCTGATGGGCAATGAGCAATCCGGCCTGCCGCCGGAACTCGCCGGCAA
Source organism: Rhizobium sp. NFACC06-2 (assembly GCF_900101425.1). NCBI lineage: Bacteria > Pseudomonadati > Pseudomonadota > Alphaproteobacteria > Hyphomicrobiales > Rhizobiaceae > Rhizobium > Rhizobium sp. NFACC06-2. The sequence goes on along the minus strand of NZ_FMVA01000017.1, from coordinate 112,832 downwards.
GGCCGACCAGCTTGCGCGCATTCCACAGCAGGGCCGCGCCGACAGCCTCAATCTCGCCATCGCAACCGCCGTCATGTTGTTTGAAGCACGGCGACATCTCCTCGAACTCGCACCGGTGACGTAATGGCCAAAGCGGCATTGTTCTCGAAATTCGGCCCGGCTTTCGCGCTGATCGTCGCCGCGCTGGTGCTGGACCAGATCGTCAAGCAGCTGGTCGAAGCTTATCTGCCGCTGCAGGAGATGGTTCCCGTTGCCCCGTTCCTGGCGCTTTATCGCACCTATAATCTCGGCGTGGCCTTTTCGATGCTGGAGGACATGCATGGCTGGTTCATCGTCAGCATGCGGCTCGTCATCGTGGTCTTCGTCTTATGGCTGTGGCGCAAGACGGCGGCAGACCGCACCTTTGCCCATCTCGGTTTCGCCTTCATCATCGCGGGTGCTGCCGGCAATCTGCTCGACCGTTTTTTTTATGGACATGTCATCGACTATATCCTGTTTCATACGCAGACATGGTCTTTCGCGGTCTTCAATCTGGCTGACAGTTTCATAACCATCGGCGCAGCCTGCGTTATTCTCGACGAGTTTTTGCACGCCCGGACGGCTAAAAAGTAAAATTTTAGGGTTTCAGCCAAACATATCAAAACCGCTGCCGTGGTAGCGGTTGCCTATGAGCGAACTGGCAAGACTTCGGCAGAAAGTTTCAGATGAGCTGGGCCTGGCCGCGACGGCGGCGCAGCCGGGGGATCGTGTCGAGGCAACAACGCACCATGCGGATGAAGAACATGCGACCGATACCAGGTCGATTGCGCTCTATGTCGCCGTGTCGTTGTCGGTCGGGGCTTTTTCCGCAGCCCTGATCGCGCTTGCTGTGCCTTATGCGGTTACCGTTGCGCTGGCGACCTTCTTTGGCGCGGTTCTCGTCGGTGTCCTGCTCTATGCGCTCTTTGATGAATCTTTCCATCAGCCCACCGTGCGGGCTGCGGATTCCGATCTTCGGCTGCGGCAAACGCAAAACCGCTCGCTGATTGCAGAGATGCAGGAATTCATGGGCGATATCGTCGTGATCCGTGACATGAACAGGCGCATCGTCGAAGCGAACCGGGTCTTTCGCGAAATGACCGGCTGTGCGGCGCCCGAAGGGCTGAGCTGCGAGGAAATCGGCATCGCTTTTCGTCCGGGCGACAAGGTCCATGCCTATGATGTGGAGATCGCGACCCCGTTCGGTCAGCGCATCTTTTCCTGGCATGATGTCGTGACCCGCGATCTGGCAAGCAGCCGTCTTCTCATCAGCAGCATCGCCCGAGACGTGACCGAAGAGCGGCTTGCGCTCGGCGAGCGCGAGGACGCCCGGCTGCGCGCCGAAAAGGCCGATGCCGAAAAGGCACGGCTGCTTGCCACCGTAAGCCATGAAATTCGCCTGCCGCTTTCCGGCATGCTGGGCATGAACCATCTTCTGTCGCAGACGAGGCTCAACGAGGAGCAGCGAAATTATCTCGATGGTATGCGGCAATCTGGCCAGTCGCTGGTGCAGCTTGTCGAGGATCTGCTGGATTATTCGACCATGGAGGCCGGCCGCTTCAGGCTCAACCCGCGCGCGGAAAACCTGCGCCGGCTGATCGAGAGCATCGTGGAGATGCTGGCCCATCGCGCCCATGAAAAAGGTATAGAAATCACCTCCTTCGTCGCGCCGAATGTGCCCGATCATCTCGATTTCGACCCGGCGAGGCTACGTCAGGTCCTCTTCAATCTCCTCGGCAATGCCGTCAAATTCACGCAGGAAGGCGGCGTCGTCATCCGGGCGCGCATGGCCGACGACGAATTGCACATTGCCGTCGAGGATACCGGCCCGGGCATGAGCCGGGCGGAACAGGCCCGTATTTTCGGGGAATTCGAGCAGGCGGGCCCGTTGTCGCAACGAAGTGCCGGCACGGGCCTTGGACTTGCGATTTCCGCTCGTATTGTGCGGGAATTCGGCGGCCGCCTCACTGTTTCGAGCCGCAAGGGCAAGGGCAGCACTTTCAAACTGGCATTTCGCCCGGCGGGCGCGCCTGCCGAAATGGCGGATCCGGGACGGCGTCATTGCCTGCGGCATACAAATGTCCTGCTCATCGCACCGAAGGGCGTGGCGGCGGCGGTGACGATGGAGGCGATCGAGGCTTTCGGCGGTCAATGCACTCTCATCCATCAGCCTGAAGATCTGGAAAAGCTGAGGAAGGGTTCTGCCGCACGGGCGGCCGACCTTACCGATATCATCGTCGACCGGCGCATTGCGCCGCTCTTCAGGGACGCCCTGAAGGATTGGCCGCAACAGAATGTCCGCCGCACGCTGCTGGTCAGCCCCGAAGAGCGGCCGTCGACCATGCATGTGGCCTTCGATGCCTGGTTGATCCGGCCATTGCGGGAAAAATCCCTGATCGACGTCCTGTGCGGCCGTCTGCGCGGCATTGAGAGGCGCGACGCCATCAACGACAACCACCCGGATGTGGGATTTTCCTCGCGGGTGGCGGAAGGGGCGAGCGGTATCGAGATACTCGTGGCCGAAGACGATGCCGTCAATCAGCGCATCATCCGCGCCGTTCTGGAAAAAAGCGGCTATATCGTCCGCGCTGTCGAGGACTTTGAGGCGTTGCGGCAATCTGTGGAGCCGGGCGCAACCCGCCTGCCTGACCTCATCGTCTCCGATCTCAACATGCCGGGCGGCGAGGGGCTCGATGTGCTTCCCGACCTTCTCCACATGCTGAAGGACGAAAGAAATATTCCCGTCATCGTGCTCAGCGCAGATGCGAGTGACGCGACTGCCGAAATCCTGCTTGCGGCCGGTGTTGGTGCGGTTTTGACCAAGCCTGCCGACCCGCGACGGCTGGTTGAGGAAATTCACCGTCTGCTGGAGGCGAAACGCCTGTCGCTGTCATAACTTGACAGACTCGCGCTGGCGGCATTTTGTCACTATTCTGTCGTCAATTAGTGATTTATGACAGGAAAATTCTTTGGTGGCGGAGCGATTCCCCATGGTTGCCGAAATCCTCAATCACGACATTTGTGAAAACAATGTTGTCATTCATCCTCGTCCCGAGGCAGCTCAGGACAATGAGGGTCTTTTCGGCCGTATCGGCACGCTGGAAACACGGCTCGCCAGAAATGAACGCGAGATCGATGCCGCGCAATCCGTGCGTTACCGGGTTTTCGTCGAGGAAATGAAGGCGCGGCTTCCCGCGGAAGCCATGCGCCGCAAGCGCGACATCGATGCCTGGGACAGCGTCTGCGATCATCTGCTGGTGCTCGACAAGGCGATCGAAGGCGACAGCGAAGACCAGATCGTCGGCACCTATCGCCTGCTGCGGCAGGAAATCGCGCTTGCCAATAACGGTTTTTATTCCGCCAGCGAATTCGACATCGCCGGTCTCGTCGCGCGCCATCCGGGCAAGCGCTTCATGGAGCTTGGCCGTTCCTGCGTGCTACCGGAATATCGCACCAAACGCACCGTCGAGCTTCTGTGGCAGGGCAACTGGGCCTATGCCGTAAAACACCGCATGGATGCCATGATCGGTTGCGCCTCCTTCCCCGGCGTGCAGCCGGAAGCCCACGCGCTTGCCCTGTCTTTCCTGCACCATAATTGCGTGGCCAAGGGCGAGTGGGAAGCTTCCGCTCTTCCCGAGCTTTATCATGAGATGGACCTTGTGCCGGCCGAAGCGCTGAACGCCCGCAAGGCGCTGAACGCCATGCCGCCGCTGATCAAGGGCTATATGCGCCTTGGCGCCATGTTCGGCTCCGGCGCGGTCGTGGACCATGCCTTCAATACCACAGACGTCCTCGTGGTCCTGCCGGTTTCGTCCATCGCCGGCCGTTACATCAGCTATTATGGCGGCGAGGCCGAGCGCATCAACGGCTGACCGGGTTTCGGCGCAGCCGGGCGGGATGTTCCTGTGGGCAGCGTTCCCGCGCGTGTTGTGTTGAGGTGGAGATTGCCGCTAGTGTCGGCCCTTCTTTTCCGCAACACGATATGACATCGGCAGGCCATTGACGGACGTTCTGACAACCGCTTCCCTGATCTCGGAAGAGAGCCGCGCGACGGCCACTCCGATGATGGAGCAATATATCGAGATCAAGGCGAACAATCCCGGTTCTCTGCTGTTTTACCGCATGGGCGATTTTTACGAATTGTTCTTCGACGATGCGGTTGAGGCTTCCCGCGCTCTCGGCATCACGCTGACGAAACGCGGCCAGCATATGGGGCACGATATTCCCATGTGCGGCGTCCCCGTCCATGCGGCGGATGATTATCTGCAGAAACTCATCCTGCGCGGTTATCGCGTTGCCGTCTGCGAACAGGTGGAAGATCCGGCGGAAGCCAAGAAGCGCGGTTCTAAGTCCGTGGTCAAGCGTGATGTGGTGCGGCTTGTCACGCCCGGCACACTGACCGAAGAAAAACTGCTGTCGCCGACGGAATCCAACTATCTGATGGCACTCGCCCGCATTCGCGGCAGTGCCGAGGCGCAATTTGCGCTCGCCTGGATCGATATTTCCACCGGCGTCTTCCGTCTGGCGGAAACGACGTTGACGCGGCTGCTCGCCGATATCTGGCGCATCGATCCGCGTGAGCTGATCGTCGCCGACAGCCTCTTCCATGACGAGGAACTGCGGCCGGTCTTTGATGTGCTTGGTCGCGTGGCGGTGCCGCAGCCGGCGATCCTCTTCGACAGCGCCACGGCGGAAGGGCGCATCGCGCGTTATTTCAGCGTCTCGACGCTGGACGGCTTCGGCACCTTTTCGCGAGTGGAAATGGCGGCCGCCGCCGCTGCCGTCGCCTATGTCGAGAAAACCCAGATCGCCGAGCGCCCGCCACTCGGTGCGCCGGAGCGCGAAAGCGCCGCTTCGACCCTTTTCATCGACCCCGCCACCCGCGCCAATCTGGAATTGGTAAAGACGCTGTCGGGCGAAAGGGACGGATCGCTGCTGCATGCCCTGAACCGCACGGTAACAGGCGGTGGCGCGCGGCTTCTCGCCGAGCGGCTGATGTCGCCCTTGACCGACCCGGAAAAAATAAACGCTCGCCTCGATGCCGTGGCCTATCTGATCGATGACGTCTCGCTGTGTGATGGCCTGCGGGATGCGCTGAAACAGGTTGCGGATATGCCGCGTGCGCTCTCCCGCCTTGCGCTGGAGCGCGGCGGCCCGCGCGATCTCGGCGCCATCAGGCAGGGGCTGGCTTCTGCCGAGAAGATTTCGGCCATTCTCGATCAGGGATTGTTGCCGGACGAGCTGGCGGCGGCGCTCGCGGATTTGAAAGCCCTGCCCGGCGGTCTCGAAGCCATGCTCGGCTCGATGCTTGCCGACGATCTACCGCTTCTGAAGCGTGATGGCGGATTTCTGCGTGAAGGCGCCAATCCCGAACTCGACGAGGTGCGGGCGCTGCGCGACCAGTCGCGTCGGGTGATTGCCGGCCTGCAACTGAAATATGCCGATGAGACCGGCATCAAGTCGCTCAAGATCAAGCACAACAATGTGCTGGGTTATTTTATCGAGGTCACGGCCGGCAATGCCGATGTGATGATAGCGACGGACGAGGCCAAGGCGCGTTTTATCCACCGCCAGACCATGGCAGGCGCCATGCGCTTCACCACCACCGAGCTTGCCGATCTTGAAAGCCGCATCGCCAATGCCGCTGCGCAGGCTTTGACCATGGAACTGGAAGCCTTCGAGCGCATGGTCAAGGCCGTGGTGCAACAGGCGGAAGCGATCAAGGCCGGCGCACTGGCACTGGCGGTGATCGATGTTGCCTCGAGCCTTGCCTATCTCGCCACCGAACAGGCCTATTGCCGACCGATCGTCGATGCTTCCATGACCTTTGCGATCAAGGGCGGGCGGCATCCGGTGGTGGAGCAGGCATTGCGGCGGCAGTCTGCCGGACCCTTCATCGCCAATAATTGCGATCTGTCAGCCGTCAACGGTGGTAAGAACGGCGCGATATGGCTACTCACCGGCCCGAATATGGGTGGTAAATCGACCTTCCTGCGCCAGAATGCGCTGATCGCCATTCTCGCGCAGATCGGTTCCTTCGTTCCGGCGGAAGCCGCCCATATCGGCGTCGTGGACCGGTTGTTTTCCCGTGTCGGCGCCTCCGACGATCTGGCGCGCGGCCGCTCGACCTTCATGGTGGAAATGGTGGAAACCGCCGCCATTCTCAACCAGGCGACGGATCGTTCGCTGGTCATTCTGGATGAGATCGGCCGGGGTACGGCGACCTTTGACGGTCTTTCCATCGCCTGGGCGGCGGTGGAGCATCTGCATGAGGTTAATCGTTGTCGTGGTCTCTTCGCCACCCACTTCCACGAATTGACCGTGCTGTCGGAAAAACTCGGCCGCCTTTCCAATGCCACGATGCGGGTGAAGGAGTGGGAAGGCGACGTCATCTTCCTGCACGAGGTCGGCCCGGGCGCTGCGGATCGTTCCTATGGCATTCAGGTGGCCCGGCTTGCGGGCCTGCCTGCATCGGTGGTGGAGCGCGCCCGCGAGGTGCTGACGAAGCTTGAAGATGCCGACCGCAAAAACCCGGCCAGCCAGTTGATCGACGATCTGCCGCTGTTCCAGATCGCGGTTCGCCGCGAGGAAACCCGCAAGGCCGGACCATCGAAGCTGGAGGAAGCTCTGAAAGGCTTCAACCCCGACGAAATGACGCCGCGTGAGGCATTGGACGCGCTCTATGCGTTGAAGAAAGAACTTGGCAAGGCTTAAGAGGATAGACTGCCTGTCCATCGCCTTTAAAACTCGCTATAGGACACTCCCATCGCAAGTGGTGGGATCTCCCACAGGACATGGATACCGGCATAGATGGCCATCAAGGACCTGGATTTTTCCGACATTCTCGATGTATCGGCGCTGAAGCGCGACTGTGACATCATCTTCAAGGAAGACGGCAAACGCATCGCCGATATCAAGTCCGATCTACTGCCGATCTTCCGCAAGGCCAGTACGGAAGGCCGGGAAAAGGCCAGAGAACTACTGAAAGCCGATGGCAGCGGCATTGACTGCGCCCGGCGCATCTCCTGGCTCCAGGATCGGCTGATCGAGACGCTCTATGATCTCGCCTGCCAATACGTCTATCCGAAAGATGCGCCGCAGATCGCGGTCGCCGCGGTTGGCGGTTACGGACGCGGCACGCTGGCGCCGGGATCGGATATCGATCTCCTGTTCCTGCTTCCCACCAAGAACACACCTGACATGCACAAGGCCGTGGAGTTCGTGCTCTATCTCCTCTGGGATCTCGGCTTCAAGGTCGGCCACGCCACCCGCACGGTGGATGAATGCATCCGCCTCTCCAAATCCGACATGACGATCCGCACCGCTATTTTGGAAGTGCGGGCGATCTGCGGCAAGAAATCCCTGACCGACGATCTCGAAAAACGCTTCGAGTCAGAAGTCGTCACCGGAACCGGCCCGGAATTCATCGCCGCCAAGCTCGCGGAGCGCGACCAGCGCCACCGCAAGGCTGGCGATACGCGTTATCTGGTGGAGCCGAACGTCAAGGAAGGCAAGGGCGGCTTGCGTGACCTGCACACGCTGTTCTGGATCGCCAAATATTATTACCACGTCCGCGACACGGCCGATCTCGTCAAACTCGGCGTTTTGTCACGGTCAGAACTGAAACTGTTCGAAAAGGCCGATGATTTTCTCTGGGCCGTCCGTTGCCAGATGCATTTCATCACCAACAAGGCCGAAGAGCGCCTTTCCTTCGACATTCAGCGCGAAATCGCCGATGCGCTCGGTTATCAGCCGCGCCCCGGCCTTTCCGCCGTCGAACGCTTCATGAAGCATTATTTCCTTGTGGCGAAGGATGTCGGCGATCTGACCCGCATCGTCTGCGCTGCCCTTGAAGACCGGCAGGCGAAGGATGTGCCTGGGCTTTCCGGCGTTCTCAGCCGCTTCGCCCACCGTGTGCGCAAGATTCCCGGCTCGGTGGAATTCGTCGAGGATCGGGGGCGCATCGCGCTTGCCAAACCCGACGTCTTCAAGAACGACCCGGTCAATCTGATCCGGCTGTTCCACATTGCCGATATCAACAATCTCGAACTGCATCCCGATGCGCTGCGTGTCGTTACGCGTTCGCTGTCGCTCATCAATGACGAGCTGCGGGAAAACGAAGAGGCAAACCGGCTTTTCCTGTCGATCCTGACATCACGGCGCGATCCGGCGTTGACCCTGCGCCGCATGAACGAGGCCGGCGTACTCGGCAAATTCATTCCCGAATTCGGCAAGATCGTCGCGATGATGCAGTTCAACATGTATCATCACTACACGGTGGATGAGCATTTGATCCGCTCCGTTGGCGTGCTCTCGGAAGTGGACAAGGGAACGGCTGTCGATGCCCACCCGCTCGCCAACCAGCTGATGCCCAGCGTCGAGGAACGTGAGGCGCTCTATGTCGCCGTTCTGTTGCACGATGTGGCAAAGGGCCGGCAGGAAGACCACTCGATTGCCGGCGCGCGTGTCGCCCGCAGGCTCTGCCAACGTTTTCGCCTCACCGGCAAGCAGACCGAAACGGTGGTCTGGCTGATCGAGCAGCATCTTTTGATGTCCATGGTCGCCCAGACGCGCGATCTGCATGACCGCAAGACCATCACCGATTTTGCCGACAAGGTGCAGTCCATGGAGCGGCTGAAGATGCTGCTGATCCTGACGGTCTGCGATATCCGCGCCGTCGGTCCGGGCGTGTGGAACGGCTGGAAGGGGCAGCTGCTGCGTTCGCTTTATTACGAGACCGAACTGCTGCTCTCGGGCGGCTTCTCGGAGGTCTCCCGCAAGGAGCGCGCGCAGATCGCCCGGCAGGCGCTCTACGACGCCCTCGAAGACTGGGGCCAGAAGGCGCGGCGTAAATATACCAAGCTACACTACGAGCCCTATCTGCTGACGGTGGCGCTCGAAGACCAGGTGCGCCACACCCGCTTCATCCGTGAGGCCGACAAGCAGGAAAAGGCGCTGTCGACCATGGTGCGCACCCATTCCTTCCACGCCATCACCGAAATTACCGTGCTGGCGCCCGACCATCCGCGTCTGCTGTCCATCATCACCGGTGCCTGTGCGGCGGCCGGCGCCAATATCGCCGATGCGCAGATTTTCACGACGTCCGATGGGCGGGCGCTGGATACGATCCTGATCAACCGCGAATTTCCGATCGATGAGGACGAGACGCGGCGCGGCAACAATGTCGGCAAGCTCATCGAGGAGGTTCTGTCCGGCAAGCAGCGCCTGCCGGAAATGATCGCCACCCGCACGAAGAGCCGCAAGAAGAAGAGCGCCTTCACCATTCCGCCCTCGGTCATCATCTCAAACGGGCTTTCGAACAAGTTCACCGTCATCGAAGTGGAATGCCTCGACCGGTCGGGGCTTCTGGCGGATATGACGGCTGTCATCGCCGACCTGTCGCTCGATATTCACTCCGCCCGCATCACCACCTTCGGCGAAAAGGTCATCGACACCTTCTATGTGACGGACCTCTTCGGGCAGAAGGTGACGAATGACAACCGGCAGGCCAGCATCGCCACGCGCCTGAAGGCGGTGATGAGCGAGCAGGAAGACGAATTGCGCGACCGTATGCCGAACGGCATCATCGCCCACCCAGACGTGGCGGCCCTGCCGGCCGCGCGCACGGCAAAGGCTTGAGATTATGAGCCTGATCGGCAAGTTCGCCACCGTCGGCACAGCCACGCTCGGCAGCCGCATCTTCGGCTTCCTGCGAGAAACCCTGATGGCAGCCGCCGTCGGCACCGGCCCGGTGGCGGATGCCTTCAATGCTGCTTTCCGTTTCCCCAATACCTTCCGGCGGCTGTTTGCTGAAGGTGCTTTCAACTCGGCCTTCGTGCCGCTGTTCGCCAAGGAAATCGAGGCGAACGGCATGGAGGGCGCGAGGCGCTTTTCTGAGGAAGTCTTCGGCGTCCTGTTCACAGTGCTTTTGGCCCTGACGATCCTGATGGAACTGTCGATGCCATTCATCGTGCGCACGGTGATCGCGCCGGGCTTTCTGGAAGACCCGGTGAAATTCGACAACACCGTCCATCTCGCCACCATCATGTTCCCCTATCTCGCCTGCATGTCTCTGGCGGCGATGATGGGCGGCATGCTGAACTCGCTGCATCGTTATTTCGCAGCCGCAATTGCTCCCGTTTTCCTCAACATCATCCTCATCGGCGTGCTCGCGCTTGCCTGGTGGAAGAATTATGATCCGCTTCAGGTAGGTTATGCGCTCTCCTGGGGCGTCATGGCGGCAGGCCTGGTGCAGCTCGCCATCGTCTGGATCGCCGTGCGCAATGCCGGCATGCGGATCGGCTTTCGCAGGCCGAGGCTGACGAAGAACGTGCAGCGCCTCCTGGTTCTTGCCCTGCCGGCAGCGATTACCGGCGGCATCACCCAGATCAATCTGCTGATCAACACCAATATCGCCTCTGCCGGCGAAGGTGTGATCTCGTCGCTTGCCTATGCCGACCGGATTTACCAGCTGCCGCTCGGCGTCGTCGGCATCGCGGTGGCCACCGTGCTTCTGCCGGAACTGGCGCGGGCGTTGCGCGGCGGGCATATGGTGGAGGCCGGAAGCCTGCAGAACCGCTCGGTCGAATTCGTACTGTTCCTGACACTGCCGGCTGCGGCTGCACTTCTCGTCATGGCGGAACCCATCGTGCGCTTCCTTTACGAGCGCGGCAACTTCTCGCCTTCAGCCACCGTCACCGTCGCGCAAATCCTTGGTATCTATGGTCTTGGTCTGCCAGCTTTTGTGCTGATCAAGGCCTTCATTCCGGGCTTCTTCGCCCGCGAGGATACGCGCACACCAATGATCTTCGCAGCGATTTCCGTGGTGGTGAACGTATCCCTGGCGCTGACGCTCTTCCCGCGCCTTGGCGGTCCGGGCATCGCCATTGCCGAAATCACCGCCGGCTGGGTCAATGCCGCCCTGCTGTTCGGCATGCTTTTGTGGCGCGGGCACTGGCACGTGGATATTCCGCTGCTCACCCGCATACCACGTCTGCTGCTGGCTGCGGCCCTGATGGCCGGTTTCGTGCACTACGCGCTGACCTGGCTGACTTTCGAACTGTCTTCCGCCTCGTCCATTTTTGTGCGGGCGGGCACCATCATGGCTCTCGTTTTCGCAGCCATGCTGGTCTATTTCGTGCTGGCCTTTGTTTCGGGTGGAGCCGATATCGGCATGGTCAAACGAGCCATCCGCAAGCGCGGCAAGAAGAACGTCGACACGGAGGCGGGCTGATGTCCTTTGCCGAAAACCGCCGCATCGCGCTCGTCACGCTTGTCGTGGACGATTACGATCGGGCGAAGGCGTTTTATTGCGACATTCTCGGGTTCGAATGCCTGTCCGATCAGCCGCTTGGCGACGGCAAGCGGTGGCTGGTGGTGAAGCCGCAAGGCGCCGATGGCGGCGCCCTGCTGCTTGCCGAGGCGGACGGTGAACCGCAGAGGCTCGCCATCGGCAACCAGACGGGCGGCCGTGTTGGGTTTTTCCTGCATACCGACAATTTCCAGTGCGATTATGAGACCATGCTCGCCCGCGGCGTGCGCTTTCTGGAAGAACCGCGCCACGAGGTTTATGGCTCCGTTGCGGTCTTTGCCGATCCTTATGGAAATCGCTGGGATCTTCTGGAACCGCGCGGCTGACAGGCCCTGAAACCGCTTGATTGCCGGGGGCTGCGGGTGCATAAGCGCGCGTGCAATTCCAACCATGGGGCGGGGCCCTCCACAAGCCTTTTCGAGGACGACAATGAACGCATTCAAGCCGCTGGTTTTCTCAGGCGTCCAGCCGACCGGCAATCTGCATCTCGGCAATTATCTCGGCGCGATCCGCAAGTTCGTGGCGCTGCAGGAAGATAACGACTGCATCTATTGCGTCGTCGACATGCATGCCATCACCGCCCAGCTCGTTCACTCGGACCTGAAGGCGCAGACCCGCTCGATTGCGGCCGCCTTCATCGCCTCGGGCATCGACCCCGTGAAGCACATCGTCTTCAACCAGTCGGCCGTGCCGCAGCATGCGGAACTCGCATGGGTGTTCAACTGCGTGGCGCGCATCGGCTGGATGGAGCGCATGACGCAGTTCAAGGACAAGTCAGGCAAGAACGCCGAGCAGGTGTCGCTCGGCCTGCTGGCCTATCCGAGCCTGATGGCTGCCGACATTCTCGTCTATCGCGCCACGCATGTTCCGGTTGGTGACGACCAGAAGCAGCATCTGGAACTTGCCCGCGATATCGCCCAGAAATTCAACATCGATTTCGGCGATCATATCCGCAAGGCGGGTCTCGGGCTCGATATCACCGTGGGCGATGAGCCGGTGCACGCCTATTTCCCGATGGTGGAGCCGTTGATCGGCGGTCCTGCACCGCGCGTGATGTCGCTCAAGGACGGCACCAAGAAAATGTCGAAGTCCGACCCTTCCGATCTTTCGCGCATCAACCTGATGGATGATGTCGATGCCATCTCGAAGAAGATCAAGAAGGCAAAGACCGATCCGGACGCGCTGCCGAGCGAAGTGGAAGGCCTGAAGGGCCGTCCCGAGGCCGAAAACCTCGTCGGCATCTATGCCGCGCTGTCCGACAGGACCAAGGCGGATGTTCTTTCCGAATTCGGCGGACAGCAGTTCTCGGCGTTCAAGCCGGCCCTTGTCGAGCTTGCGGTTAATGTTCTGGCCCCCGTCAACAACGAGATGCGCCGCCTTCTCGATGACCCGACCCATATCGACGCCATCCTCAAACAGGGCGGCGAGCGGGCACGCACCATTGCCGAAAAGACGATGAACGAGGTGCGCGACATTATCGGCTTCCTGCGCTGACAGGTCGCTGCTGCGCGAATGCGGCGGGCGGTTTGCGCCTGCCGTGATTTGATATAATCTCCGCCCGAACCGTCGGGCGGTTTTACGGATCACGGCGGACCTAGGGAGTGCAGAATGGTTTCAAAACGGCTGTCGCGTCTGGAAGGGCATCGTCGCAAATTTCTCGCTGTTATCGATGACACACCGGAATGCGAAAGGGCCGTGCACTATGCCGGTCGTCGTGCCAAGAACTCCAATGGCGGGCTGGTGCTGCTCTACATGATCCCGGAAGGCGATTTCCAGCAATGGCTGGGTGTTGAGCAGATCATGCGGGCCGAAGCGCGTGAGGAGGCGGAAGCCACGCTCGCCAAGATCGCCCAGAAGGTGCGCGAGACTATCGGCATCGAGCCGGAAGCCGTCATTCGCGAAGGCAGCGCCACCGAGCAAATCCACGGGCTGATCGAGGAAGACCGCGACATCGCGATTCTCGTTCTGGCAGCAGGCTCGACGAAGGAAGGGCCGGGACCGCTTGTTTCCTCCATCGCCGGACGTGGGGCAGCCTTTCCCATTCCCGTCACCGTGTTGCCGGATACGCTGTCGGACGAGGAAATCGACGCGCTCTGCTGAACCTGGTTTCGGGCAAGATCTTGGGGCTGACGATTTCTTGAATGTAATTATCATGTCAGGGCTTGAAGTGTAGCTTCGCCGGGCGTATTTTTTGGAAGAATTCTAAATTACGGGGCGTGAACGGCGACCTCGAAGGAGACAGACGATGTTCATTCAGACGGAAGCCACGCCGAACCCGACGACGCTGAAGTTCCTGCCGGGCAAAGTGGTGCTGGAAAGCGGTACGGCTGAGTTTCTCAACCCGTCGCAGGCGCAGGCTTCGCCGCTGGCGGAGCGCCTCTTCACCATTCCGGGTGTGACCGGCGTTTATTTCGGTTTCGATTTCATCACCGTCACCAAGGACGGTGCGGAATGGCAGCACCTGAAGCCTGCTATTCTGGGCTCGATCATGGAACATTTCATGTCCGGCCGCCCGATCATGGGCACGGCTGTTGCGGCTGAAGTGTCGGATGAGGAGGGCGAATTCTTCGAAGAGGGTGACGAAACCATCGTCGCCACCATCAAGGAGTTGCTGGATACCCGCGTCCGCCCCGCCGTGGCGCAGGATGGCGGCGATATCACCTTCCGCGGTTTCCGCGACGGCACGGTGTTCCTGAACATGAAGGGCGCCTGCTCGGGTTGCCCGTCCTCCACCGCCACGCTGAAGCATGGCGTTCAGAATCTGCTTCGCCATTTCGTGCCGGAAGTGCGCGAAGTCGAAGCGGTATAAAAGCGCAAGCCAGGCCATCATGATTGTTCTCGCACTCGACACCTCAGGTGTGGATTGTTCCGCCTGCGTTTATGATAGCGCCTCCGACAGGGTGCTCGGCGAGGTATGTGAAACGATCGGCAAGGGCCATGCCGAAAGGTTGATGGCGGTGATCGACGGTGCTCTGGAGCAGGCGCAACTGTCGCTCCAGAATGTCGGGCGCATCGCCGTGACCATCGGGCCGGGGTCTTTCACCGGTATCCGCGTCGGGGTCGCTGCCGCGCGCGGCTTTGCCCTGTCGCTCGGCGTCGAGGCCGTGGGTGTCACCACGCTTGAAACGCTGGCGCTTCATCATCTGCTTGCAAATCCCGGCCGGTCCGTGGCCGTTGCGCTGGATGCCAAGCGCGGCGAAGCCTATCTCCAGACATTCGGTGCGGATGGATCGCCATTGCGCGATGCTGCGCTTCTGCCCCTGGATGACGCCAAAACGGTTACTACCGGTTTTGATGGCGCCGTTATCGGTTCAGCCGCGCCGCTTTTGGCGGGGTTGGAGGTGGGTTCGGGACCGGATCACTTCCCGATTGCCTCGGTCGCGCGTGCTGCTGCGCGCAAGCCGGCTGGCCAGCCGAAACCCGCGCCGCTTTATCTGCGCGGGCCGGATGCCCGGCCGCAGACCGGTTTTGCGCTGGCACGTCAGGGCGTTGCCTGATAGGGCATTCGTCAACATGTGCGAATGATTCCTGTGATGCCCGATTCCTGTTATGTTTGACGACTATCTGACCTGGAAGCCCTATTTCGAGATCGTGCCGATGCAGCATGAGGATTGCGCCGCGGTGGCGGAGTTGCATGCGCTGCGCTTTCCGCGCCCTTGGAACGACGGGGAGTTTTCCGGGCTGCTGACGCAAGGGTCGGTTTTCGGTGCTGTCGCACGCCAGACCAACGCCTTTTTCAGCAAGCCGCTCGGTGGTTTCGTGCTGGCGCGGGAAGTGGCGGGCGAGGCGGAAATCCTGACCGTTGCCGTGGCCGACAAGTTCGCACGCGCCGGTCTCGGCTGGCGTCTGATGCAGTCGGCCATCCGCGAGGCGATGATGCGCGGCGCCGAAACCATGTTCCTTGAGGTGGATAATAATAATGCCTCTGCGCTGGGGCTTTACAGGAAGCTCGGCTTCAAAACCGTCGCGGAACGCAAGGCCTATTACGCCGCAAAGGATGGAACGAAGTCGACGGCGCTTGTCATGCGCCGCGATCTTCGCTAGTTCCCTGCGACAGGCATTTTTCGGCGAAAGCCGCAAACCGGAATTCTCAAAAGGCCAGAAGACGTGACAGACCTTTCGAAAACGCTGGAGGAGCTTTGCGCCGAACGCGGCATGCGGATGACGGATCAACGCCGTGTCATCGCCCGCGTCCTTCAGGAGTCAGCCGACCATCCCGATGTCGAGGAGCTTTACCGCCGCTCTTCCGCCGTGGATCCGCGCATCTCGATTTCCACCGTCTACAGAACGGTGAAGCTGTTCGAGGATGCCGGCATCATCGAGCGTCACGATTTTCGCGACGGCCGTTCGCGCTATGAGACCGTGCCCGAAGAACATCATGATCACCTGATCGACCTGAAGAACGGCGTGGTCATCGAATTTCATTCCGCCGAGATCGAGGCCCTTCAGGAAAAGATCGCCAGGGAACACGGCTTCAAGCTCGTGGATCACCGGCTGGAACTTTACGGCGTGCCGTTGAAGCCAGGCGAACGTTGAGACCCCGGTGAACGAGCGGGCGTTTTCCCCATGATGTGGCTCCGGACAGCCTATATTGCGGTCATTCTCCTGATCGTCACGCTTGTCTTGCTGCCGCTTCAACTGCTGGGCCTTGCCTTCGACTGGCGGCTTCGCCGTCGCATTCCGCGCCTCTGGCATCGCATCGCCTGCCATGTTCTCGGCATCCGCGTGCATGTGCATGGTGATGTGGAGCGGGCGAAACCGCTGATGCTTGCGGTCAATCACGCCTCGTGGAAGGACATCCTCGTTCTCGGCAGCATTGCCGACGTGGTGTTCATCGCCAAGACGGAAGTGCGGGACTGGCCGGTATTTGGCTGGCTTGCCCGCTTGCAGAAAAGCATCTTCGTTCAGCGTGAGCAGAAGCGCAGCACCGGCGCGCAGGTGAGCGAGATCGCCAGCCGCATGGCCGATGGCGAGATCGTCGTTTTGTTTCCCGAAGGCACCACCTCGGACGGCAACCGCATGCTTGCCGTCAAATCCTCGCTGTTCGGTGCGGCCTCCACCGCCGCTGAACAGGTACCGGGCAAGCTGGTTTATGTGCAGCCGGTCGCCATCGCCTATACCAGGGTGCACGGCATGGCCATGGGGCGTTACCACCGGGTCATCGCCGCCTGGCCGGGCAGCATCACGCTCGCGCCGCATCTGCTCGGCATCATCAGGGCCGGCGCCATCGATGTTGACGTGACCTTCGGTGACAGCGTTCCATTTCACAGCACGGATAATCGCAAGCGTCTGGCGACCGATATCGCCGCCTCCATCCGCTCCATGCTGGCCTTCAGCCTGCGCGGCGGCTGGCGGAATTAGCGAGATCATAGCTTTTCCGGCATTTTTCTGTTTAATCTGGCCGTGAAAAACACTAGATAGCCGCCATGACCCAGGAAACGCTTGGCTTCGACGCCCCACCCATGATTGCCCGCGAGGGTTCGAACAGCAGAAAGGTCTTCATCAAGACCTACGGCTGTCAGATGAACGTCTACGATTCCGTCCGTATGAGCGATGCGCTGGCGAAGGACGGCTATGTTCAGACGGAAGATATGGGCGAGGCGGATCTGGTTCTGCTGAACACCTGTCATATCCGCGAAAAGGCGGCTGAAAAGGTCTATTCGGCGCTCGGCCGCCTGCGCGACATGAAAAAATCGCGCGAAGAGCAGGGTCGCGAATTCATGATCGGCGTTGCCGGTTGCGTTGCGCAGGCGGAAGGCGAGGAAATCCTTCGCCGTGCGCCCGCCGTCGATGTCGTCATCGGCCCGCAGACCTATCATCGCCTGCCGGACGCCCTGAAGCGGGTGCGCGGCGGCGAGCGTGTCATCGAGACCGAATATGCGGTTGAGGACAAGTTCGAGCACCTGCCTGTCGCCGAAAAATCCACGCTGAGGACGCGCGGCGTAACGGCGTTTCTGACGGTGCAGGAAGGTTGCGACAAGTTCTGTACCTTCTGTGTCGTGCCCTATACGCGCGGTTCGGAAGTCTCCCGCCCCGTGCGCCAGATCGTCGATGAGGCGATGAAGCTCGTCGATGCCGGCGTGCGCGAGATCACGCTGCTCGGCCAAAACGTCAATGCCTGGCAGGGCGAAGGCCCGAAGGGTGAGAAATGGGGCCTTGCCGAGCTGCTTTACCGGCTGGCGGAAATTCCCGGCCTTGCACGGCTTCGCTACACCACCAGCCATCCGCGCGACATGGACGAGCGCCTGATCGGCGCGCATCGCGATCTCCGCATCCTGATGCCCTATCTGCATCTGCCGGTGCAATCGGGTTCGGACCGCATTCTGAAAGCGATGAACCGTCGCCATACGGGTGAGGAATATATCCAGCTTATCGAAAAAATCCGCGCTGCCCGCCCTGATATTGCCATGTCGGGAGACTTTATTGTCGGTTTCCCCGGTGAGACGGATCGCGATTTCGAAGATACGATGGCGATGGTCGAGACGGTGAAATATGCGCAGGCCTTCTCGTTCAAATATTCCACCCGCCCCGGCACGCCGGGAGCCGATCTCACCGATCAGGTTGCGGAAGAGGTGAAGGCCGAGCGACTGGAAAGATTGCAGGCCCTGTTGCTGCGGCAGCAGAAGGAATTTGCGGAATCGCTGGTCGGAAAAACCATGGATGTGCTGCTGGAAAAGCCCGGCCGCATGCCTGAGCAGTTGATAGGTCGCTCTCCATGGCTGCAATCCGTGAATCTTGATGCAAAGACTTTGAAAATCGGTGACATTGTTAATGTACGAATCACCGCAACGGGTCCAAACAGCTTGTTTGCCGAGGTGGCAGGGAGTTAGAGTAAGGAGCCGACACTGATTGGGACAGGAGCCTGACCGCTTGAACGCACACGAATTGGTATCAAATTCATCGCGCCAGCCACGCCAAGCCGCGACCGACGCCAATCACTTCGTCCTCACGTTCGAGAATAACAGGATAGCGGGAGAGCTATTCGGTCAGTTCGATCAGAACCTGAAGCTTCTGGAACAGCGCCTCAATATCGACGCTCGCCCGCGCGGTAATTCCGTTGCCATCACCGGCGATGTCGTTGCCACCAATCAGGCTCGTCGGGCGCTGGATTTCCTTTATGAACGGCTGCTCAAAGGCGGAACCGCCGAGGTCTCCGATGTCGAAGGCGCGATCCGCATGGCCATGGCCGCCGACGACCAGCTGACCTTGCCGACGATGGAACGCAAGGCGAAGATTTCCATGGCACAGATTTCCACCCGCAAGAAGACCATCGCTGCCCGCACGCCGACACAGGACGTCTACATGCGGGCACTGGAGCAATCCGAACTGGTTTTCGGCGTCGGCCCCGCCGGCACCGGCAAGACCTATCTTGCCGTGGCGCATGCGGCGCAGCTTCTGGAGCGCGGCGCGGTTGACCGTATCATCCTGTCGCGCCCCGCCGTCGAAGCGGGTGAGCGCCTGGGCTTCCTGCCGGGCGACATGAAGGAAAAGGTCGATCCTTATCTGCGTCCGCTTTATGACGCGCTTTATGACATGATGCCGGGCGACAAGGTGGAGCGCGCCATTCAGGCGGGCGTCATCGAAATCGCACCGCTTGCCTTCATGCGCGGCCGCACGCTGGCCAATGCCGCCGTCATTCTGGACGAAGCCCAGAACACCACGACCATGCAGATGAAGATGTTCCTCACCCGTCTTGGTGAGAACGGCCGCATGATCGTGACCGGTGACCCAAGCCAGGTGGACTTGCCGCGCGGCGTCAAATCCGGTCTTGTCGAGGCCCTGCAAATCCTCGGCGATGTGGAAGGCGTGTCCGTCGTGCGCTTCAAGGATGTCGATGTCGTTCGTCATCCGATGGTGGCGCGTATCGTCCGGGCTTACGAATCCCACACGGCCGTGCCGGATGAAAGCCTCGTAAAGGGCAGCTGACGTAAAGACAATGACAGCTCTGGATATTCAAATCAGTGTCGAGGCCGAAGGCTGGTCCTCGGAAGAGGATCTGCTGGCCTTCGCCACCAGGGTGCTGGACGCGGCGGTTGATTTCCTGAAGCGGGAAGAGGACCAACCTTTCCCGAAAATGCCGGTGGAACTGTCGCTGGTCTTCACCGACGACGAAAATATTCGCGAAATCAACGCTGAGTGGCGCGACAAGGACAAAGCAACCAATGTCTTGTCTTTCCCGGCTTTTCCGCTGGAGCCGGGCGGAATGCCGGGCCCGATGCTGGGCGATATCGTCATCGCGCGCGAGACGGTTGAACGCGAGGCCCTTGAACTTGAGAAGAGTTTCGGGGATCATCTGACCCATCTGCTCGTCCATGGGTTCCTGCATTTGTTCGGTTACGACCACATGGACGAGGAAGAAGCGGAAGAAATGGAGTCGCTTGAGACTCGCATTTTGGCGGTGCTTGGCCTATCTGATCCTTACGCGGGTCAGGAACCGCTTTAAATATTGTCTGGAGCCATGAACGAACATTCTGCACGACCTGCCAATGAGGGCAGAGAAAACGGCGAGCAGTCCTCTTCGGAGGAGGGCAGTAGTCACTTACGTCACGACTACAACGCCAAGCCGAAATCGACCATCTGGTCACGCATCGCACGGTTGCTGAAACCATCCCAGGGCGAGCGCCTGCGCGAGGATTTGACCGACGCGCTGATGGACGACACCGAAATCGGTGCGGCCTTTTCGCCCGAAGAACGGGCGATGCTCAACAATATCCTGCGTTTCCGCGAGGTTAGGGTCGAAGATATTATGATCCCGCGTGTGGACATCGACGGTCTCGATGAGAATATGACGATCGGCGATGCGCTGATCCTCTTCGAGGAAACCGGGCGTTCCCGCATGCCGGTCTATGACGAGACGCTGGATAATCCGAAGGGCATGATCCACATTCGCGATCTGCTGGCCTATGTCGCCAAGCAGGCCCGCAACAAACGCCGTGCCGGTTCGCGGAGCGTCGCTTACGGTGAGGTAAAGGCGCCGCGTTCACCGCGACCGAATTTCGACCTGGCACGTGTCGATCTGGAACAGACGGTCGCCGCTGCCGGGTTGGTGCGCAAAATTCTTTTCGCACCGCCCTCCATGCTGGCCTCCGACCTTTTGAAGACGATGCAGGCCCAGAGAACCCAGCTTGCGCTGGTGATTGACGAGTATGGCGGCACCGACGGTCTCGTCAGCCACGAGGATATCGTCGAGATGGTCGTGGGTGATATCGATGACGAGCACGACAAGGACGAGGCGATGTTTTCGCGTCTTTCAGCCGATGTGCTTGTCGCGGATGCGCGCGCAGAACTCACCGAACTTGCCGAGGCGATCGGGCCGGAATTCGATGTGCGTGAACATCTGGAGGAAATCGATACGCTCGGCGGTCTCATCTTCTTCGCGCTCGGCCGCATTCCGGCCAAGGGCGAGGTGGTCAGGGCCGTGCCAGGTTTCGAGTTCCAGATCCTCGATGCGGATAGCAGGCGCATCAAGGGCGTTCGTATCGTCCGCGATCACGGCTCCGAAGGTGAGGATGATCGCGCTCCGGGCGAAGCGGGCGCCAATGAGGTGATTGCGCTGCCTGCGCCGGATGTTCGCCTTATCACGCACCAGCAGAACGCCGATTAAGAAAGGGCGACGGGGTTTTTCCCCGTCGCTTCCACCTTTCGACATATCAATCCGACAGGTATTAGTGCCCGTGTTCGGCGTCGAAAAGAACACATGGCGCTTCGGTCGCCATGCCTCCTGTGGACTGCGAATCTTTTTTCCTTTACGTCGGGTCTAAGGGGAAATTCCGTGGCGCGGCCTTGTCGGCTGCGGGCTTTTCCGGACGCGCATAAACGGAGATGGCATGGAGCGTCTTGCAGGCAGGGTAATGCTGGCCGGCGGCATGAGCCGCGCAGTTATGGCGATTGCCGCAGGTGCGGTCGGGGCGCTCGCTTTGCCTCCATTCGGCTTTTTCGCGGCGCTGTTTTTCTCTTTCACCCTGCTTGTCTGGCTCGTGGATGGCTGCACCGGCAAGCCGGGCGGCGGCCTCTTCAGCCGCATCCTGCCGGCCTTCGGCATCGGCTGGTGTTTCGGGCTCGGTTACTTCGTCGCGGGCCTATGGTGGCTCGGCAATGCTCTCCTGCTGGAGGCCGATGAATTCGCCTGGGCGCTGCCGCTCGCCATCCTTGGTCTTCCCGCTTTTCTGGCGTTGTTTTACGGTTTTGCGGTTGCCGCAGCCAATCTCCTCTGGTCGGAGGGGCTCGGCCGTATCGCTGCACTTGCTGCCGCGTTCGGCTTTTCGGAATGGCTGCGCAGCTTCCTGGCCACCGGCTTTCCCTGGAACGCCATCGGTTACGGCATCATGCCCATCCCGATCATGATGCAGTCGGCACATCTGCTTGGTCTTTTCAGCGTGACGACGCTTGCGGTTTTCATCTTCGCCTCGCCGGCGCTGATAGGCACGAAAAAAGGAATGTGGTCGGGTCTCGTCGTGGCGGGGCTGCTACTGGCCGGCCATTTCGGTTATGGCTTCTACCGTCTCCAGACGCCGGCGGAAGTGCCCGCAGACGCACTGACCGTTCGGATCGTGCAGCCTTCCATCGATCAGTCACGCAAGATGCTGAACGCGGATAGGGCGGAGATTTTTGGCGAGCACCTGCGGCTCTCGGCTCTGCCGCCCGGCGAAGGGAAAAAGCGCCCTGATATCATCGTCTGGCCGGAAACCTCCGTGCCGTTCATTCTGACGCAAAACCCGGATGCTCTGGCGGAAATCGCCAAAACGCTGGAAGATGGGCAGGTGCTGTTCACGGGCGCCGTCAGAATGGAAGATCAGGGGGCAGGCCGCCCGCCGCGTTATTACAATTCGGTCTATGCGATCGACAGCCAGGGCGAGATCATCGGCGCGACCGACAAGGTGCATCTCACTCCTTTTGGCGAATATGTCCCCTTTGAAGGCATCCTGCGGGAATTCGGCATCGACAATGTCATCGCCCTGCCGGGGGGCTTTTCCGCAGCTTCCTCGCGCACGCCGCTCACGCTTCCTTCGGGTAAGACCTTCTATCCTCTCATCTGCTACGAGATCATTTTCCCGGGTGAGATGACGCCGGGGCTGGCCGGTTCGGCCGCCATCCTGAATGTGACCAATGATGGCTGGTTCGGCGATACGCCCGGCCCCTATCAGCATTTTCTGCAGGCGAGGGTCCGGGCCGTTGAGACGGGCGTGCCGGTGATTCGCGGTGCCAATACCGGAATTTCCGCCGTCATAGACCCCTATGGCCGCATTATTGCGGGGCTCGATTACGGTCGGGTGGGAATTGTTGACGCCACTTTGAGTGGTGGGTCAAACGACGCATTTACTTACGACATACATCGGACGTATTTCTGGTTGATTTTTTCTATCTTGATGATCGTTGCGGTATTTCCCGCCTTGAGTTTCGCTCGGCGCCAGAATTGACCGGGAACCCCTGTAATTGCATAGTGAATACGTCAGTCGTAAAACAAGTTTAGACGCTGTCGAATTGCCGACTCATTTCTTCGAATAGTAATGAAGCGAGATATCAACCCTTTCCGAGTGTCAGGACCGCATGATGACCGAGAATAAGAAAAAGCCTAATCCCATCGACATTCATGTCGGAAGCCGAATTCGCCTTCGCAGAACCATGCTCGGAATGAGCCAGGAGAAGCTGGGTGAAAGTCTCGGAATTACCTTTCAGCAAATCCAGAAGTATGAAAAAGGCACGAACCGCGTTGGCGCCAGCCGCCTCCAGAATATTTCCGCGATCCTCAATGTGCCCGTTTCCTTTTTTTTCGAAGATGCACCCGGCGATCAGGCTGGCGGCACACCCGGCATGGCGGAGGCGTCGAGCTCCAACTATGTGGTCGACTTTCTGTCCTCGGCTGAAGGTCTGCAGCTGAACCGCGCCTTCGTGAAGATCGCCGACCCGAAGGTTCGCCGCCGTCTCGTCGATCTCGTCAAGGCGCTCGCCGCCGAAGGTGACGCCGAGTAAGCGCAGCCCGCGCGACGCAGAAAATTTCCGGCACGGGATGCCGGGCACTCAACGGTCCGCAAGGACCGTTTTTTTGTGCCCGATTGAAAAGGAATTCTCACATAAAGATATATTTATGTGGTTGTGTCCTTGTTTTTCACGGCCGAAATGACTAACAAACTCCAAGACCGTTCTTTGAGGGGAATCCCGCATGCGTGCCAATTATCTGTTCACCAGCGAGTCCGTGGCCGAGGGTCATCCGGACAAGGTTTGTGATCGTATTTCCGATGAAATTGTGGATCTCATCTATCGTGAAGCGTCCAAGACGGGCGTTGACCCGTGGACCGTGCGCATTGCCTGCGAAACGCTTGCGACGACCAACCGCGTCGTTATCGCCGGTGAGGTTCGGGTTCCCGATACGCTTCTGAAGAAGGACAAGGACGGCAAGGTCCTCAAGGACGCCGCTGGCCATCCGGTCATCAACCCCTCGAAGTTCAAGTCCGCCGCCCGCAAGGCGATCCGCGACATCGGCTACGAACAGGATGGTTTCCACTGGAAGACCGCCAAGATCGACGTTCTCCTGCATCCTCAGTCTGCTGATATCGCGCAGGGCGTGGACAACGCCTCCGACAAGCAGGGCGACGAGGGCGCTGGCGACCAGGGCATCATGTTCGGTTACGCCTGCAAGGAAACGCCGGACCTCATGCCGGCTCCGATCTATTATTCCCATCGTATCCTGCAGCTGCTCGCCACCGCCCGTAAAAGCGGCGACGGCGAAGCGGCCAAGCTCGGCCCCGACGCCAAGAGCCAGGTCACGGTTCGTTACGTCGACGGCAAGGCGGCCGAAGCCGTATCCATCGTTCTGTCCACACAGCATCTCGATGCAAGCTGGGATTCGAAGAAGGTTCGCGCCGTTGTCGAACCTTATATCCGCGAAGCTCTGGGCGACCTGAAGATCGCTGACGATTGCCAGTGGTACATCAACCCGACCGGCAAGTTCGTCATCGGCGGCCCCGATGGTGACGCTGGCCTTACGGGTCGCAAGATCATCGTCGACACGTATGGCGGCGCTGCGCCCCACGGCGGCGGTGCATTCTCCGGCAAGGACACGACCAAGGTCGACCGTTCCGCCGCCTATGCCGCCCGTTATCTCGCCAAGAACGTCGTGGCTGCCGGTCTTGCCGAGCGCTGCACGATCCAGATTTCCTACGCAATCGGCATCGCCCAGCCGCTGTCGATCTATGTCGATCTGCATGGCACCGGCAAGGTCAGCGAAGATCAGGTCGAGGCCGCGATCCGCAAGGTCATGGACCTTTCGCCGTCGGGCATTCGCCGTCATCTCGATCTCAACAAGCCGATCTACGCCAAGACGTCTTCCTACGGCCATTTCGGCCGCAAGGCCGGCCGTGACGGCTCCTTCTCCTGGGAGAAGCTCGATCTGGTGAAGCCGCTCAAGGAAGCTTTGAGCGCTTGAAGCATTTCCGGTAAAATCGCGTAGCGGTTTTACGTCCGGAAATGCGTCAACCAGATATCGCGCTTGTTATTTGACGGCGATTGAGAGATACCGTCACCAACCTTGTAACCCGCACAGTGCCTCATGTGGCGCTGTGCGGGTTAGGTCTATTTGTTCTTGAGAGTATGAGATGACGGAAGAACGGCGTTCGCGCGCGACGGAAGCGTTTTTTGGCAGACGCAAGGGCAAGCCCCTGCGCCATCAGCAGGTCGATACAATCGAGAACCTGTTGCCTTTGCTGAAAATCGATCTGGAAAGCGCCCCGCCGCAAAATCTCGCCGCTCTTTTTCCCGCGGATGTGCGGTCGATCCGTCTGGAGATAGGCTTTGGCGGCGGCGAGCATCTCGCCCACCGCGCGGTTGAAAACCCGGAGACGGGTTTCATCGGCGTGGAGCCCTTCGTCAATTCCATGGCCAAGCTGCTCGCTGCCGTGCGTGAACGCGAGCTCATGAATATCCGCCTTTACGACGATGATGCGACGCAATTGCTGGACTGGCTGCCCGAGGGATCGATCGATCATATCGACCTTCTCTATCCTGACCCTTGGCCGAAGAAGAAGCACTGGAAGCGTCGTTTCGTTTCAGACGTCAACCTTGCCCGCTTCCATCGTGTGCTGAAACCCGGTGGAAAGTTCTGCTTCGCTTCCGATATCGATACCTACGTGAACTGGACGCTGCAGCATTGCGCCCGCCATGGCGGCTTCGAATGGACAGCGACGAGCGCTGAAGACTGGCGCACGCCCTACGCCAACTGGCCGGGCACGCGTTATGAGAACAAGGCGAAAAGAGAAGGCCGCAGCTCAGCCTATCTCACCTTCATTCGTCGTTGAGCGGCTGATCCCTCAGAGTGCCGCATCCACTTCCGCGGCAAGCGGAATGGAAGGCTGCGCGCCGGCGCGGGTGCAGGCGAGCGAACCTGCGACGGCGGCGCGCTTCAGCGCCCTTTCGAAATCCATACCCTGATCGAGGCTCGCGGCGAGATAACCGCAGAAGGTGTCGCCCGCACCGACCGTATCGACCGGTTCGATCTTGAGGCCGGAAGCCCGGAAAACCTTGCCGTTGCGCATGGCGATCACACCATCGGCACCGAGCGTCACGATCAATGTTTGGCCGGTCCTGTCATGCAGGGCTTTCAGTTCGTTTTCCCGCTCAGAACCGGAAAGGCCGTTCTTTCCGATCAGCAATTCGAACTCGGTTTCATTGGCGATGACGATATCGGCAAGGCCCG
Organism: Rhizobium sp. NFACC06-2; assembly: GCF_900101425.1. NCBI lineage: Bacteria > Pseudomonadati > Pseudomonadota > Alphaproteobacteria > Hyphomicrobiales > Rhizobiaceae > Rhizobium > Rhizobium sp. NFACC06-2. Next base: position 86,814 of record NZ_FMVA01000017.1, on the reverse strand, counting down.
CAAGCCGCGGCCCATCGGCGGTCAGTGGCGCAGTATTGATGACGGTGGTGACGCGCTTTGCCTTCGCAGCCGTCAGCGCCGCTTCGATAGCGGGCGCGGGTATCTCGAACTGCAGCATCAAAATATCGCCCGCCGACATTTCCGCCAGGGCTTTCGCGGCGTCGGATGCGGAGACTTCACCATTGGCGGCGGGAATGACCGAGATCATGTTTTCCCCGCCTTCGCCGATAAGGATCACTGCCGTCCCCGTAGGGCCGGGCGTGGTCTTCACCAGTGAGAGATCGGTGCCGGCGTCGCGCAGCAATGTCAGCGCCGGCGCGGCAAAGGTGTCATCGCCCGCAGCCCCTGCCATCTTGACCGTGGCGCCCGCACGCCGTGCGGCCAGCGCCTGGTTGGCTCCCTTGCCGCCGGCGGCCGTGGAGAAGGTCTCGCCCGTCACGGTTTCACCCGGCTTGGGCAGGCGTTTGGCGGTGGCGACGAGGTCCATGTTGATGGAGCCGAAAACAGTAATCATGGAGGGCGTGTCCGTATAGAATTCAAGCAAGGCGGCGACTTTGCCCGAGCGGATCACTCGTCGTCAACCACCCGCAACTTTGCCGTTCCCGCCCTGTTCTCGGCAAAGCGTCGAGCCTGCTCGATTTCCCCGTGCGAAGTCTCTTTTTCCGTCGGTGAAAAATCGAGACCCTCGATTTTCTGGCCGCGCGCCAGCACCTTGTCGGAGGAGATCAGCATCATGTCGATATCTTTTTGGGCCAATCCAAAATGTGCCTGCAGCTTGCGCGTCCGGTCGTCCAGCCGCCGCACATCGTCCATCAGCAATGCCACTTCACCCTGAATGAGATGCGCCTGCTCGCGCATGCGCTGATCCTTGAGCACGGACTGGATGACCTGTACCGACAGCATCAGAAGTGACGGCGAAACGATGACGACACGGGCGCGGTGGGCGCGTTGCACCAGATATTCGAAGTGCTGGTGAATATCGGCGAAGATCGATTCGGACGGCACGAAGATGAAGGCCGTATCCTGCGTCTCACCGCGGATGAGATATTTCTCGGCCACATCGCGAATATGCACTTCCATATCGCGGCGGAACTGCTGCACGGCGGCGCGTTTGGTTTCTGGCGTTTCGTCCGCCTTGATGGCGTTCCACGCCTCCAGCGGAAACTTGGCGTCGATGACGAGCGGCGGGGCATTGTTGGGCATCTTGATGGTGCAGTCAGGCCGGTATCCGTTCGAAAGCGTTGGCTGCAACTGGAAGGCCCCGGCCGGAAGCGCATCGGCAATCAGCGTCTCCATGCGGGCCTGTCCAAAGGCGCCGCGCGTCTGCTTGTTGGAAAGGATGGCCTGCAGCCCGACCACATCCTTGGCCAGATCCTGAATATTGCCCTGCGCGGCGTCGATGACCGCGAGACGCTCCTGCAGGCGGCTCAGATTCTCATGCGTCGACCGGGTCTGCTCCGTCAGTGTTTCGCCAAGGCGCTGCGACATGCCGTCGAGGCGCTGGTTCAGCGTCTGGCTCATCTCGGTCTGGCGGGTGCCGAGCGTTTCCGCCATGGCGGCAATGCGGCCATGCAGTTCGGACTGTGTTTTGAGGAGGTCGGAGATTTCGCCATCGGCTCCCGCTTTTTTCGCACGGCTCGCCGTCACCAGCCAGGTCGTGACCAGACCGAAAACCAGAGCCGCGAGCAGCGCGCCGAAGCTGATGTCGACGGAGCCGGCCCGTAACGCGGGATCGAGGAGAACGGAGAAATCTATGCTCATGATTAAATCTAGCAGGTTTCTTGTGATTCGGAAGATCAAAACAAGAACATTCCTGCGGCGGAAATGAGTCGGGCGGGGCGGATGCCGGAGGCTGATTGAACCTCGTGTTTTTTATTTCCTCCGCGCAAGAGATACGTTATGGGAAGCCATGACCATCAAACCGCTTATCATTTTGCCCGATCCCGTGCTGCGCCAGCAATCGAAGCCCATCGAAAAGGTGGATGCCGAGGTGCTGCGTCTTGCCGACGACATGCTGGAAACCATGTATGATGCGCCGGGTATCGGCCTCGCCGCCATTCAGATCGGCGTGGCGCGCCGCATGCTGGTGATCGACGTTGCGCGTGAAGGCGAGGAAAAGACCCCGATCGTCTTCATCAATCCGGAAATCCTCAAGGTGTCGGACGATGTCTCGACCTATGAAGAAGGCTGCCTCTCCATCCCCGATTATTACGCCGAGGTTGAGCGTCCCGCGTCGCTCACGGTGCAATATGTCGGCCGTGACGGCAAGCAGCAGACGGTCGAGGCGGATGGCCTGCTCGCCACCTGCCTGCAGCACGAGATCGATCACCTGAACGGCGTTCTCTTCATCGACCATATTTCGCGGCTGAAGCGCGACATGGTCATCAAGAAATTCACGAAAGCGGCCCGCGCAAAGATCTGATCCGTCGCCGCAGGCGAACGGAGCGGAAGACAGGGCAGGGGGCGATCATGGCTCTTCGCATCATATTCATGGGCACGCCGGAATTTTCCGTTCCGACGTTGCGTGCATTGGCGGAAGTCGGTCACGAGATCGCCGCCGTCTACACCCAGCCGCCGCGTCCAGGCGGCCGTCGCGGCCTTGATCTGCAGAAATCGCCGGTGCATCAGGCTGCGGAACTGCTGAGTTTACCGGTACTGACACCATTGAATTTCAAGGCAGAGGAAGATCGCCAGCAGTTCCGGGATTTCAATGCCGATGTCGCGGTCGTCGTGGCTTACGGGCTGCTGCTGCCCGAAGCGATCCTCTCCGGCACACGTCTTGGCTGTTACAATGGTCACGCCTCGCTGCTTCCGCGCTGGCGCGGTGCTGCCCCCATTCAGCGGGCGATCATGGCCGGGGACACTGAAACCGGCATGATGGTCATGAAAATGGAAAAGGGGCTCGATACCGGCCCCGTCGCGCTCACCGCAAAGGTGGCGATCGACGAAAATATGACGGCCGGCGAGCTGCATGACAGCCTGATGCTGACAGGCGCTCGGTTGATGCGTCAGGCGATGGACAAGCTGGAAGCAGATGAGCTGCCCCTCGTCGAGCAGGCGGAAGAAGGCGTTCTCTACGCCGCGAAAATCGACAAAGGCGAGACCCGCATCGATTTTTCAAGACCGGCGCAGGATGTGCATAATCATATTCGTGGCCTTTCGCCGTTTCCCGGCTCATGGCTGGAGATGGAGATCGGCGGCAAGCCCGAGCGCGTCAAGGTACTGGCGTCCGAGCTCGCCAGCGGAATGGGCGAGGCAGGCAGCGCACTGGATGATGTCCTCACCATTGCCTGTGGCAGCGGCGCCGTGCGGCTCACACGTTTGCAGAAGGCGGGCGGCAAGCCGATGTCGGCGGCCGATTTCGTGCGCGGTACCCCGGTTCCGGCCACCACGAGGCTCGGCTGATGCCACGGTTTCGCATGACCGTCGAATATGACGGTACGCCCTATTATGGTTGGCAGAGACAGGAAAACGGCCCCTCGGTTCAGGGTGCGCTGGAGGCTGCGGTTCGGTCGCTGACCGGCGAGAGCGTTTCCATTCGCGGCGCTGGCCGCACCGATTCCGGCGTGCATGCCGTTGGCCAGGTCGTTCACGTCGATCTCTCGCGAGACTGGGAGCCCTACAAGCTACGCAATGCCCTCAATGCGCACCTCGCCATGGCGGGTGAAGCGTTGGCCGTGCTCGATGCCGCTTCCGTGACTGAGGATTTCGACGCCCGTTTTTCCGCCCTTCGTCGGCACTATCTCTACCGCATCATCTGCCGCAAAGCCCGGCTGGCGCTGGAGCACAAGCGGGCGTGGTGGGTGTCGAAGGACCTCGATCACGAGCGCATGCATGAAGCCGCCCAGATGCTTGTCGGCCGGCACGATTTCACCACCTTCCGCTCGGTCCATTGCCAGGCGAACAGCCCCGTGCGCACGCTCGACCGGCTGGACGTGACGCGCAATGGCGATCTCATTGAGATTCGTGCCACCGCGCAGAGCTTTCTGCATAATCAGATACGCTCCTTCGCGGGCACGCTGAAACTGGCGGGCGAAGGCGGCATGACCCCGGACGACGTGCGTGCTGCACTGGAGGCGCGGGATCGCAAGGCCTGCGGCCCGGTTGCACCGCCGGACGGTCTTTATTTCACGCAGGTCGATTATCCCGAGGTCATTCCGCCGCGCCGCCGCCCGGAAATCGAAATAGCGGAAGATGCGGACTGACCGAAAGCCCGCCGCCTCTCAGGCGGGGTAGACGCCGAGAAAACGCTGCAATGCTTCCGACAGCAACATGGCGGGCACCAGCAGCGTCATGACGATTGCCGAAACGAGCAGCGACTGGTCGCGGATGAAAAATCTGACGATCCGCGAAAAGGCGAAGACCAGCGACAGAAGCAGTGCCAGCCAGAGAATGGCGATCAGCCCCTGCAGCGGCGGCAGAAAGAATGCGATCAGGATCAGGACGGCATAGGCATAGGAAAAGGGCAGCGACAGCCAGTTCATTGTGGTGACGAGCGGTGCGAATTTTTCCCGGGCGCCAAAGGCGTAGAGCAGCATGCCGATCAACAGCAGCGGCACGATCCAGCAGATGGCCTCGACCATGGCCAGGCGGAAGAAGAAGATAAAGCCTGTTCCGGTTCCGGGCGGATAGCTGGCGAGAAAGGCGGCGCGCAGCCACAGCCAGGAAACCAGCATGGCCGGCAGGCACCACAGCGCCGAATAGAAGGATCGCCACATGCCGCGCTCGGAGAGATCGAGATACCGCGCGCCATTGTGATCGCCGAGCAGCAGAAGCCACAGGCCTGTCAGATAGAGCCTGACTTCACTTGCCGTCGGCATGGGCGAACCAGCGTTCGATAAAGGTCTCGTAAATGCGCGTCAGCGTCTCGAGATCGGCAACTGCCACGCGCTCATCGACCATATGCATGGTCTGTCCGACGAGACCGAACTCCACGACAGGGCAATAATCCTTGATGAAGCGCGCATCCGAGGTGCCGCCGGTGGTCGAAAGCTTCGGCTCCTTGCCGGTTACGGCTTCAACCGCGTCTGACAGTGACGAGATGAGCGCATTGTTGCGGGTCAGGAAGACATGGCTCGGACGGTCCGCCCAGACGATCTCATATTTGACCGGAGCCCGGTCGGGGCGAAGCTCGCCTTCGGCTGCGGCGGCATCGAGGCGGCGGATGATTTCCGCCCGCAGGCTCTCTGCCGTCCAGCTATCGTTGAAACGAATGTTGAAGGCCGCCGTCGCCCGCGCCGGGATGACATTGGTGGCGGCATTGCCGGTATCGACGGTCGTTACTTCCAGATTGGAGGGCTGGAAATTGTCGGTGCCATGATCGAAGGGCGGATGCATTAGCGCATGGGTCAGTTGCAGCAGACCGCGAATGGGGTTGTCGGCGAGATGCGGATAGGCGGCATGGCCCTGCACGCCATGAACCGTGATGCGGCCGGAAAGCGATCCCCGGCGGCCGATCTTGATCATGTCGCCAAGCTGGTCGGGATTGGTCGGCTCGCCCACCACGCAGGCATCCCATGTCTCGCCCTTGGCGGCCGCCCATTCCAGCAGCTTGGAGGTGCCGTTGATCGACGGGCCTTCCTCATCGCCTGTAATCAGGAAGGAAACGGAGCCCTGCGGTTTGCCGTGTTTTTCAATATGGCGGGCAATGGCGGCAACGAAACAGGCGATGCCACCCTTCATGTCCACTGCACCGCGACCGAACATTTCGCCGCCGGCGATTTCAGCCGCAAACGGCGGATGGCTCCATGCGGCCTCGTCGCCCACCGGAACGACATCCGTATGGCCGGCAAACATTAGATGCGGACCTTCGGTGCCGAGCCGGGCGTAAAGGTTCTCCACGTCAGGCGTTCCCGCCTCGCTCGCCACCATCCTGTCCACCTGGAAACCAAGCGGTGAAAGCAGGGTGTCGAGCAGGGAAAGCGCGCCGCCTTCCGCAGGCGTCACCGAAGGGCAACGGATGAGGGCGGCGAGATTGGCAACGGGATCGGTCGTGGTCATGGCAGTCGCTTTATATCAGTCGCGCAGAAGCTCATTGATGCCGGTCTTGGAGCGGGTCTTTTCATCGACGCGCTTGACGATGACGGCGCAATAAAGGCTCGGGCCCGGCTCGCCGTTCGGGAAAGGCTTGCCCGGCATGGTGCCGGCAACGACGACGGAATAGGGCGGCACTTCGCCATAGGTGATCTCACCGGTGGCGCGGTCGACGATCTTGGTGGACTTGCCGATGAAGACGCCCATGCCGAGAACGGCGCCTTCACGCACGATGCAGCCTTCGACGACTTCCGAACGGGCACCGATGAAGCAATTGTCCTCGATGATCGTCGGGCCCGCCTGCAGGGGCTCCAGAACGCCGCCGATGCCGACGCCGCCCGACAGATGCACATTCTTGCCGATCTGCGCGCAGGAGCCGACGGTCGCCCAGGTGTCGACCATCGTGCCTTCATCGACATAGGCGCCGAGATTGACGAAGGAAGGCATCAGGACCACGTTCTTGGCGACATAGGCGGAGCGGCGCACGACGGCGTTCGGCACGGCGCGGAAACCGGCGGCGCGGAACTGGTTTTCACCCCAATTCTCGAATTTCGACGGCACCTTGTCCCACCAGGTGGATTCGCCCGGTCCGCCGGTGACGATCTCCATGTCGTTCAGGCGGAAAGAGAGAAGCACGGCCTTTTTCAGCCACTGGTTCACCTTCCAGTTTCCGTCAGCCTGCTTTTCGGCCACGCGTGCCTTGCCGCTATCGAGAAGTTGAAGAGATGTGTCCACGGCGTCGCGAACCTCGCCCTTCGTCGATACATTCACGCCATCGCGGTTGTCGAAGGCGGTTTCGATGATGGTTTCGAGGGAAGAGAGATCCGTAAGGCTCATGGAAAATTCCTTGAATGTCGCGTGTGGTGTGGTCACGGAAAGGCCCGCGCCGCTGGAAGGCTTTGGCCATTTGATCTAAGGGAGTGTTGGAAAGGCGTCAATGTGATTTGGGTGATTTGGCGCGTCAGACGAAAGGCATGGAAATGACACGACTGAAAAACGGCAAGTTGCGGCGCAAGGACGGGGCATGGGACCCCTTGAAGCGCAGTGCTGTGGACAAGCAGCAGGCCGAGGTCGTTGTCAAAACGCCGCAGTCGGATTCTCCGTCTTACCGGCTGGCCTATGTGGATACGGACTTTCTCTGCCGTGAGGAATTGCGCCCCGTCCGGCTGCAGCTCGAACTTCTGAAGACGGAAATGGCGCTCACCGAGCGCGGGATCAATTCCACCGTCGTGATGTTCGGCGGCGCCCGCATTCCCGAACCGGGCGGAGAGGCCTGGGCGGCGCGCAACGAAACGCAGAAGCGCAATCTCGAGCAATCCTCAGTTTATTACGATGAAGCGCGAAAGTTCGCCCGCCTTTGCACCGACTACGGTGCGAAATCCGGTCACCTGGAATATGTCGTGGTCACCGGCGGCGGTCCCGGCGTCATGGAGGCGGGTAACCGAGGCGCCATGGATGCCGGCGGCCCTTCCATCGGCCTCAATATCGTTTTGCCACACGAGCAGGCGCCCAACCCTTATGTAACGCCGGAACTGAGCTTCAACTTCCACTATTTCGCCATCCGGAAAATGCACTTCCTGATGCGGGCGAAGGCCGTGGTGGTTTTCCCCGGTGGTTTTGGCACGCTGGATGAGCTTTTCGAGGCTTTGACACTGATCCAGACCAAGCGCATGGCCCCGATCCCTCTCATTCTTTTTGGAGAAAAGTTCTGGCGATCCGTCGTCAATTTCGGGTTCTTGGCGGATTTCGGCACCATCGCTCCCGAAGATATGAATCTCCTGCACTTTGCCGAAACGGCAGACGATGCCTGGAAAATCATTTCCGACTACTACGAACATTGAAGATGCCTGGCGCGACAAAGTAACATTAGGAATTAATTAGCAGATAATATTCTAATTTGCCTCGTCGCGCTGCAGCGCACTGTCCCCACGCGGACGGGCCTCCATGACGGAGATTGTCATCCGTTGACGTCAGCTCTTTCGGGTTGACGATTTCCATTTGGGGCCGAAATGTTCAATCTCAAAGTGAAGTCGCTTGCGACCAAGCTGATCCTCGTAACCGGCTGTGCCATCACCACGGTTCTCGTTGCATCCAATTCCTTCCTCATCTTCCAGACCAGCGAGCGCGTGCATGCGCTCACCATGGATCAGGCCAATACGGAAGCCCGCGCCATAGCCAACGTCATCGCCGCCGATGTCGGCGAACTCGGCAGCGCCGCGCGCTCCATGGCTGGCGTCATCGGCCGGGCGCATCAGGCGAAATCGATGGATCGTCCCGGTATCGTCAACATCCTCAAGGCCAACGTCGAGCAGAATACTTTTGCATTCGGCAGCTGGTTCTGTGAGCAGCTTGGCCTTTTTGATGGGCAGAGCAAGGAGATTGCGGGCAGGCTCGATCTCGGTACGAATGAAAACGGCGCGTTTGCGCCCTACTGGTCGAAGACCCAGAAGGGCGACATCCAGTTCTCGACCTTCAAGAACGATTATGCGGCGGAGTGGTATGCGCTGGCCGCCAAGACCGGCAAGGGTGCAATTACCCAGCCTTACCTCGCTGAAGGCACGGAAGTGCCGACCACGATGACCTCGCTTGCCTATCCCGTCATGTCGGATGGCAAGATGATCGGTGTGGCCGGTGTCGATATTTCGCTCGCCTCGCTCACCCAGAAACTGCAGGCGCTGCATCCTTTCGAAACCGGTCGTGTCACCCTTGTCTCGCAGGGTGGCCAGTGGCTGGTGCCGCCGACGCCTGAGCAGAACATGAAGGCCTATGACGGAGAAGGCGCAAGCACCGTCCAGAGTGCGCTCGCCTCCGGCAAGCAGGGCCTCATCGAAAATCTTGGCCTCGATACCGACGCGCCATATAACCGTCTCGTTTATCCATTCGCCGTTCCTGGTCTCAACGCAACCTGGGTCGTCCTTGTCGATATTCCCCATCAAGCCTTGAATGCTCCGGTTCAGGAGCAGACCTATCTGATGATCATCGGTGCGATCGTCATTCTCGCCGCCGTCATTGCAGCGCTTTATTTTGCAGTCCGTTATTTCGTTCGCAACCCGCTTGCATCGCTGGTTACCGACGTCAGGACTTTGAGCGACGGTCGCTACGATGTGCCGGTCTCCGGTCAGGACCGTCAGGATGAAACGGGTTCGGTTGCCACAGCGCTTGAAGGTTTCCGTGCCAAGCTTGCCGGCATCCGTGAAATGGAAGCCGAAGCCACCGCCCAGCGCGGTCACGCCGAAACGGAGCGCCAGCGCTCTGAGTTCGAACGCAACGAAAACAGCCGCATGCAGCAGCACATTGTCAGCGTTTTAGGCTCGGGTCTGAATGCTCTGTCGCAGGGCAACCTGACCTACCGTATTCAGGACGAGTTCCCGGGCGAATACGCGAAGCTGCGCGAGGACTTCAACTCGGCGCTCGCCAGCCTCGAGGAAACGGTTTCCACCGTCAACGCAACCGTCGTCAGCATCGGCAATGGTACCGGCGAGATCACCCGCGCCGCTAGCGATCTCTCGCATCGCACGGAACAGCAGGCCGCCAGCCTCGAAGAAACCGCTGCCGCACTTAATGAGCTGACCGCACAGGTCAATTCCAGTGCGGAGAATGCCGCAGAGGCAGCCGGCGCCGTCAGCCATGCCTGCGACGACGCCGGTAAGTCTGGCGAGGTCGTGCAGCAGGCCGTCAACTCCATGCAGGGCATTGCGCAATCTTCGGCGGAAATCTCCCGTATCATCGGGGTGATCGACGAGATCGCCTTCCAGACCAATCTTCTTGCGCTGAATGCCGGCGTCGAAGCGGCCCGCGCGGGTGATGCAGGCAAGGGCTTTGCCGTTGTCGCACAGGAAGTGCGCGAACTCGCGCAGCGCTCCGCAACTGCTGCCAAGGAGATCAAGGGCCTCATCAACACCTCGGCCACGCAGGTGGGCGAGGGTGTTCAGCTGGTCGGCAAGGCCGGCGACACGATGAAAAAGATCGCCGATCAGGTTCTTCAGATCAACCAGCTGATACGGCAGATCTCTGCCTCGGCCAGCGAGCAGGCGGTGGGCCTGAAGGAAATCAACTCCGCCGTCACGCAGATGGATCAGGTCACCCAGCAGAATGCCGCGATGGTAGAGGAAACCACGGCGGCCAGCGTGACGCTGAACAGCGAAGCCGAAACCCTGAAATCGCTTGTTGCCGGTTTCGTGGTCTCCGGTGGCCATTCAAGCCAGCAATTGCGCGCCACGGCAGCAGCAATGCGTGCGCCCGCTGCTCCGGCAAGGGCTCTCGCTTCGGCTCCCCGTGCCCGTCCGAGAACCAGCGGTGCAAACGCACTGGCGCAGGATGACTGGACAGAATTCTGATCCGCCATTCCCGCTTTAAATAAAAAGGGCCGCTGGTTTTTCCAGCGGCCCTTTTTGTTCCTTTCCGGATCAGAGCCGTGCGAAACGTTCGGTCAGCAACTCGAAGAAGCCGTCGGAATCCACATTGCGCATCACGCGGGCATTGGCGGGACGGTCAGTCACCCGCCACCAGTCCACCACGGTCATGCCCATGGTCAGCTCGGAATGGACCTCGATCTCGACATTGCACTCGCGGCCCTTAAACAGTTCGGGCTTGATGAGATAGGCAATGACGCTCGGATCATGCAGCGGACCGCCGTCAGAACCGTATTTCTCGATGTCGAAACGCTCGAAAAACTCCAGCATTTCCGCCATGGCGATGGCAGGGCGCGTGCCGATGTCGCGAATGCGGCTGACACGCGCCTTGGTCGTCAGCAATTGATGTGTGACATCGAGCGGCATCATGACGATGGGCATGCCGGAGCGGAAGACGATATCGGCGGCCTGCGGGTCGACATAGATGTTGAATTCCGCCGCCGGGGTGATGTTGCCGCCCTCGAAGAAACCGCCGCCCATCATCACCAGTTCCTTGACGCGGTCGGCGATTTCCGGCGCCTTCAGGAGCGCCAGCGCCACATTGGTCAGCGCGCCGAGCGTGCAGAGCGTTACGGTGCCGGCGGGTTCCCGCATCAGCGTTTCGATGATGAAATCGACCGCATGCTGCTTTTGCGCTTCCATGGTCGGCTCATCGAGAACCGGGCCATCGAGGCCGGTGCTGCCGTGAACGTGCTCGGCGGTGATGGGCTTGCGCACCAGCGGCTTCTCGGCGCCCTCATAGACGGGAATATCGGTGCGGCCGCACAATTCGCTGATGATGCGGATGTTGCGGCTGGTCAGCTTCAGCGGAACGTTGCCGGCGACGGCGCACAATCCGAGAATGTCGATTTCCTCCGGGCTTGCGAAGGCGAGCATGATTGCCGCTGCGTCGTCCTGGCCCGGATCGGTGTCGATAATGATTTTTCTGCGTTCTGCCATGTCTTGCCCGCCGTTGAGATGAGCGCTTTTTTCGAGCGGCGGGTGCTCACTTGTCAAGCCTCATTCCCCGGTGTCCCCTTTGCTCGTCGCCGCGTCTTGCGTATTGCGGTTGTGCTTCCCATATTGCAGGGGCCGGTACGATTGACCGGCGAGGTTGCCGGAAGCGGGACCGCGAAACGTCGCTTGGTTGCAAGGACAAAAGAGACATGAGCCGCATGACGCCATTAACCCACCCGCTTTTGCTGGGTTTTGATGCCATGGAAAAAACGCTGGAGCGCATGGCGAAGGCCAATGACGGCTATCCTCCCTATAATATCGAGCGCCTGCCGGGCGGTGACGACGTGCCGGAACGCCTGCGCATCACCATCGCGGTTGCCGGTTTTTCGCAGGACGATCTGGATGTGACGACGGCCGATAACCAGCTCGTCATTCGCGGGCGCCAGCAGGAACAGGAGAAACGCGATTTTCTCTATCGCGGCATCGCGGCCCGCCAGTTCCAGCGGGTGTTCGTGCTTGCCGAGGGCATGCAGGTCAGGGAAGCGCGCCTGCGCAACGGCCTGCTTTCCATCGATCTGGTCCGGCCGGAAATTTCAAACGTGGTGAAGAAAATTAATATTTCCGTCTCAGAGTAGAACGTGAACGCCGGAATCCGACACGAATCGCTCGGCGTGAAGAAGGAGGCTGAAATATGCTGTTGAAAGAAGCGCATGCGCGTCTCACCCAATCCCAGCTCGCCCATATCGGCGAAGGAGAAGTGGGATATATCCGCAAGATCCGCGCGGAAGACGTCAGCCGCTGTTTCCCGGAAGCGCCCGATCTCGATCCGCAATTGGACCTTTGGGCGCTGTTCGGTGCAGATGGTACGCCGATCCTCCTGACGGACAACCGGTCCAGTACGTTTTTCAAGGCTGCCGAAGACGATCTCCAGACCGTCAGCCTGCATTGAAGAAAAAAGCCCGCTTTTGAGCGGGCTTTTTCTTTAGCGGGTTAAAGGAACGGGCGGTCCGGCATGTCGTCGATGGAGATGACGCCGTCCTTGTTCTTGTCCAGCCGTTCGAACATCTTTTCGCCGGCAGCGGTGAATTCGGCCTTGCTGACCTGACCGTTCTCGTCGGTATCGGCCCAGCGGATCAGCGCGAAACCTGCGCCCTTGCCGCCATGCTTGCCCCAGCCCTGATGGCCGAAACGGCCGCCATGTTCGCGCTCGGCATGTCTTTCGGCGCGCTTGCCCTCGGGGCCCTTGCCGTCTTCGGCTTTGGCGTCCTCACGCTCGGGGCGCGGATTGGCGGCGCGGAAAGCTTCCATCTTCGCCTGACGATACTCACGCATTTCCTTCGGCGTGATCGAGCCGTCCTTGTCCTTGTCGATCTCGGTGAAGAGCGCGTCCTGACGGGCGGCGAATTCCTCCTTGGAAATCTTGCCGTCCTTGTTGCTGTCGGCCACCTTCAGCAGGTGAACGAAGGCCGCTTCCTGGCGGATCGGCATGCGCTCGCCATGGCCTTTGCCCGGAGCGGGCGGAGCGGCAAAGCTTGCCGTCGCGGCCGTGCCGATCAAAAGGGCTGCGCCAAGAGCAGACAGGGCGATTTTTCGTGTGGTCATCGTCATTACCTTTCTTTGGTGTCCCTGAAGAGAAGATAGTGACGTCGCGCAGGCCCCACCACTTAAACATCCGTAAGGTGGATGAAGCTTCGGTAATGTTCGCTGCTCAGCCTGCGATGGTTTTCGTCAGGAAGCCGGTCAGGTCGTCGGTGATGTAGTCGATATGCGCATCCGTGGCGGCGGGGATTTCCCAGCGTTCCATGATGATGCCCTCGAGATTGGCGGGGACGAGCAGAACGGTCTTCATGCCGAGCGCCTTGGGCGCCGCGAGATTGCGCGGCAAATCCTCGAACATGGCGGCTTTTTGCGTGTCGAGTTTCGCAAGCGCCGCGAACTTCTCATAGGTCGCGCTGGCCGGTTTCGGCAGATAGCCCGCGGCGACGATATCGAAAATATCCTCGAAATGATCGAGAATACCGAGCGCACCGGCCGCCGCCTGCGCATGTTTGAGGCTTCCGTTGGTAAGGATGAATTTGCGGCCCGGCAAAGCCTTGATTGCCTCGCCGAGTTCCGGATGCGGCTTCAGCGCCGAATAATCGATGGCATGGGCGCGTTCCAGAAACTCGTCCGGGCTGATGCCGTAGTGGATCATCAGCCCCTGAAGCGTCGTGCCATGGTCATGATAATAGCGCTTCTGCAGTGCCCGGGCCTCGTCGGGATCGAGCTTCAAAAGCTCCGCCACATAGGCCGTCATGTTACGGTCGATCTGCGAAAACAGATTGATGTGATGCGGATAGAGCGTGTTATCGAGATCGAAGACCCATTCGCTCACATGGTCGAAATCGGCGGCTTCGGGCAGGTTTTTCGGCTTTGTGTCCATGGGCTGCTTTATGCCCGTTTCGAAGGCCGAAGAAAATCGAAAAGACGACGATTGATCAGAAAATCGGGCTTGGCTGCGGCCTCCGGTGCATGATACCGCCAAGGCCATGGAACTCTGGATAGGCATCACTTTCGCAAGCGCGTTCTTGCAGAACCTGCGCTCGACCCTGCAAAAGCACCTCAAGGGCATGATGGGCACCACGGGCGCGACCTTCGTGCGCTTCGTTTTCGGCATGCCTTTCGCTCTCGCCTATCTTGCTTTTCTGCATTTCGGGCTCGGCCGCCCTCTGCCGGTGCCGAACATGTCCTTCGCCGTGTGGGCGACGGTCGGCGCCATGGCGCAGATCGCCGCCACCTTCCTGCTGGTGCACCTGTTCTCCTTCCGTAATTTTGCGGTTGGAACGGCCTATTCCCGCACCGAGCCGGCGCAGGCGGCGCTGTTTGCGCTTATTTTCATCGGGGAAAGCGTCAATGGCGGCACATTGGCGGCCATCGCCATCTCGGTCGCCGGCGTCATGCTTATTTCGGTGGCGCGCACGGAAGTCACGCCCGCTTCCTTCTTCACGTCGATCTTCAGCCGGACAGCGGGTATCGGCCTTGCCTCGGGGGCTTTCTTCGGCCTGTCATCGGTTGCCTACCGGTCGGCGTCGCTCGCGCTTGCGCCGAGCCTTCCCGCCCCGGACGCGATGATGCAGGCGGGCTTTACCCTCGTTGTCGTCATCGTCATGCAGACGGTGTCGATGTTCCTGTGGATCGTCTGGCGCGAGCGGGAAGAGTTGCGGCGGATCGCCAGGGTGTGGAAACCGTCGCTTGCGGTCGGTTTCGTAGGTGCCACGGCCTCATTCGGCTGGTTCACGGCGATGACCCTGCAACAGGCCGCCGTGGTGAAGGCATTGGCGCAGGTGGAGATGCTCTTCGCCTTCGCTTCGACCGTGCTTTTCTTCAAGGAGAAGATCAACCGGCTCGAACTCTCCGGCTGCCTGCTGATTGTCGTGGGTGTGCTGTCGCTGCTGGCATTCGGCTGAATGCCCGATGTGGCGAACAGGCTCGCTGTCCGCCACCTGAAGCACGTCAGGGCACGATGAGCGTGCCGGCGCCTTCCGTGAAGATTTCCAGAAGGACGGAATGCGGCGTCTTGCCGTTGAGGATCACCACGCCCTGAACACCGGCCTTGATAGCGTCGATGCAGGTCTCGACCTTCGGGATCATACCGCCGGAAATCGTGCCGTCCTTGATGAGCGCACGCGCCTGCGAGACGGTGAGTTCCTTGATGAGTTCCTTGTTCTTGTCGAGAACGCCGGGAACGTCGGTGAGAAACAGCAGACGCGAGGCGTGAAGCGCACCCGCAATCGCGCCGGCGAAGGTATCGGCGTTGATATTGTAGGTGGCACCATCGCGGCCTGGCGCGACCGGGGCGATGACCGGGATCATTTCCGACTTGGCGAGCAGGTCTAGCAGGGTGCGGTCGACTTCGGTGACTTCGCCGACGAAGCCGAGATCGAGCACACGTTCGATATTGCTGTCGGGATCGATGACGGTCTTTTTAGCCTTTTCGGCAAAGACCATGTTGCCGTCCTTGCCGCACAGGCCGATGGCCCATTCGCCCGTCTGGTTGATGAGGGCGACGATTTCCTTGTTGATCGAGCCGGCCAGAACCATTTCGACGATCTCGACCGTCTTGGCGTCAGTGACGCGCAGTCCGCCCTCGAATTTCGATTCGATGCCCATCTTGGTCAGCATCGCGCCGATCTGCGGGCCGCCGCCATGTACGACGATGGGGTTAATGCCCGATTGCTTCAAAAGGGCGATGTCTTCCGCGAAAGCCTTGCCGAGCGTGGAATCCCCCATGGCGTGGCCGCCATATTTCACCACGATGGTCTTGTTCTCGTATTTCTGCATGAAAGGCAGAGCCTGTGCGAGCAGCCGCGCCTGAGTTTCGCTTTCGGAAAACGTCATCTAAAAACCTCGGTCTGTGGTTGCGGCCGTTGAAAGCCTGTCACCGCTCTAAAGCAAGTCTTTGACGGATGAAATAACCTCCTGGCCTTATTGTGTCGGCAGCGGTCAAATTTCTTTTTTTTGGCTGTCCCAGCGCTGTAATGCGATTGACATAAAGGCCCAATGGGACCAGCCTTGTAGGGGAAAGGGGAGGGGTTAATTCAGGGCGATATGGGATGTCGCGCGCCGCGGGAGCGATGCTGACCTGAACGACCGAGGAGCGAGAGACCCATGACGGCACCCGATAGAGACAAGCAAAGCGGTTTGCGGGATGAAGTCCTTGCGGGCGAATATGTGCTGGGTGCCCTGCCGCCGGAAAGCATGGCGGAGCTTGCCAAGCGCGTCAAACGCGACCGCCAGTTCGCAGCCATGGTCAGGCGCTGGCGGGACAATCTGGCGGAAACCGAATATCGCGAAAACGCGACCGTCGCCGCGCTGCTGGAACGGGACCCAAGCCGCTCCGGCCTGCCATTCAGGGGCCAGCCGCTACGGGGTGGCAGCATGTTCGCAGCCATGCTTTCGGAGGTCTGGCATTCCGTGCGCTTCTGGCGCCTTCTGGCGTTGACGGCGATGCTCTGGACCGCCGTTCTGCTTTTCACCATCGCCTGAGAGGCGTGTCTTTCAAAGAGAGATCGTTCTGACGATCTCGGCCCGCAGGCTATCCAGCCCGAATGATTTTTCCGAGGATGTGGCGAGAACTTCCGGATAGGCGGCGGGACGCTTGCGGATTTTCTCCAGCGTTTCGCCGATCAGCCGCGGAACGCCGGCATCCTTGATCTTGTCCGTCTTCGTCAGCACGATCTGGTAGGAAACGGCCGCCTTGTCGAGCAGGGTCAGAACCTCTTCGTCGTTCTTTTTCACGCCGTGGCGGGAATCGATCAGCACGTAAACGCGCTTCAGCGTCGCACGCCCGCGCAGATAATCGAAGACGAGCTTCGTCCAGGCATCGACCTGATCCTTCGGGGCCTGCGCATAACCGTAACCGGGCATGTCGACCAGCGCCATCGGCGGCAGATCGCCCGCTTCGCCGGAATAACCATCCGGAACGAAATAGTTCAGTTCCTGCGTGCGTCCGGGCGTATTGGACGTGCGGGCAAGCCCCTTGTGGCCCACCAGCG
This sequence comes from Rhizobium sp. NFACC06-2, assembly GCF_900101425.1. Taxonomy (NCBI): domain Bacteria; kingdom Pseudomonadati; phylum Pseudomonadota; class Alphaproteobacteria; order Hyphomicrobiales; family Rhizobiaceae; genus Rhizobium; species Rhizobium sp. NFACC06-2. The sequence continues at coordinate 69,899 of NZ_FMVA01000017.1, read as the reverse complement.
CATTGATGAGCGAGGACTTGCCGACATTCGAACGGCCGGCGAAGGCAATCTCCGGCGGGCCTTCGGGCGGCAGAAATTTCATCGCGGGAACGCCGCGAATGAAAATCCAAGGTCGCCCGAACAGGGGCTTTTCGGTTGCCGTGCCGGTCTCGGTCATTTCGATTGCACCGGCTTTCGCTTGAACAGCCCCTTGATGTTATCGAACAGCTCGATCTTGGCGCCCTGGCGCTTCATGATGACGGCCTGCTGGGTGATGGAGAGCGTATTGTTCCATGCCCAGTAGATGACCAGACCGGCCGGGAAGGAGGCCAGCATGAAGGTGAAGATCAGCGGCATCCAGTTGAAGATCATCGCCTGCGTCGGATCGGGCGGCGTCGGGTTCATGCGCATCTGCAGGAACATGGTGATGCCCATGACAAGCGGCCAGACACCGATCATCAGGAAGTGCGGCACATCATAGGGCAGAAGGCCGAAGAGGTTGAACAGCGATGTCGGGTCCGGCGCGGAAAGGTCGTGAATCCAGCCGAAGAACGGCGCATGCCGCATTTCGATGGTGACGTAGATGACCTTGTAGAGCGCGAAGAAGACCGGGATCTGCAAAAGCATCGGCCAGCAGCCGGCAACAGGATTGATCTTCTCTTCCTTGTAGAGCTGCATCATCGCCTGCTGCATGGCCATGCGGTCATCGCCATGCTTGGCCTTCAGCTCTTCCATCTTCGGCTGCACGCGCTTCATGTTCGCCATGGAAGCATATTGCTTGCTGGCGAGCGGGAAGAAGAGAGCCTTGACGACGATGGTGGTGAGCAGGATCGCCACGCCGAAATTACCAAAATAACGGAAGAAGAAATCCATCAGTTTGAACATCGGCTTGGTGATGAAGTAGAACCAGCCCCAGTCGATCAGAAGGTCGAACTTCGGAATGGCGTAGGTCGTCTCGTAACGGTCGACCAGCGGCACTTCCTTGGCACCAGCGAAAACGAGGCTCTTCAGCTCGATCGACTGGCCGGGCTCGACCGTCAGCGGGTCGCTCTTGAAATCGGCCTGATAGCTCGGCTGATTGCCGGTGATGTGCGAATAACGGGTTTCGAACGGCGTCGTCTGCGGCGGAACGATGGCCGCGGCCCAATATTTGTCGGTGATGCCGAGCCAGCCGCCGGTCGCCTTGGCAACCGTTACCGGTGCTTCTTCGACGTCCTTGTATTTTTCTTCCGTCAGGCTGCCGTCTTTGCCCGAAACGCCGAGAAAACCTTCATGGATGACGAAGACCGGGGGAACTGCGGGCTTGTTGTTGCGCGTCACGCGGCCATAGGTGGCGAAGGAGATCGCTGCCTGTCCGGGGTTCTCCACCTTGTCGGCGACCGAGATCATGTAATGCTCGTCGATCGAAACCGTACGGGAGAAAATCACGCCCTTGGAATTGGTGTAGGTGAGGGTGACCGGGGTGGTTTCCGTCAGCTTGTCGCCACTTGCGAGCGTCCAGACGGTGGTCGGGCCGGGAACGCCGCCGACTTCCTGTGCTGCAACGTAACCGAGTTCGGTGAAGTAGCCGTCCTTGGTGTCGGAGGGCGAGAACAGCGTGATGATCGGACTCGAGTCATCGACGGTCTCATGGTAGTCCTTGAGCCGGATGTCATCGAAGCGGGCGCCGGTAAGGTTGATCGAGCCGGCGATGGCGTTGGTCTCGATGGCCACGCGCTGGGTTCTTGCAATCGACTCTTCGCGGGTCGCCGTGGCGGCAGTCTGCGGTGAGGAAGCGGGCGGTGCGCCTTCAACGGCAGCGCCTGGTGCGGCGCCCGGCGCCTGCTGCTGTTGCTGCGTCGTCTGCTGCTGCGCCTGGCGGGCCTCTTCGGCGCGGCGCTGCTGCTCGATACGCGGATTCATGTAAAGGAATTGCCAGGCGAGGACGATGACAACCGAAAGGGCTATCGCGATGAAGTAATTACGGTTCTTTTCCATCATTCTTTCCTGGAGCGGGTCTCCTGGGACCGTTTCGGTTTCGCCGTTCCTTCAATTCGCTCGTTAAGGAGAGACTGAAGTTTCGGGAAGGCCGCATCGAGCACGTCCCTGCGGGCGACAATCACATAGTCATGACCGGGCTTCATTGCGAATCCGGCAGAAAGCCTGACGGCTTCCTTGAGACGGCGGCGCATGCGATTTCGCTCTACCGCGTTGCCTTGTCTTTTCGTTACGGTAAAACCGACGCGAGGCTCGGTTTCCGGGGCTTTCCGGTCAAGCACTTCCAGAAGAAAGGTGCCTCCCCGCCGTTTTTCTCCTGCCTGAACGGCAAGGAAATCCGACCGGTTTTTAAGCCGGCCGGGCAGTTTTCCTGTCTTACTCATGTGCCCGCGACTTTCACCGGGTCACAGAGGCGGCAATTAAGCCGAAAGACGAGCGCGGCCGCGCGCACGGCGGGCTGCGAGAACCTTGCGGCCGCCGGCGGTAGCCATACGGGCGCGGAAGCCATGGCGACGCTTGCGGACAAGCTTGGACGGTTGGTAAGTACGCTTCGACATTTATTTAATACCGCGGTGTGCGGCCCTTCTTGAATTTGCAATAATTTGCAAGAGCGTTTCGTTTTTTGCACGGCTAACCCCGCCTGGGCGAGCTTTCAATGGCCGAGCGTGCGCGGCTTATAAGGGCATAGGCCGAGCAAAGTCAATTGCCGAAGGGGTTTTCGCGCTTCACCTTTTGCGGAAAACGCACCGCCATCTCCTTCGCCGACTGCCGAGAGAGGCCGATTCCGGCGCGCAATCGATAAAATCTGAAATTCTTTCTTAACGCGGCGTTGATAAATCTTGTGACGCGAAAAAGTTATGCCAGCTTCCCATTTTCATCGCGCGGCTGGTTTTTGTTGGGGGAACGAAGTTGAGAATTCGCGGTCGTATCAATCTACTTGTCGGGCTGATGAGCCTTGTGGCCTGTACCATTGGCGGGCTGTCCATCTATGCGATCAACGAATTCTGGGTTCGGTCGCATCACTTCGAGGAAGCGGCCGAAAGGGCCTACAAGGGCGAGGCGCTCAACCGCCTGGTGACGGCAGTCGTCATGGAGGCGCGCGGTGTCTACGCGGCAGCCGATGTGGCGGCAGCTACCCCCTTTGCCGACGGCATGGTCAAAAACCTCGACGCCATGGAAAAGCTCATTGCCAGCTGGGCGCCGCTCGTGCCGGCGGAACAACAGGCGAGTTTCGACAAGCTTGTCGGCCGGTCCAAGGAATTCCGCACTTTCCGTCTGGAGACCGTGCGGCTGGCGAAGGAAAACGGGCCGCAGGCGGCCAGCCAGCAGGGCAATAACGAGGCGAACCGCGCCAACCGCAAGGCCTATCAGGCGGAGATCGACAGCGTCGTGAAAAACGACCTCGCCGAACTCGAAGTCGTGAAGGCAGGAGTAGATTCTTTCAGCACCGCGATATTCTGGGTGATCGTCGCGGTGACGGTTGCCGGTGTCGGCGCGGGAGCCGCCTTCGGTCTCTACATAGGAACGCAGCAGCTCAGCGCACCCATCCGCAGGGTTTCGCAGGTGATGAATGCCGTGGCCGATGGAAATCTCGACGCGGACGTCCCCTATCTCGGCCGCAACGACGAAATCGGCGAAATGGCTGCGGCCGTCGAGGTCTTCAAGAAAAACGGCAGCGAAGTGCGCCGCATGAATGCGCAGGAAGCCGCCACGCGCGCCAAGAGCGACGATCTGCAGGCCGGCATGGCCATCGTCGTCGACGCTGCGGCCCAGGGCGATTTCAGCCGCCGCATCAACAAGGACTATGGCGACGACAACCTCAATCGTTTCGCCGCGACCATCAATTCGCTCCTCACCGGCGTCCATAATGGCGTATCCGAGACCAGCCGCGTCATCGAAAGCCTTGCGCGGGGCGATCTGACGGAGAGAATGGATGGCGAGTTCCGGGGCGTCTTTGCCGAACTCCAGGGGAACGTCAACCAGACGCTGACCAAGCTGCGGGAGACGATGCGGGAAGTGCGCGGCAGCACGGAAGGCATCAGCGGTAACGCGAACGAATTGCGCTCGGCGGCCGACGACCTGTCGAAGCGGACCGAGCAGCAGGCCGCGGCGCTGGAGGAAACCTCCGCCGCTCTGGATGAGATTACCGCCGTCGTCCGCAATTCGACCGACCGTGCGCAGGAAGCCAGCGCCATGGTTGCCGAAACAAAGCAGAAGACGGAAGAGTCCGCCAATGTCGTGCGCGATGCCGTGTCCGCCATGGATCGCATCGAGCACGCCTCGCGCGAAATCAGCCAGATCATCAATGTCATCGACGAAATTGCATTCCAGACCAACCTGCTGGCGCTGAATGCCGGCGTGGAAGCCGCCCGTGCGGGTGAAGCCGGCAAGGGATTTGCCGTCGTCGCTCAGGAAGTGCGAGAACTTGCGCAACGATCCGCAACGGCCGCGAAGGACATCAAGGCGCTGATCACCAAATCCGGCGAAGAGGTCGGGCGTGGCGTATCGCTGGTGCAGAGAACCGGCGGCGCACTGAGCGAGATCGAGACCCGCGTTCTGGCAATCAACGAGCACATCCATTCGATCGCCACGGCCGCCAGGGAGCAGTCCACCGGCCTGCATGAGGTGAATACCGCCATCAATCAGATGGACCAGGTAACGCAGCGCAACGCCGCAATGGTGGAGGAGACCTCGGCTGCAACCCACAAGCTGAGCAGCGAGGCCGACCATCTCGTGACGCTCGTGGCGCGCTTCAATGTCGGCGCGGAAAATGTGCAGCGCAGCCCCCGCATCGAGCAGCCCGTGAGGCCGATGACGGTCTCCGCCGGACCGGTGGCGGTCTCCGGCAGGACGCAGGCGGTGGCGTCTCCGGCCCGGAAATTGATGAACAGCGTCAGCCGCGCGCTCAATGCCCAGCCTGCGGCAGCACCCGCACATGGCGACTGGCAGGAGTTCTAGACGACCAGCGGTCCGCTTCCAAACCGGCTTACCTTCGAACGCCGCCCCTGCCGGGCGGCGTTTGTTTTTCCGGCAATGAAAACCTTTATTTTGCAGCGCATTGGAAAAATATCCATTAGGTCCTATTATCATCGCTGCATATAAACCGAGCCGTTCCACGTAAGCAGCGGCGCGCATACAGGATCATGGCCCGGTGTTTTCTAAAGGCGTAGACAGCTTGGACCGCACGCAAGACGATCCGGTGCATTGCATGCCGGGATTGACCGCCGGTCTTTCGGGACGGCTGCTGCTGCTGACGGTCATCTTCGTGATGATCGCCGAAGTGCTGATCTTCGTGCCTTCCGTCGCCAATATGCGTCTTTCATGGTTGCGCGACCGTCTGAATACGGCCGCGGCCGCCGGCGCTGTCATCGACGGCCTGCAGGCTGAACTGCCGCGAAGCGTGCAGAACGACACGCTGATGGCAACCGGGGCGAAGCTGATCGCGCTGCGCAAGGACGGCACCTCACGCCTGCTCGCCGTGGCGGAAACGCCGCCGGGCGTCGATGAGCAATATGACCTTTCCGACGTTTCGCAGGTGGCGGCGGTGCGGGACGCCTTTTCCACCCTACTGTTCGGCGGCAACCGCGTCATCCGCGTTTTCGATGTCGTCGGCGACAGCGACACGATCATCGAACTGGTGCTCGGCGAAAACAAGCTGCGGGCGGCAATGCTTGCCTATGCCCGCAACGTTTTCCTGATTTCCATCGTCCTGTCGCTGATCACCGCAGGCCTGATCTTCATCTCCATCAACCGCATCATGATCCGGCCCATACGCCGGCTGACGCTCGGCATGCAGAACTTCTCCGAGGACCCGGGCAATCCCGAGCGGATTTTCGTACCTGATGAGGGAACGGATGAACTATCGGTTGCCGGCCGCCACCTCGCCGACATGCAGACCCAACTGCAGAAGACCCTGCGCCAGCAGAAGAACCTCGTGGATCTCGGCCTCGCGGTCTCGAAGATCAATCACGACATGCGCAACATCCTGTCCTCCGCGCAGCTCATGTCGGACCGTCTGGTGGACGCAAAGGATCCGATGGTCAGGAGCTTTGCGCCGAAACTGCTGCGCACCATCGACCGCGCCGTGGCCTATACCGGCGAGGTTCTGGCCTATGGCCAGGCGACCGAAGGCGCACCGAAACGCAAGATGGTGCAGTTGAGCCTCCTGGTGCGGGATGTGCGCGATATTCTGGCGCTCGATCCGGACAGCGGCATCGAATTTCAGGACAGCGTGCCATCTGATCTCACGGTCGATGCGGATTCCGAGCAGCTTTTCCGGGTCATCCACAATCTCTGTCGCAATGCGGTTCAGGCCCTGCAATCCGATACCGCGAATGCCGGGCTTCGGCATCTTTCCATCTCGGCTCAGAGGGCCGGCAGCGTTGTCAGCATCGTCATCGACGACAATGGGCCGGGCATGCCACGCAAGGCCAAGGAGAACCTGTTTTCCGCTTTCAGGGGTTCGGCCCGCTCCGGCGGCACGGGCCTCGGGCTGGTCATTGCCCGCGAACTCGTGCTTGCCCATGGCGGCACGATCGCGCTCGTCGAAAAGCCCGGTCCCGGCACGCAGTTCCGCATCGAGATCGCCGACCGCGCCGCTTCCGTACAGGCGGCCAGAACCGCCTGAAAAACCTGCTTTGCAGCCGCTTCGCGCAATCATTCTCCCCGCCCAAACGGACAGGGTATCTGGCCCGCGGAAAATGATCCGCATGGAATTTATAATAAAATCAATGTGATACATGAATTGCTGCGGAAAAATGACAATTTCGAAGCGAAATCGCTTGCATTCGGAATGAGGACGTTTTAGAGGATCGCCACGCCACCGGAAACGACCGGAACGGCACGCACCCGTAGCTCAGCTGGATAGAGCACCAGACTACGAATCTGGGGGTCAGGAGTTCGAATCTCTTCGGGTGCGCCATTTCTCTTCCCATAAAATAAAGTCCTGAAACAATCGCTCTCACGCGCGATATCGCTGATATCGGCAAGTCCGTTCAGGCGAATGCTTCGACGCTCCGCAGGACCGAGTGAATTCCGAACGTCCCGAATATATGCTAAAGTCACCCCGTCATCAGATGTCCCCGGGGTGAAAGCCATGTTGGAAGCGGACAAGGTGTTTGCGGGTTCGATTCCGGAAAATTACGACCGCTATATGGTGCCGCTGATTTTTGCGCCATTCGCCGCCGATCTGGCGCGCAGGGCGGCTGCCTTGATGCCAATTGATATTCTGGAAATCGCCGCAGGCACCGGCGCCGTCACGCGCGAATTGGCTCCCCGATTATTGCCCGCGGCAAACTATGTGGTAACCGACCTCAACCAGCCGATGCTCGATTTTGCGGCGTCGCAACAGGCACTGGATCGCCGCATAAAATGGCGGCAGGTGGATGCTCAGACGCTGCCTTTTGAAAACGCTGTGTTCGATCTCGTTTTCTGCCAGTTCGGCGCGATGTTTTTTACCGACCGCTTGTCAGCCTATCGCGAGGCAAAGCGGGTATTGAAGCCCGGCGGACATTATCTATTCAATGTATGGGACCGCATCGAGGAAAATCACTTCGCGGATGATGTGACGAACGCCCTGGCGCGCCTGTTCCCCGATGATCCGCCGCGCTTCATGGCCCGTACCCCGCACGGTTATCATGACACGGCACTCATTCGCCGCGAGCTGGAGGAGGCCGGTTTTTCCCGCGTGACGATTGAGACGGTGACCGCGCAGAGCCGCGCCTCTTCGCCACGCATTCCGGCAATGGCTTATTGTCAGGGAACCGTGCTTCGGACGGAAATTGAGGCGAGAGCACCGGGAGGGCTCGACACCGCGACAGATTGCGCCGCCACGGCCATCGAAGCGCGGCATGGCGGTGGCGCGGTTACCGCGAAAATTCAGGCGCATGTGATTCTCGCCGCCGTTTAAACCGGCGCTGCCGGCCCGGTTCTCAGTCTATAAGTGCGAACGAGGAATATTTTAGCAATACCCCCTAAATATTAGTGGTTTTGGGTGGAGGCCTGTACCAAAGGATTTTCCGACAGCCCGGGATTACCGGGCTTTCGAGTGTCATCGAACTTTCCGCAAACCTTCGTCATATTGTCATACAATATAAGCATATGCGCTTCAGAAAAGGAGCGCAGAATGACGCCACAATCACTTGAACTTTCGGGCATCGGCAAAGGCTTCGGGGCTGACGATGTTTTGAAAGAGATCGATCTCTCCATCCGTCCCGGAGAGTTTTTGTCTCTCGTCGGCATGTCGGGCTGCGGCAAGTCCACGCTTCTGCGTATCATTGCGGGGCTGGAAACACCGGATCGCGGTTCGGTCTCCATCGGCGATCAGGATGTGACAGAGGTTGATCCGAGCGATCGCAATCTGGCGATGGTTTTCCAGTCCTACGCCCTTTATCCGCATATGAGCGTGCGCCAGAACATTGCCACGCCGCTCAGGATGCGGCGTCTGCCCTTTGCCGCCCGCCTGCCGCTGGTCGGACGGTTTGCGGCCCCGACAGAAACGCTGAGCCAGATCGACGCCGCCGTCGAACAGGCGGCCGAGACGCTACAGATCGCGCATTTGCTGGATCGCAAGCCGGCGCAGCTTTCCGGCGGCCAGCGCCAGCGCGTGGCGCTCGCCCGGGCGCTGGTGCGTTCGCCCGCCGCCTTCCTGATGGACGAGCCGCTCTCCAACCTCGATGCGAAGCTTCGCGCCCACATGCGTGAGGAACTGGCCGGCCTGCACCGTCGGCTGGGGGCGACCTTCATCTATGTCACCCACGACCAGATCGAAGCCATGACCATGTCCGACCGCATCGCGTTGATGTCGGAAGGCCGCATCGAGCAGCTTGGCACGCCGGACGAGCTTTACCGCAAGCCCGCGACGCTGACGGTCGCACGTTTCATCGGCACGCCATCGATCAACCTGCTGCCGGTCGAAATCGACGCGCAGGGTAAAGTCAAGGCCTTTGGGCGCGATCTTGGCATCGAGGGTGTGGGCCGCGATGCCGGCCCGGCGACGCTCGGCCTTCGTGCCGAAGATTTGCGCCCGGGCGAAGAAGGTTTTGCCGTGCGCGTGGTGCGCAGCGAAACCCACGGGGCCGACCGCTTCGTGAGCTGCCGCCTGCTGAGCGACGAAACGGTCGCCATCACCCTGCGTCAGGGCGCCGGCGATGCCGTGGGCGCGGATATGAATGGCGTGATGAATCTTGGCTTTGCGCCGGAACGCGCGCATCTTTTCGCGGCCGATGGCCTGCGTCGCAAGGTGACGGTGCGCGAACGGGTGCCGGCATGACGGCGGTCGATTTTTCCACGGCCGCGCGCGCGAAGGCTCGCCCGCGGCTGTCAAAGGCGGACCGGCGGATGATCTGGCGCGGCCTGATGTTCGCGGCCCCCGCAAGCCTGCTGCTTCTGGCAATCTATATCGTGCCGATGCTCGTTCTGGCCGGTTTTTCCGTCACCGATTACCAGCTCGGTTCGCTCTCCACCCGCTTTGTCGGCCTCGGAAACTTCGTCAAGGTGTTTCAGGATCCGGTCTTCCTGCGCTCTCTGGCCAATACCGCCATCTATGCGCTCATCGTCATTCCCTTCGGTGTGTTTCTTGCGCTCGGTGTGGCTTTGCTCGTTTATAACCGCAAGCGCAGCCGGGCTTTCTGGGAGGTGGCTTATTTCCTCCCCGTCACGGCAACCCTCGTCGCCATGGCGACCGTGTGGCAGTTCCTGCTGCATCCCTCGCTCGGTCCGGTGAATGCGGCGATCAAATGGCTGGGCTTCGAGCCGGTCGCCTTCCTCTCCAATCCCGTCCTCCTCATTCCCACCATGGCGCTGATGGGCGTCTGGCAGATCCTGGGTTTCAACATGGTGCTGTTCCTCGCCGGCCTCACCGCCATTTCGAAGGATCTGCACGAGGCGGCGCGGCTGGATGGCGCCAAGAACCCGGTCGACCGCTTCCTGACCGTGACTTGGCCGATGCTCGGGCCGACGACCATGTTCGTGGTGGTCACCACCTCCATCTCGGCCTTCAAGGTGTTCGAGACGGTGGCTGTGCTCACCAAGGGCCGCTTCGGATCGGAAACCCTGTTGTTCGATCTCTATCTCGAAGGTTTCGAATATTCGAACACCGGTTATGCCGCCGCGCTGACGATTATCTTCCTCGCGATCGTGCTGGTCCTGTCTATCGGCCAGACGCTGCACATGGACCGGAAGGTGCACTACTGATGGCCGCACTCCGCAAATATCTCCCACATCTCGTGCTTGCCCTTGGCGCTTTCGTGATGCTCCTGCCGTTCTACTGGATGGTGTTGACCTCGATCCGCTCACCTGCGGAGATTTTCGATGTCTCGCTCTGGCCGATCCCGCAGAAATTCGACGCGGCCGATAATTACGCCCGGGCGGCGGGTCAGGTGCCGATGGCGCGTTTCATGCTCAACGGCGTCATCGTCTGCGTCGGCATTCTCGTCGTGCAGATCCTGACGTCGGTTCCGGCTGCCTATGCGCTGGCGAAGCTCCGGTTCCCGGGCCGCAAGCTGCTGCTGGGCCTCGTCATTGCGGCGCTCTGCGTTCCCATTCAGGCGCTCGCCCTCCCGCTCTTTGTCGGTCTCGCCAAGACGGAGCTTCTGAATACGTACTTTGCGATGATGATGCCGTTCTTCCTTTCGGTCTTCGCAATCTTCCTGTTCAACCAGTCCTTCCGCAGCTATCCGAATGAGATCATCGAGGCTGCCCGCATGGATGGGTTCTCGGAAATGGAGATTTGCTGGGGGCTGGTCCTTCGCGGGTCGCTGCCTTCGCTCGCCGCTTTCTCGATCTTTTCGCTCGTTGCCCACTGGAACGACCTTTATTGGCCGATGATCGTGGTCTCCGACACCAATCTCGCCCCGCCGCCGCTTGGCATGATGCTTTTCGCCGATGTCGAATCCGGCGCGAATTACGGTGCGCTGATGGCGGGCGCTACACTGATTACCGCGCCGATGGTGCTGTGCTTCCTCCTCGCACGGCGGCACTTCATCGCCGGTATTACCATGACCGGCGTCAAGTGACGCCGTTCAGATTTCCTCCTCCCAACCTCTCTGGAGACTGACATGAAACTCAACCGACGCGCTGTGATGGGCGGTCTGGCTCTCGGCATGGCTTTTGCGGGCCTCGCTCAGCCGGTTATGGCCAATGAAATCACGCTCAACGTTCTTTACAACCTGCCGGGCTTCACCAAGTTCCATCAGCCGCTGGCCGATGAATTCATGAAGAAGAACCCGGACGTGAAGATCAACTTCCTCGCTCCGGCCGCCGGTTATAATGAAGGCCAGCAGCAGGTTCTGCGCTCCGCCGTAACGGGCAATCTGCCGGATGTTTATTTCTCGGGTTACAATCTGACGGCGGAACTCGTTCACACGCTCGCACCGCGCAACCAGATCACCGATCTCGGCCCGTTCATTCAGGCTGAAGGCGGTCAGGCCTTCCTCGACAAGAACTACAGCCCGAAGATGGCCGCTCTCGGCCAGATCGACGGCAAGCAGTATGGTCTGCCGGTCAACGCGTCCTCGCCGATCATCTACATCAACTCCGACCTCGTCACCAAGGCTGGCGGCGACCCGGACAAGATGCCGACGACCTTTGCGGAGCTCATTGCTCTCGCAAAGAAGATCAAGGCTCTCGACCCCAAGTTCGCCGGCATGAGCTACGACATCAACGGCTGGCCGGATGACTGGTTGTGGCAGGCGCTCATCGTCGAACAGGGCGGCAAGCTCGTTGACGAGAAGGCCAAGACCGTTGGCTTCGATAACGAGATCGGCCTCAACGCCCTGAAGATGACCCGTCAGTTCGTTACCGAAGGCGGCCAGAACCTGCTCGACTGGGATCAGTCGCGCCAGCAGTTCGGTGCAGGCCTCACCGGTTTCATCTTCTCGACGCCTGCCCATGTTCAGACGATCCAGGGTCTGGTCGGCGACCGCTTCAAGCTGAAGACCGCGACCTTCCCGCTCGACAACAAGGCAAAGGGCGGCGTTCCCACCGGCGGCAACTCGGCAGTTATCCTGACCCAGGAAAAGGCCAAGCAGGACGCCGCCTGGAAGTACCTGAAGTGGATCACCGGTCCGGAAGCGCAGAACACCATCGTTCGCATCACCGGTTACCTGCCGACCAACAAGCTGGCCACCGGCCCGGACTTCCTCGCTCCTTATTATGTCGAGAACCCGAATGTGAAGACCGCTTCGCTTCAGGCTGACCGTTCTCTGCCCTGGGTCGGTTATCCGGGTGGCGATTCCGTCCGCATCTGGCGCACCCAGCGCGACATCATCGGCACCGTCATGCGCGGTGAGGTGACGCCGGAAGCTGGTCTCAAGCAGATCGTCGAGCAGACCAACGCCCTGCTGAAATAAGCAAAACCATCGAAAAGGCTGCGGGGAAATCCGTTCCCGCAGCCATTTTGCGCAGAAAGACCTGTTATGAAGATCATCCAGATCACCGACACTCATCTTGTACCCCCCGGCATTGCTGTAAACGGCGTCGACCCGGAAAAGCAGCTGCGCGCGGCGGTGGCCGATATTGTCGAAAAACATGCCGATGCCGATCTTCTTGTGATGACGGGTGATCTCTGCAATTACGGCGAGCCGGAAGCCTATGAGCTGCTTCGCGAAATCCTCGCGCCCGTCTCGATCCCCGTGCGGTTGATGCTGGGTAATCACGACCGCCGCCCGGAATTCGTCGCGGCCTTTCCGGAACAGCCGCGTGACGATAACGGCTACATCCAGTCCGTCATCGATACCGAATTCGGTCGGCTGCTGTTTCTCGACAGCCACGAGGCCGATGTGGTCGGCGGCATATATGGTGCGGATCGTCTGGCATGGCTGGAGAGTGCGCTGGAAAGGGCGGGCGACCTGCCGGTGACGGTGTTCATTCATCACCCGCCGATGGATTGCGGCATCCGCCATTTCGAACATATCGGCATGCATGATGACGGTGCTGTCATGCGCCGTCTCGCCGCTCATCCGGCCGGTATACGTCATATCATTTTTGGCCATATCCATGTGCCGATGGCAGGCACGACCGCCGAAGGCATCGCCTATAGTTCCGGTCAGGCCTGCGCACACCGTTTCATCACCGATATCGATGTTGTCGATCCGCTGTGGACGGGCGGCAATCCCTGTTACCGGGTCATAAGCATGGGTGCATTCGGTCTGCGCGCCTATGATGCGGAAGTGGGGCAGGTCGTGCTCGGTCAGGCGCCTGTCTGCGAAGGCCCCTGACATCGGACGTTTCCGTGTTGCACGGAGATGACCTTCGCCTCCTCGCCTGTTGCCGGTGGTGAGGGAGGGGTTTTTGACGATTGCAAGGCTGCGGTGGTCGGAAGACACCCGTGGCCTGTCGCGCCGATGCGCCACTTCTGGTTTGTTGAACGCGATGTGATGCATCGGAACCATGGTTCCCTGCGCACCCTTGATCTATGTCAGTTTCATCGATGAAACTGCACGCCATAGTCGACGAAAGGTGGCCAGCCGGATGCCGTGCCATCGTGATGACAGATCATGGAGAATTGCATGCTTGAAAAGCGTATCCGCAACGCGTCCCTCTTGAACAGGATCGTCAGTGCCGAAGAGGCCGCCAGTCTCATTCAGGACGGCATGACGGTGGGCATGAGCGGCTTTACGCGCGCCGGCGAAGCGAAGGCGGTGCCGCTGGCGCTGGCCGAGCGCGCCAAGACGAACCCCATGAAAATCACCCTGATGACCGGCGCCTCACTCGGCAACGATCTCGACAAGACCATGGTGGAGGCGGGCATGCTGGCGCGCCGCATGCCGTTCCAGTCCGATCCGGCTTTGCGCAGGGCGATCAATGACGGCAAGGTGATGTTCATCGATCAGCACCTTTCCGAAACGGTCGAGCAATTGCGCGGCGGCCAGATTCATGGCGTCGATATCGCCATTGTCGAGGCGGTAGCGATCACGGCGGAAGGCGGCATCGTGCCAACCACCTCCGTCGGCAATTCCGCAAGCTTCGCCATTCTGGCCGATAAGGTCATCGTCGAAATCAACCTCTCGCAGCCCGAGGTGCTGGAGGGGTTGCACGACATCTTCATTCCCGCCAGACGCCCGACCCGCATGCCCATTCCGGTGGTGGCGACGGATAGCCGTGTCGGCCTGCCATTCATTCCGGTGCCGCCGGAAAAGATCGCCGCCATCGTGCTGAGCGACAAGAGCGACAGTTTTTCAACGGTGCTGCCACCGGATGACGAGACGAAGGCCATTGCCGGGCATCTCACCGAGTTCCTGTTGAACGAAGTGCGTCACGGCCGCATGACCCATGAACTCCAGCCGCTGCAGGCCGGCATCGGCACCATCGCCAATGCCGTGATGCACGGTTTCATCGATACGCCGTTTCACGATCTCAAAATGTATTCGGAGGTCCTGCAGGATTCGACTTTCGAACTGTTTGATGCGGGCAAGCTGACTTTCGCCTCCGGGTCGTCGATCACGCTGTCTTCCGCCATGAACGGGCAGGTGATGCCGCGACTGGCGGAATATAAGAGCAGGCTTATCCTGCGGCCGCAGGAGGTCAGCAACCACCCGGAAGTCATCCGCCGCCTCGGCATTATCGGCATCAACACGGCGCTGGAATTCGATATCTACGGAAACGTCAATTCCACCCATGTCGGCGGAACGCACATGATGAACGGCATCGGTGGCTCGGGGGATTTCGCCCGCAACGCCTATATGTCCATCTTCGTCACCAAATCGATCGCCAAGGGCGGGGCCATTTCAAGCGTCGTGCCGATGGTAAGCCATGTCGATCATACCGAACATGATGTCGATATTCTCGTCACCGAAATCGGTCTTGCCGATCTGCGTGGGCTGGCGCCTCGTGAGCGCGCGGCGGTCATCATCGCGAACTGCGTGCATCCTGATTATCGCGATGCGCTGATGGATTATTACCGGCGGGCGGTGGCGCGGGGTGGACATACGCCGCATCTCATCGAAGAAGCGCTATCCTGGCATGCGGCTCTGCGCGAAAGGGGCACGATGCTGCCGCAGAAATAGGCCTGCATTTTAGAAGGCGCTCCCTTGCCGGTGTGACAGCTGTGCAATTGGGTCCGTTTGGACACACCGGGGCGGAAAGTGTCCGCTCCGGTGCTGTGGTTGCTGGCGCGGCGGTTCCGCCTCCGGTAGAAAATCCTCTCCCCCGGCTGCTGTCTGGCTGCCTCTGGGTTGTAGGAGAGTAATGTGATGCCCATTCGCTTCGTGGCCATGATCGCCATTGTCGCCCTGCTCGCCGGCTGCGGGGGGCGTCCGATTGGGGTCATGACGCCGACGGGGCAAACCGTGGCGGGAACCACGCCGGTCAACCTTCTGGTCGCCACCACCCGTGCACCATCGGAAAACGCCGCCGTGCTTTTTGGCGGCGAGCGTGGAACGGGTCTGAAGGTGGATGCGGTAACGGTTTCCATTCCGCCCAATGCCAACCGCAAGGTCGGGCAGGTGCAATGGCCGAAGAAACTGCCGCCGAACCCGCTCAAGGATTTCACCACGGTTGCGGTGGAGCCCATTCGCTCCGAAGCGGAAACACGAAGCTGGATCAGCAAGCATATCCAGAAAGACCGCCGCGTGCTGGTCTTCGTGCATGGTTTTAATAATCGTTACGAAGAATCCGTCTATCGCTTCGCCCAGATCGTCCATGATTCCGGCACGGATGTCGTGCCGGTGGTCTTCACCTGGCCATCGCGGGCGAGCATTTTCGATTATAATTACGACAAGGAAAGCACCAACTACTCTCGCGATGCGCTGGAGGAAATGCTGACGCGACTCGCCAAGGACAAGTCCATCGGCGAGGTCACGGTCATGGCCCACTCCATGGGTACCTGGCTTGCGGTGGAGGCGCTGCGCCAGATGGCCATCCGCAATGGCCGGGTCGATCCGAAGATCGGCAATGTCATTCTCGCCGCGCCGGATCTGGATGTGGACGTGTTCAGCCGGCAATTCGCAAGCCTCGGCAAAACCCCGCCGAAATTCACTCTGTTCGTTTCGCAGGATGATCGCGCTCTCAGCCTGTCACGCCGTATTTCCGGCAATGTCGATCGTCTCGGCCAGATCGACCCATCCGTCGAGCCCTATCGCAGCGAGCTTGAAAAGGCCGGCATCACTGTTCTGGATTTGACCAAGCTGCAATCCGGTGACCGCCTGAACCATGGAAAATTTGCCGAAAGCCCCGAGGTTGTCCGGCTTATCGGCGACCGCCTTATCGCCGGGCAGACGGTGACGGATTCCGATGTCGGCTTGGGTGAGGCGCTGGGCGCCGTCAGCATCGGGGCTGCGCAAACCGTCGGGACGGCGGCGAGCGTCGTGGTCAGCGCGCCGATTGCGGTCTTCGATCCGCGCACGCGTGAAAATTACGGCAGGCAGGTGGAACGGCTCGGCCGCTCCGTGGAAAATACCGTCGGATCGGTGGGCGATACCGCCGGTTCCGTGGTGGACGATCAAGCTGTTCAGTCATCGAGAGTGAATTGCGAGGCGGCCCCCAATCGAAACCGGGCAGAGTGCCGTAACCGATAGATCAAAGATCAAAAGCGAGATGGTGAAACCGTAAGGGGTTTTCATCATCTCGCCCTCGCAGATTTGTATACAGCTTGTATTTTTATCTGTATGGTCGGGTCTACAAACAACTTCCGGAGTAGACCCCATGCGTTGGAAACGCACCCTCCAGCTTCTCGATGTTCATTGCGAAGGCGAAATCGGCCGTGTCGTCACCGGCGGCGCACCGAAAATTCCCGGCAATACGGTGGCCGAACAGCTTCACTGGATGAATACCGATCCGCAGGGAGAGGCGCTTCGTCGCTTCCTGACGCTGGAGCCGCGCGGCACGCCGATGGGGTCGGTTAATCTTCTCCTGCCGCCGAAGCACCCGGATGCACACGCGGCTTTTGTCATTCTCCAGCCGGATCAGGCGCATGCCAGCTCCGGGTCCAATTCCATCTGCGCGACGACGGCGCTTCTGGAAAGCGGCATGGTGGAAATGCAGGAGCCGGAAACCGTCATCATCCTCGAAACAGCGGCCGGTCTGGTCAAGGCCACGGCCACCTGCCGCGACGGTCGTTGCGAAAAGGTCAAGCTGACCATGGTGCCATCCTTCGCGCATGAGCTGGATGTCAGCATCGACACGCCCGAATGGGGCAGGGTGACGATGGATATTTCCTATGGCGGCATTTTTTATGCGCTGGTCGATGTCCGCCAGATCGGCCTCACCATCGAAAAGGCCAATGCGGCCAAACTGGTCTCGGCGGGCATGATCCTGAAAGATCTGGTCAACCGTGAAATGACCGTCGTTCATCCGGAAATTCCGGCCATTTCCGGCGTTGCCTATGTCATGTTCCGCGATGTGGATGCGGATGGCTCCATCCGCACCTGCACCACCATGTGGCCGGGCCGGGCGGATCGCTCGCCCTGCGGCACCGGCAACTCCGCCAATCTCGCCACGCTATATGCGCGCGGCAAGGTGAAGGTGGGAGACGAGTATAAATCCCGCTCGATCATTGGTTCGGAATTCGATGTCGGCCTTTCCGCCGTCACCGAGGTGACCGGCCGCCCGGCTGTCATCCCCACCATTGCCGGGCGTGGTTTCACCTTCGGCCTGCATCAGGTGGGTCTCGATCCCTTTGATCCGCTGGCCGATGGTTTCGCCATGACCGATGTCTGGGGGCCGGAAGCGGGCAACATCTGAAGCGCGCTTCAAAAAAATGACATTTACGGCTGCCTGATCGTGTCGGGCGGCTGTTTTCCCGCGACAAAAGATGCTAAGCGGGCGCAATTCCATCATGCTCCGAGGTATCCCGATGAAGTCGCTCACCCTGCGCCGCCCTGATGACTGGCACCTGCACCTGCGTGATGGGGCAATGCTGGAAGGGGTGATCGGGGATACGAGCCGCCATTTCGCCCGCGCCATCATCATGCCGAACCTGGTGCCGCCGGTCGTCACCACGGCCGATGCCCGCGCCTATCGCGAACGCATCGTCAAGGCAATTCCAGCGGGTGACCGTTTCGAGCCGCTGATGACCCTCTATCTCACCGAGGACACGCAGGCCGACGATGTGGAAGAGGGCAAAAAAAGCGGCCTCATCACTGCCGTAAAGCTCTATCCGGCGGGTGCGACCACCAATTCCCACGGCGGCGTGCGCGATTTCAACAAGGCCATGCCGGTTCTGGAACGCATGGCGAAGATCGGCCTGCCGCTCTGCGTGCATGGTGAGGTCACGACGCCGGAAGTCGATATTTTCGACCGCGAGAAAGTGTTCATCGATACGGTTCTGGAGCCACTGCGCCAGCGCCTGCCGGAACTCAAGGTAACGATGGAGCACATCACCACCCGCGACGGCGTGGACTATATCAAGTCGTCCAAGGCCAACATCGCCGGCTCCATCACCACCCACCATCTCATCATCAACCGTAACGCCATTCTGGTTGGCGGTATCAAGCCGCATTATTATTGCCTGCCCGTCGCCAAGCGCGAAGAACACCGGCTGGCGCTGCGGGCTGCCGCGACTTCGGGCGATGCACGCTTCTTCCTCGGCACGGATTCCGCCCCACATGTGGACCCGCTGAAGGAATGCGCCTGCGGCTGCGCCGGCATCTATACCTCGATCAACACCATGAGCTGTCTTGCCCACGTCTTCGAGGATGAAAACGCCCTCGATAAGCTGGAAGCCTTCGCTTCGCTTAACGGCCCGGCCTGGTACGGGCTGGCTCCGAACGAGGAGACGATCACGCTGGTCAAGCGCGAGGAAGCGGTGGCCTTTCCTGAAAAAATCGAGACGGGCGCCGGGCCGGTCACCGTGTTCGATCCGATGTTCCCGCTCCATTGGGATGTGAGTTGATTTTTTAGTAACCGCCGGCACTGCCGGCGGTTTTGTTATGGTCCCTAGGCATTCGCCCTTCGGCGCCGCCTGCGGATGCCTGCAATGCTGAACCGAGACGTTGTGCTTTCCGAAAACCGATCCGGGTTTTCGGAGCGATAAACCAAGGCCGAAAAAGGAGAACGCCTATGAACCATTTCACATTCACTGACCGCGCCGTCGTTGCGGAACTGGTTGCGAAGATGTTGTGGGAAATCAAGGCGGTCCATTTTAATTCCGAAAGCCCCTATACCTTCGCTTCGGGCATGAAGAGCCCGGTTTACATCGATATGCGCAAGCTCATCTCCTTCCCGCGCATCCGCTCGGCAGCGATGGATTTTGCGGCGGCGGCGGTGATGCGCGAGGCCGGTTTCGAGAAGTTCGACTGTGTGGCAGGTGGTGAAACGGCGGGCATTCCCTTTGCCGCTTTCCTTGCCGAGCGCCTTGGCCTGCCGATGATCTATTGCCGCAAGAAGCCGAAAGGCCATGGCCGCAACGCTCAGATCGAAGGCCATATGCCGGAGGGAGCCCGCGTTCTCGTCATCGAGGATCTGACGACGGCGGGCGGCTCGATGTTCACCTTCATCGACGCCATCCGTGCGGCGGGCGGCATTGTGGATCACGGTATCGCGCTGTTTTATTACGGCATCTTCGAAGAGGCGGAAGCGCGCTTCGCCAATGGCAATGTCAAGCTGCATTACCTGACCACCTGGCGCGATGTTCTGGCCGTTGCCCGGGCTGAGAAACTGTTTGACGAAAAGACCCTCTCGGAGGTCGAGGCCTTCCTCGATAACCCGCTGCCATGGTCGGCAAAACGCGGCGGTGTCAGCGAATTGCCGCAATCTTAATTTCGGATGCGGCCAGCCCGGTTTTGCGGCTGGCCTTCCGATCGATCTTGGTCTAAATCGATTTAAGTCCATTTGATTTGCTGTTTTGAGGAGGACCGTAATGATCCTGTGTTGTGGTGAAGCCCTGATCGACATGCTGCCCCGGCAGACGACGCTGGGTGAGGCAGGTTTTGCCCCCTATGCAGGCGGAGCGGTCTTCAACACGGCGATTGCGCTGGGGCGTCTCGGCGTTCCATCCGCCTTCTTCACGGGCCTTTCCGATGACATGATGGGCGATATCCTGCGGGAAACCCTGCGCGCCAGCAATGTCGACTTCAGCTATTGCGCCACCCTTTCGCGGCCGACCACCATCGCCTTCGTGAAGCTGGTGGATGGCCATGCGACCTATGCCTTCTATGACGAAAACACCGCTGGCCGGATGATCACCGAAGTGGAGCTTCCGGCGCTGGGCGCCGATTGCGAGGCGCTGCATTTCGGTGCGATCAGCCTCATCCCGGAGCCTTGCGGCAGCACCTATGAGGCGCTGATGACGCGCGAGCATGAAAGCCGTGTCATCTCGCTCGATCCGAATATCCGCCCCGGCTTCATCAAGGACAAGCAGTCCCACATGGCCCGCATCCGCCGCATGGCGGCCATGTCGGATATCGTGAAATTCTCGGATGAGGACCTTGCCTGGTTCGGGCTGGAAGGTGATGAGGACACGCTTGCCCGCCACTGGCTGCATCACGGCGCAAAGCTGGTCGTCGTCACCCGTGGCGCCAAGGGCGCGGTGGGGTATAGCGCCAATCTCAAGGTGGAAGTGGCCTCCGAGCGGGTGGAAGTGGTCGACACTGTTGGCGCGGGTGACACATTCGATGCCGGCATTCTTGCCTCGCTGAAAATGCAGGGTTTGCTGACCAAGGCGCAGGTTGCCTCGCTCACGGAAGACCAGATCAGGAAGGCTCTGGCACTCGGCGCGAAAGCGGCCGCTGTCACCGTTTCGCGGGCCGGCGCGAACCCACCCTTTGCGCATGAAATCGGTTTGTGATGAGCGCGGTTGAACCATTTTGAAAAGGTGGTTCAACACTCTTCCCGGCTTTAGAACCGTAAAAAACCGTTATTTCGATATTATGAAGCTTGTGTCCGCTGTTTTTTCACGAAACAAGCATCGCATGAGCGTTCCCAAGTCCCATCCTTTCGATTTCGACCCGACCTATGGCATGCAGCGCGAGCAACTGCTGGCCATCACCCCGCCCGAAGCGCCGCCGGGCTTCGATGATTTCTGGAAAAAGCGCTATCGCCGCGCGCTCGCCACGGATTGCCGGCCGGTGCTACGCAAGAGCAGGCTCACCGACCCCCGCTGGCATGTCCTTGATATGACCTACACCTCCACCGGCGGTTTTCGCATCGGCGGGTGGCTGCTTTTGCCGCGCGAAGGGCAGGTGCGCCGCGGCCTCGTTGTGGGCCATGGTTATGGCGGGCGAGGGGAACCCGATTTCGACGTGCCGGTGGAAGAAACGGCCGTGCTGTTTCCCTGTTTTCGCGGGCTTTCGCTGAGCGCCTGTCCGCCGATCTCGTCCGACCCGGCGCTTCATGTTCTCTATAATATCGACAGGAAAGACGATTACATCATCGGCGGCTGCGTCGACGATCTGTGGGTTGCCGTTTCCACGCTCATCAGCCTTTATCCCTGGCTGGAAGGGCAGGTAGGTTACAGCGGCATCAGTTTCGGCGGCGGCATCGGTGCCCTGGCCATCCCTTTCGACGAGCGCATTGATCGCGGCCATCTTGTCGTGCCGACATTCGGACACCGGCCTTTCTGGCTGACGTTGCCCACCGTTGGCAGCGCGGATGCGGTTCAGACCTATCAGAAGACCCATGCCAATGTGCTTGAGACGCTGCGCCTGTTCGATGCCGCCAGTGCCGCCACCCGCATAAAAGTGCCGATGTTGGTCGCGCCCGCGCTTTTCGATCCGGCGGTCGCGCCGCCCTGCCAGTTCGCGGTGGCCAATGCGCTGCCGAAATCAAAATTTAATGAAATATTCATCCTCGACGCCGGGCATTTCGATTACCCTGACAGCGCATCGCAAGATGCGGTCCATAAGGACAAGGTCAGACGGTTTTTCAAGGTGCCATGAAACGCGAATATCTCCGCTGGTATAGTCAAAGGCTCCATCGCGACATGGAGCTGTTAATATTCGGACATTCCGGCGCCAGGGTGCTGATGTTTCCCACCCGCGACGGGCGTTTCTTCGAATATGAGGAACTGGGTCTTGTCGGCAGTCTGGCCGACAAGCTGGAGGCGGGCCACCTTCAGCTCTATTGCATAGAGGGGTTGGCCAGAGAGACCTTCTATGCGGCCGGGCATCATCCCGCCGATCGCATTCGCCGCCATGCCGCCTTCGAAGAGTATATTCTGAACGAAGTGCTGCCGCTGATGGCCGAGAAAAACCCGAATAGCGATACGATCGTGCAGGGTTGCAGCCTGGGTGCGTTTCAGGCCGCCAGTCTCGTTTTTCGCCACCCGCATCTTTTTCGCAAGCTCGTCGCCTTTTCCGGCCGTTACGATCTGACGATGAAGGTGGAATTCTTCGGCGATCTGTTCGATGGCTATTACGACGACGACATCTATTTCCACATGCCGAGCCATTTCCTGCCGGGCCTCGCCTGCCCATGGCGGCTTGAACACCTGCGCCACATCGACATGGTTTTCACCATCGGCGATGCTGACCCGTTTCTGGACAACAACCATCATCTGAGCCGGGTTCTATCGGAGAAGCAGGTGGGGCATCAAATGCATGTCTGGGATGGCCGCGCCCACCGGGCCGGAGCGTGGCGCAAGATGGCGGCGCTTTATATTTAAGGCCGCCGCATAAAAAAAGCCGGAGGTGTCTCCGGCTTTTAAGATTGAGGTCGTAACGTCCCTCAGCCTGCCAGACCGGCCAGCGCCTTCACCAGTCCCTGCGTAGAGCTGTCATGACCGGCAGCGCTTTCCTTGCCCTCAACGACGGGAAGCAGGCCGGTTGCCAGTTCCTTGCCAAGCTCCACGCCCCATTGGTCGAAGGAGTTGATGCGGAACAGCACGCCTTCGACGAAAACGCGGTGCTCGTAGAGCGCGATCAGACGGCCAAGCGCGAACGGCGTCAGCTTGTCGTAGACGAAGGTGATGGAGGGGCGGTTGCCGGTGAAGACGCGATGCGGCGCGATAAAATCGGCGAGTTTGTCTTCCATGCCCTTGGAGGTGAGCTGGGCTTTCGCTTCGGCGAGCGTGCGGCCCTTCATCAGCGCTTCCGATTGCGCCAGGCAATTGGCGATGAGAAGCTGGTGCTGGTGGCGCAGTTCGGGCTCGAAACCGTTGGCGGCGATCATGAATTCGGCCGGAATGACGCTCGTGCCCTGGTGGATCAGCTGGTAGAAGGCGTGCTGGCCATTGGTGCCAGGCTCGCCCCAGACAACCGGGCCGGACTGGCCTTCGACGGGCGTGCCGTCGATGGTCACACCCTTGCCGTTCGACTCCATGTCAAGCTGCTGCAGATAAGCCGGGAAACGCGAGAGCCGCTGGTCATAGGGCAGGATCGCCCGTGTCGGGTAATTCAGCACGTTGCGATTATAAAAGCCGATGAGACCGAGCAGCATCGGCAGGTTTTCGCGGATCGGCGCTTCGCGGAAATGCCTGTCCATGGCATGCGCACCATCCAGGAACTTGCCGAAATTATCCGGCCCGATGGCGATCATCAGCGGCAGGCCGATGGCCGACCAGATCGAATAACGTCCGCCAACCCAGTCCCAGAAACCGAAGATGCGGTCGCTTTCGATGCCGAAGGCGGCAACCTTTTCCAGTGCGGTGGAAACGGCGGCGAAGTGATGCTTGACAGCTGCCTCACCCAGTTTCTCGGCGATGAAGCGACGCGCGGTGGCGGCGTTCGTCATCGTCTCGATGGTTGTGAAGGTCTTCGACGCGACGATGAACAGCGAGGTTTCCGGGTCGATAAACTTGAGAGTATCGGCGATATGGGCGCCATCGATGTTCGAGACGAAATGCGCGCGCGGGCCGTCATGGAAAGGCGCGAGTGCCAGCGTCGCCATCACGGGGCCGAGATCGGAACCGCCAATGCCGATATTGATGACGTCGGTGATCTTCTTGCCGGTCGCACCCTTCAGCGAACCGGAACGGATCGCCTCGGCAAACTTGCCCATGGCGGTGAGAACGGCGTTCACGTCAGGCATCACATCCTTGCCGTCCACGAGAACCGGCGTGTTGGAGCGATTGCGCAGCGCAGTATGCAGCACGGCGCGGTCCTCGGTGAAGTTGATCGCCTTGCCCGAGAACATCTCCTCGCGCTTGGCTTCGACACCGCCCTCGCGTGCGAGCTGTTCGAGAAGCGTGACGATCTCTTCGTTCACGGCGCATTTGGAATAGTCCATCAGCAGGTCATCGAATTTGGCGCTGAAACGGCTGAATCTCTTGTCGTCGGCCGCAAAGGCGGCGCGAAGATCGGTTGCGGCTGTGCTGCTCGCCGTTGCTTTCAGTTTTTCGATGGTGGCCTGCATCTTGTGCTCCTCGGCTTCCGTGGAAGGATGAGGAAACTATTCTTTTTCAGGCGGCCAAATCAAGGCGACTTTGATAAAAGAAAAGGGCCAGGATGAAAGAAAGAGCCGGTCGCCCGGCTCTCCCCATTGCGCGAGACAATCAGTTCAGATTGCGCAATTCGCGCCGCAAGATTTTGCCGACATTCGATTTCGGCAACTCGGTACGGAACTCGATGATTTTCGGCCTTTTGTAGTTCGTCAGGTTCTTGGCGCAAAAGGCCTTGAGCTCCGCTTCCGTGAGCGACTGGTCCTTCTTGACCACGAAAAGCTTTACGGTTTCGCCGGAATGTTCATCCGGAACACCGATGGCGGCGCATTCCAGCACGCCCGGATGGCTGGCGGCCACTTCTTCCACCTCGTTCGGATAGACGTTGAAACCGGAAACGAGGATCATGTCCTTCTTGCGGTCGACGATCTTGGTGTAACCGCGCTCGTCCATGAAACCCATGTCGCCGGAACGGAAGAAGCCGTCGGCGGTCATGGCTTTTGCGGTTTCATCCGGCCGCTGCCAATAGCCTGCCATGACCTGCGGTCCGCGAATGCAGATCTCGCCGACTTCGCCTGTCGGCAGGCTGTTGCCGTCCTCATCGCGAATATCGATTTCCGTCGAGGAGATGGGCAGGCCGATGGTGCCGCTGAATTCCGTGGAATCGAGGCGGTTGACGGTGGCGACCGGGGACGTCTCGGAGAGGCCGTAGCCTTCGGCAATCGGGCAACCGACGATGGAAAGCCAGCGTTCCGCAACCGGCCTTTGCACCGCCATGCCGCCGCCGAGAACCAGAATAAGCGACGACAGATCGAGCTTGCGGAAATCCTCATTGTTCATCAGCGCGTTGAAAAGCGTGTTGATGCCGGGGAAAATATGCGGCTGATAATGCGTCAGCTCCTTCACGAAGCCGGGAATATCGCGCGGATTGGCGATCAGCAGATTATGACCGCCGAGCGCAATGCCCATCAGCGAATTCACCGTCAATGCGAAGATGTGGCAGAGCGGCAGCGCGCAGATGAAGTTGAGAACTTCCGGGCGGTCCTTTCGGCCGTTGAAGGCGGCGTCCAGCCACAGGCTGATCTGAAGCTTGTTGGCCAGAAGATTGGCATGGGTGAGAACCGCACCCTTGGATACGCCGGTTGTGCCGCCGGTATATTGCAGGAAGGCAATGTCCTGCGCCGTGAGGCTGACAGGCCTCAGCGAGAAACCCTGACCTTCCTTCAGCATGGCCTTGAAGCTGATGGAACCGGGGATGGTATAGGCAGGCACCAGTTTCTTGACCTTGCGAACCACCAGATTGACGATATGTCCCTTCAGGCCGAGGAGATCGCCCATCGCCGCGACGACCACATGCCGCACCGCGGTTTTAGGCACCGCCTGCTGGGCCACATGGGCGAAGTTTTCCAGAACGAAGATCGCCTTTGCGCCGGAATCCTTGAGCTGATGTTCCAGTTCGCGCGGGGTGTAGAGCGGATTGACATTGACCACGATCATGCCCGCCCGCAGGATCCCGTATACCGCGACGGGATTTTGCAGGATATTCGGCATCATCACGGCAACCCGGTCGCCTTTTTCCAGCCCTCTGGATTGCAGCCAGGCAGCGACCGCGCGGGTTTCAGCGTCCAGTTCCCGATATGTCAGGGACTTTCCCATGCTGGAAAAGGCCTTGCGGTCGGCAAATTGCGCACAGCTCTTTTCGAGAAGTTCGACAAGGGAGGCATGGGCGGATGCGGGGATTTCGGAAGGTACGCCCGGCGGATAGGATGCCAGCCAACGCTTCTCTGCGCTGACATTTTCCGGGTGTCCCAGGGACAGTTCACTCATGCTTCTCCTCCCAGAGTCTTTGTCGCGCCGCGCATTCCTTGAAACGCGTGAAGGGCGCTTTCGGCTGCCTGATGTTCACAAAGCTCCCGCATTCAGCCGGCTCAATCGGCCGGGTTGAGGGAACCTCATGTGGCGTCACCGGATCGACCGCTCCTCTCGCTCCCCGGTGACGAATGATAGACGCCTAATCCCTTGACGTCCATCTCGTAGGCAACCTATTTAACTCTAACGTAAACGTCAATATTGCTGCCTCACATCTCGCCAACTCGTGAAGGGAAAGCATTTTGCCCGGCTTTTTTGACTTTAATCCTGATTTGAGCGATCAACATAATTCGCAACGCAGGGCAGGATTGGAAATGGCAGGCAGGGCAGCGCTTGAACTGAAATCGGTCGGGAAGAGATTCGGCGAGACGGAAGTGCTGTCCGATATCGATCTTTCCGTTGAACGCGGCGAAATCATTTGTCTGGTGGGGCGCTCCGGCTGTGGAAAATCGACCCTGCTGCGCATCGTGGCGGGCGTGGAGACGCCGGACCATGGCAGCGTTTCCCTGAACGGCGCTGTTGTTGCCGGTCCTGCTGTTTTCATTGAGCCGGAAAAGCGCAATATCGGTTTTGTCTTTCAGGATTATGCGCTGTTTCCGCATCTGACCGTCGAGCAGAATGTCATGTTCGGTCTTCGATCTCTGTCGAAGGTGGAAGCCCGCCGCCGCGCTGCCGAGATGATAGAACATGTTCACCTGCAGGAACTGGCGAAACGTTATCCGCATACGCTGTCTGGCGGCGAGCAGCAGCGTGTGGCGCTTGCCCGCGCGCTTGCCCCGCAGCCCGGCCTGCTCCTGATGGACGAGCCCTTTTCCAATCTGGACAGGGGATTGCGCGACAGCGTGCGCGAGGAAACGCTCGGCCTGTTGCGGCAACTGGGCACGACGGCGATCATGGTGACGCATGATCCGGAAGAGGCGCTTTCGGCAGGCGACCGCGTGGTTCTGATGCAGCGCGGGCGCATCGTGCAGAGCGGCACGGGTTACGAAATTCACGATCATCCCAAGACCCGTTATGCCGCCGATTTTTTCTGCGCCTTCAACAAGATCGAAGGCCGGGTAAGACAGGGCCGCGTCGAAACGCCGCTCGGGCTTCTGGGCGATGCGTCCGATCTGCCTGACGGTCTCGCTGCCGTTGCCTATGTTCGCCCAAATGCGATTTCGATCATCGAGGACGGTGCGGCGAAAGAAGGAATTGCCGGCGAAATATCGAGCCGTGTCTTCCTCGGGGAAATCGAGCAGCTTGGCATAGCCGTGCCCGGACTGTCGGCAGATCTGCGTGTGAGGACGATGCAGCGCACACCCGCCCGGACGACAGCGGTGCGCTTCGGTATCGACCCCAAGGGAGTGCTGATATTTACTGCAAGTTGAGTGAGCGGATTTGTATGTTTATTTCCGCTCCATTTTCAACTCTTGGTGATCCAATCCGCCCGAAAAACAGAGAAATAAAACTTGATTTGGGTCATCAGGTATGATGTCTGCTCCCTCTATATTGCCGCTATCGGAGAGGGAGACAAAACATGACGAAATTTACCAGATTTGCCCTGCTTGCCAGCACGGTTGCCTTTGCGGCCGGAACGGCCAGCGCTGCGGAACTCAACATTTACACCACCCGCGAACCGGGCCTGATCCAGCCGCTGCTGGAATCCTTCACCGCCTCGAGCGGCGTCAAGGTCAACACCGTGTTCCTGAAGGACGGTCTTGCCGAGCGCGTTCTGAGCGAGGGCGCAAGCTCGCCTGCCGACGTTCTGATGACGGTGGATGCCGGCAACCTCGTCGATCTCGCTGAAAAGGGCGTCACCCAGGCAGTCGAATCCGAAACCCTGACCAAGGCCATTCCGGCTGAACTTCGCGACGCCAAGGGCCATTGGTTCGCACTCTCCATGCGCGCCCGCGTTCTTTATGCGGCGAAGGATGTCGATCTCGCCTCCTTCAACTATGAAGATCTGGCGGATGCGAAGTGGAAGGGCAAGGTCTGCATTCGCGCCGGCCAGCACCCCTATAACACGGCGCTCTTTGCCGACTACATCGCCCATTACGGCGCTGCGGACACCGAGAAGTGGCTTGCCGGCGTCAAGGAAAACCTGGCCCGCAAGGCAGGCGGCGGCGACCGTGACGTTGCCAAGGATATCCTCGGCGGCATTTGCGATATCGGCATCGCCAACTCCTATTATGTCGGTCTGATGCGCTCGGGCAAGGGCGGCGAGGAGCAGGTGAAGTGGGGCGACGCCATCAAGGTGGTTCTGCCGACCTTCAAGAATGGCGGCACGCAGGTCAATATCAGCGGCGCGGCCGTGGCCAAGAATGCACCGAACAAGGCGGAAGCCGTCAAGCTGCTGGAATATCTCGTCTCCGACGAAGCCCAGAAGATCTATGCTGAAGCCAACTACGAATATCCGGTCAAGCAGGGTGCGGCTCTCAACGAGATCGTCGCTTCCTTCGGCACGCTGAAGATCGATAACAAGCCGCTGACGGAAATCGTCTCGCACCGCAAACAGGCGAGCGAGCTGGTCGACAAGGTCGGTTTCGACAAGTAAGGGCCAATCAGCGATAACATGGTGGAAGGCGTTCGCATTCGCGGGCGCCTTTCCGCGTATTTTCTAGAAGCACATGAATCCAGACGCCATCCAGCCACTGACACCTCGTGCCCGAGCCAGGTTTTCATCCTCCTTCTGGTGGCTGTGCCTTTCCGTGCTGGCGGTCTGCGGCGCCATGGTGCCGGTTCTAGCGCTTGTATCGCAGGCGTTGCAGGGTTCTGAAGGCCTGTGGGCGCATCTCGGCTCGACCGTGCTCTGGACGGCGCTTCCGGATACGGCGATCCTTCTCGCCGGGGTCGGGTTGCTGGCCGGCGTCGTCGGAACCTATGCCGCCTGGCTGGTCACTGCCTATGATTTTCCTGGCCGCAAAATATTGGAATGGGCGCTGCTGCTGCCGCTGGCCATGCCCACCTATATCGTGGCTTACGCCTATCTGGATATTCTGCATCCCATCGGCCCGGTGCAGGGCGCGCTCCGCTGGCTGCTCGGTTATTCCAGCCCGCGTGAATTTCGTCTGCCGGACATAAGGTCCATGACGGGCTGCATCGTCCTTCTCGGCTTCGTGCTGTTTCCCTATGTCTATATTCCCGTCCGCGCCATGTTCCTGACGCAGGCGGGCAACCTGCTGGAAGCGGCACGAACGCTCGGCGTTTCCAGACGCACAGCCTTCTTCAAGGTCGCGGTGCCGCTGGCGCGCCCGGCGATTGCGGTCGGCATCAGCCTTGCCTTGATGGAAGCGCTGAACGATATAGGCGCATCGGAATTCCTCGGCGTCCGCACCCTCACCGTTTCCGTCTACACCACTTGGGTCACGAAATCCGACCTGCCGGGTGCGGCGCAGATCGCGCTTTCCATGCTGTTCATCGTTGTCGCCCTCGTGGCGCTGGAGCGCTGGGCGCGGCGCAGGCAGCGTTATGCCGTTTCGGCGCAGAAAAGCAGGGAACTGGAGCCGCTGCGGCTCAACGGCCTGAAGGGCTGGGCCGCTTTCGTACTCGGCGGCCTGCCGGTCCTGATCGGCTTTGTGGCGCCGGCCAGCTATCTCGTCATCGAGGCATGGAAACGGTTCCGTTTCAGCGGCCTCTCCGCCCGCTTTGCCGATGAGGCTCTGAACACCATCGTCTTTGCCGGCCTGGCGACGGTTATCACCCTTATCCTCGGCCTCGCGGTTGCTTACGCCATGCGCCTTGCACCGGGGCGTCTCTCGCTCTGGTCCTATCGCCTTTCGACGGTCGGATATGCGGCCCCCGGCACGGTCATCGCCATCGGCGTGCTGATCGCGCTTGGCGGCTTCGACCGGTTTGTCGACCAGACCATGCGTGACTGGTTCGGCATCTCTACCGGCCTCATCTTCATCGGCAGCGGTGCCGCGCTGATCTATGCCTATTCGGCGCGTTTCCTCACCATTGCGGCGGGCGGTGTGGATGCCGGCCTCAGCCGCATACCGCAATCCTTCGATCACGCCTCGCGAACGCTCGGGCGATCCGCGACGCAGACATTCCGCCAGATTCATCTGCCGCTATCCAAGGCGTCGCTTGCGGCAGCGGCGCTGCTGATCTTTGTCGATTGCGTCAAGGAGCTTCCCGCCACGCTTCTGTTGAGGCCGCTGAATTTCGAAACCTTCGCTACCCATCTTTATGGCGAAGCGGCGCGCGGCACCTATGAGGAGGCGGCAATCGCAGCGCTGGCAATCGTCGTCATCGGCATGCTTCCGGTCATGCAGCTTGCAAGGATCGGCCGGCGCAAGGGTTGATATCGAAGCCCTGCTTGATAAATGATGGACGCAAAACTGTGCGAGAGGCCAATAAGCTTCAAATCCCGCCAGAAAACGACAAGCATCCTGCCTTAATCCTGATGTAAATACTCAGCTTAATTGAGGTGCCGCGGCCTGTCGAATTTGGACATCGGCCGCGATCTGTTTCGGGGCATATCTTGAAAAATTTGCATGGGATGTTTTTGAGCCGTCTGGCTTTGGGCACGGCCGCCGTTGTTTTGCTGGCGCCAGCGATGGGTCACGCGCAGGACACGACCGTTCTGCAGCAGATTACCGTTGAAGGGCAGGGCGCGGAAAACGCGACGGGTCCGGTCCGGGGTTATGTCGCGAAGAAAAGCGCGACCGGTTCGAAAACCGAGACGGAAACCAGGGATATTCCGCAATCCGTATCGGTCGTCGGCCGCCAGGAAATGGATGACCGCGGCGCAGTGACGAAAATCGACGAGGTACTGCGTTACACCCCCGGTGTGACGGCGGAGCCCTTCGGTACGGACCCGGATACGGACTGGATTTACATCCGTGGTTTTCAGGCCACCCAGACCGGCGTGTTTCTGGATGGTCTGAACCTGTTCAGCTACGGTTTCGGCGGTTTCCAGATGGATGCCTACGGTCTGGAGCGCGTGGAAGTTCTGAAAGGCCCCGCCTCGGTGCTTTATGGCGGCGCCAATCCCGGCGGTATCGTGCAGATGGTCCGCAAGCGCACGCAGGATGAGCCGGTGCGCGAAACGGAAATCGGCATCAATAATTTCGGCAATGCCTTCTTCGGTTTCGATCTCGGCGACAAGGTCGATGGTGAAGGCGTGTGGAAATATCGCGTCACCGGCAAGGTCTCCGGCGGCGACAATTACACCGATTATTCCGAGGATTTGCGCGGCTTCATCATGCCGCAGATCACCTTCGAGCCGGACGCGCAGACGAGTGCCACGCTTTACGGTTATTTCTCGGCGCTCGACCAGGTTCATATCGGCAACGGTTTCCTGCCCTATGTCGGCACCGTGGTCGACGCGCCCTTCGGCAAGCTCGACCGAAAGGCCTTTTATGGCGAGCCGGATATCGACAATGGCCGCGTCTACCAGTCCATGGTGGGTTACGAGGTCAGCCACGAATTCGACAATGGCTGGAAGATCAGCCAGAACGCCCGCTATGGCCACCTCTACAAGCACGAAACCGGACCCTATGCCGGTGGCTGGGCCAATACAGACGCAAACGGCCAGCCGATCCTCGATGCCACCACCAACGACTATATGTTGACCCGCTTCGGTTACGATGGCGTGTCGAAAGTCGACAGTTTCGGCGTGGATAATCGGGTCGAAGGCCAGTTCGATACAGGCGCGGTCAACCATTCGTTGCTTTTCGGTCTCGACTATAAATATTACCGGCTGGACCAGGTGCAGGCCTGCTGCGGATCGAATGCAATCGGTGCGCTCAACCCGGTCTATGGCTCCACGCAGGGAACGAATTTCGTTTATGCCGACAATATCGTGACCCAGCAGCAGATCGGCATTTACGCGCAGGACCAGCTGCGTTTCGGCGATGGCTGGCTGGTCACGCTGAATGGCCGTTACGACTATGTCGACACCGAGCTGAACAACAGGCTCCCGGCGGGCCTCTCCCGCCGCTCGAATGACGATGCGCTGAGCGGCCGCGCCGGTCTCGCCTATGAATTCGACAATGGCCTGACACCCTATGTCTCGGCCGCCACTTTCTTCAATCCGCTCATCGATACGCTTGCGGATGGCACTCCCGCTTCGCCGGAAGAGGGACACCAGTTCGAGGCTGGTATCAAATATGAGCCGACCTTCTTCGACGGCAGCATCACGGCCTCCGTCTTCAAGCTGGTCAAGGACAATGCCATCGTTTCCTATACGGCCGGTGGTGTGACCACGAGCGGTCAGTTCGGGCAGGTGGAATCCACCGGCTTCGAGCTGGAGGCCAAGGCCAATCTCAGCGAGAACTGGAAGGCGCTCGCCTCCTATTCCTATACGGATCTCGAGATTACTCGCGATGCCAATCCCAATCTGATTGGCAAATCGCCATGGATCGTGCCCGCCCACACCGCCTCGCTGTGGCTGGACTATGCCTTCACCACAGACGCGCTGGAAGGCCTGAGCCTCGGCGGCGGCGTGCGGTATCAGGGCAAGTCCTGGGCGGATGAGGCAAATACGTTGCGCGTTCCGGATGCTGCCGTCTTCGACGCCGCAATCCGCTATGAGAAGAACGACTGGACCGCATCGATCAACGTCGCCAATGTCTTCGACAAGGAATATGTGAAGAGCTGCGCCGGCGTCTCCGTCTGCGGCTGGGGCGATAGCCGCACCATCACCTTCAAGCTTTCCAAGAAGTGGTAAGAGTTGGCTGAAGGCCGGCAGTTGCGGGGAAAGCAGTTTGCCACTATAAACATGAATAGATTTATCATGTTTATAGTGGCGCCATGGCGCCCTGTCGGATCGAGAGGCCATGGCTTTCCGCGTGCGGATGGAAAATGAGATCGAGGGTTTTGCCGTCATTGGCGGGCCGCGCTCGCGGGTCTGGAACGGCATCGTCGCCGATCTCTGGGATGTGCGTTGTGCCCCGAAGGCCGGCGGCCGTTATGTCGGCAAGGATCCGCGTTTCGTTTTCCTGCTGGATATGGACGGGACGGATGACGGCCGGTTCATGATGAACCGCTGCCGTCGCGACAATTACAGCTCGTCAAAGGCGAACCGTATTTCCTTCGTGCCCGCCGATCTGGATGTGCATGCCGAACTGAGCAACGTCTCCTTCGTGCGCCACCTCGATCTGCATTTCGATGCGGGATTGCTGGGTGCCCGGCTGGTGCAGGGCTTCGACCCGCACAGCCTGCTCGATCCGCATCTGATGTTCGAGGATGAGCGCCTGCTGGCGCTGGCGCGACTGATTGCCGCCGAATGCGATAATCCCGATCCGCTGCATGACCTTTATGGCGAAAGCCTCGTGCTGGCGCTATTGACGGATTTCCTGAAAGTGAAGCGGGAGCCGGTCAAAAAACGCAGCAAGCTCGCCGCCTGGCAGTTGAGGGCGGCCACGGATTACATTCGCGAACATTGCCTGCGGTCGATCCGGCTGGAGGAACTTGCGGAACTCACCAACCTGTCGCAATCGCATTTCAGCCATGCCTTCAAGGCCTCCACCGGCGTGCCGCCCCACCAATGGCAGATGCAGGCGCGCATTGATCACGTGAAGGAACTGATGATGCGGACCGACATGGCACTGACCGACATCGCCATTGCCGCCGGTTTTTCGGATCAGGCGCATTTCTCCCGTGTCTTTCGCAAGATGGTCGGTGTTTCTCCCTCCGTCTGGCAGAAAATCCGCCAATAAAGACGCGTTTTCGTTCCGTTCTCCTTCAAAAAAATTCCCGCCGAAGCGCCTGAAACGCCGCGGAACGAATTGTCCGTCGAGGGGTTTACCAGACGTGACACAAACGAGGAAAATCAAGGAGGAAAGGCAGATGATGCATCAGGAACCCCGCGCCGGACAGGACCCCTATGTCAAGGATACGCCGAGCCTGATCGCCAGCGACAAGGTGGAAGGCACGCGTGTTTATGGCGCCGACGGCAAGCATATTGGCTCGATCCAGCGCATCATTCTGGAAAAGCGCGGCGGGCGCGTTGCCTATGCTGTCTTGAGCTTCGGCGGCTTCCTCGGCATCGGTGACGACTATTATCCGCTGCCCTGGGAAAAGCTGCACTACGACGAAGAACTCGACGGCTACCGCATCGATCTCACCAAGGAAGAGATCGAAAACGCGCCGCACTTCGCCAATCTCGATGATAACGACCTGCTGAACGCCAAGGACAGCAAGGTCTATGATTATTACGGCGTCGCACCCTATTGGATGTAACGCCGAGAGAAAAAGCGCTTCCGGCCCATCGATCGCCGAAAGCGTCGCAAATAAAAGAACGGCTCCTTTTCGGGAGCCGTTCTCTTTTGGGTGCGTCAATGCGGGTTTTTCTGCATCTCGGAAACCGCGTCGGTGAAGCACTTGCGCGCTTCTTCGGGCGATTTACGGCCGTCAAGGGCGGCACGGCAGGCGCTTCTCGCTCTCACGAAGCTCAATCCGCCAGTTTTGGGCCAGCCTTCCGTCAATAATGTCAACGCTTCGAAGGGGCCGGCGATGACGCTCTTGCCATTCGCCTCGAGATTGACCTCGACAGGCTCTGTCCATCTCTCGTTCTTCATCGTGCACCTCCCAGAGCAACGCGATCCCGAAATACACTCGACAGCGAAGCAACCCATGAACGCAGTCGTGTGTCACTGCTGCTTAGGATATGCGCAAGCAATCGAATTGACAACGGGGATCAGCGGAAGCCGAAAAACGACAGGATCGCCAGAACGATGACGACAAGACCGACGATGTAGATGATCTGATTCATGATTTTCTCCTTGGCTGGTGTCATCACCATAACGTGAGGGAGAAGACGAGGTTCCAGCAGCCAATGAGAATTTAATCACGTACTAAAATGTTGCGGACGTCCCATCGCCGGTGAGAGAGGATATCACCTCCGCAGGATCACCCAGATCGCGTGGATAATGCCGGGAACATAACCGCACAGCGTCAGGAGAATATTCAGCCAGAAATGCAAGCCGAGCCCGACCTGAAGAAACACGCCGACGGGCGGAAGGATGATGGCGATCAGGATACGAATGACGTCCACGATGACAGGCTTTCCAGTTAACAAGATTCGGCGATCAACGTCCGGGAAGGCGAGTTTGTTTCAAACGTTTTCAGTACAAGGGAAGGACGGCAAACAATGATCAACTCGTGAACAGTGATCGTGCATTGATTGACTTAAGGAATAAAAATGGTTCCGCTTACGTGACTCGACCACGTGACCCTGTTATTACGAAGCTTATGACAGAGTTTCTATTGCATTGA
This sequence comes from Rhizobium sp. NFACC06-2, assembly GCF_900101425.1. Taxonomy (NCBI): domain Bacteria; kingdom Pseudomonadati; phylum Pseudomonadota; class Alphaproteobacteria; order Hyphomicrobiales; family Rhizobiaceae; genus Rhizobium; species Rhizobium sp. NFACC06-2. The sequence goes on along the minus strand of NZ_FMVA01000017.1, from coordinate 34,621 downwards.
TTTATATGATTCTTTTTTTGACTGTATGCATCTGTAGGCAGACGCAAAATCACACATCATGTATTAGATTGTCAGTTATCATAACTATGCATGCTTGAAAATACGCATTCACAAGAGGGATTCTTGAGGGTGGGTAAAAATTTCCACATCTAAAAATTGCATTGAGCTTTTCTTTAATTGGCAACCGGCGAATCTCTGATATTATCAATATCGCCTCTTAGTTGGGTGTGTGTAGCTACAGCTCACTCTATGCCGGGTGTTTAGCCAGGCTGAATCTTATTGTGCGACATTGGGCGCCGGCTTCGGGAATCCGAGGCGGCACCGGCATGCGCTCGGCACCACCTCGGATTCCCGAAGCCGGCCGCTTAAAGTAAGGGGTCATTGGAATTGGATCACCCGTTAATCAGCGAAGCTCAAAAAGGACTTCGTCGGCGGGTGCTCCTTTTTCTCAAGGAAGCATTCAAGGTACAGCGAGAGAGCAATGTCGTGTTCGTTTGCGGTGGCAATGCCGCGACTGACATGCGTAGTCTGTTCAAAGTTTTTGCCGCAGATCACGCTCCTGATTACGATATTTTTCAGCCAGAATTTGCGATGGAGAACTTATTTTCCAGCGGGTTCCCAGAGCCATTTGATATTACCGATTTCGAAGCATTGATAGGGAGTTTAAGCAGGGCGATAATTATCTTCCCTGAGGCTCCCGGGTCTTTTGCTGAAACAGGATATTTTTCAGCGAAAGAAGACCTCTGCAGGCGAATAATTCTTGTTCTCGATTCCGACAGGCAACGCGATGACAGTTTCATATCGCTCGGCCCGGCGAAAAAAATCGGACAGGCATCGATCTTCTATCCCGTAATTCAAATGAGCTATTCCAATCCAAAGTTCGATGTTGTGGTAGAGCGTTTGAAGCGAGTGACGTTGAAAAAGACGCTAAAACAACTTCGGTGGAACGAGCTTTCGGAGCTATCAGATTTTGAGTTGTTTTGTTTGGTTCATGAAATTGTGCGCGTCCTGACCGTTGCAACTATTGAGGACCTGAAGTTCATATTTCGAGGCATGTCCGAAGGACATTTGTCCGTCTCAAAGCTTCATCAGATCGCATCCATCTTAGTAGGCTCCAAGTACCTACTTGAGTATGGTGAGTTTGGTCATTTGCGGGCTAATCCTGACAAAGGTGTTCTTCTCGATGTCTCTGACGGAAAGGTGTCTGAATACAACGAGATAAAGCTAGAGCTTGCGAACCTGTATCTGGACGATCCAGATTTTAATGCATTGATCGGAGGCCTCTAATGTTGATCGAGGCCCTTATCAAGCAATCAGGGATGAATGATGTCAGCCTAGAGTGGTTGGCCCTGACTGCGTCCAAGCGATATAAAACGTATGATATACCGAAACGGAACGGTGCCACTCGGACAATCCATCATCCGAGCAAGAGCATTAAGAGTATTCAACGGTGGGTCAGCAAATTTCTGCTTCGCCGACTTCCGGTCCACGTAGCTGCGCAAGCCTATGTGCGTGGTGCGAGTATTAGGAAAAACGCCGAACTCCATGCGGGTAGCAAATTCACCCTCCGTATCGATTTCTCAGATTTCTTTCCTAGCTTCTCTCGTGAACACGTTGAGCTATTTCTGGCGGCGGTTGAAAGAGATCGGTCAATTGGGTTAACCAACCGTGACATTTCATTTCTCAGTAGGATTGTGTCGCGCCACGGTCAGCTTACCATTGGTGCGCCGTCGTCTCCGATATTGACTAATGCGATGATGCATTTTTTCGATAGTCAAATTGCCGAATTCGCAGATCGCAAAAATCTGATTTACACACGCTATGCTGACGATCTCTTCTTCTCCAGCAATAAGCCGGACAATTTGACTGACGTGCTCGCCATAGTTCAGCAGGTATCTGCAACTTATCCTTATGCCAACTTACGCATAAACCCTGACAAGACCGTTTTCCTTTCTCGACGCTATTCGCGGCGGGTCACCGGACTAGTTCTCACCACAGATGGGAAGGTCTCGATTGGGCGTGCGCGAAAAAGAGCGGTGAAAGCCCAGGTCCATAAGCTTATTCAGGGAGAATTCGATAATTTCGAGCTTCCCACGTTGCGCGGCTATCTAGCATTCATTCAGGACGTTGAACCAGAGTTTTGGGAGAGCCTGAAGAGTAAGTATGGGGCTGATGCCATGTTGACCGTTGTCGGAAAACAGCATTTTTCGAATCTGCTGTAGATAGCCTTTTCAGCATAAAAAACTGAGTCAGAAAATCTGTCGTTGGCGTTCGTCGTATCGCGAGTAACGCACGCAGGCCGTATGCATTACATGCAAAGGCAGTGGAGTGACATAGTCCTGCAAGGCTCCAGAAGGCTGAAATAGGCCAAAAAAGGCCAGAAAAGGCTTAAGTCAGGGCGAAGTTGGCAGGGTGGAAAATAATGTGACAGTATTTTTGACTACAAGGTTTTGTTGTAAATCATTGAATTTAATGGAAGATTTTAAAAAAATGGTGCCGCTTACGTGACTCGAACACGTGACCCCGTCATTACGAATGACGTGCTCTACCAACTGAGCTAAAGCGGCCCGATTGTGACCCGTTTGTTGCGGATCAGCTTCATGGCGGGCTGATACAGGCAATGCTGACGGATTTCAAGCCTTGAATGTGCTGGTTTTGAAATTTCCGCAAAAAGCTTTGCCTGTCCATTGTTTGCCGGAGACTTCAGCCTTTCCCGCAGATGCGCTTTTTGGCTGTTTCATATTCATTTGCCAGACGATCGACGAGCGCCGCCACCGGTTCCACCGCCTTGACGGCGCCGATGCCTTGCCCTGCGCCCCAGATGTCTTTCCAGGCCTTGGCGCCGCCGGAGACCGTTTCGAAGTCCATTTTCGAAGGGTCGGCTTCGGGCAGATTGTCCGGGTCCATGCCGGAGGCGACGATCGAACTTTTCAGGTAGTTGCCGTGCACGCCCGTGAAGTAGTTCGAATAAACGATATCCTTGGCCTGCGCGTCCACAATCGCCTGCTTGTAGCCTTCGGAAGCGCGCGCCTCCTCGGTGGCGATGAAGGGGGAACCGATATAGGCCATATCGGCGCCCATGGCCTGCGCCGCGAGAATGGAACCGCCATTGGCGATAGCACCGGCCAAGAGCAGCGGGCCGTCAAACCATTCGCGGATTTCCTGAACGAGGGCGAAGGGCGAAAGCGTGCCCGCATGTCCGCCCGCACCGGCCGCCACCGCAATCAGCCCATCCGCGCCCTTGCGAATGGCGGAGCGGGCATGGCGGTCGTTGATGACGTCATGCAGCACGATGCCGCCATAGGAATGCACGGCCGCATTGACCTCCGGTACCGCGCCAAGCGAAGAAATCACCACCGGCACCTTGTATTTCACGCAAAGGCCGAGATCGTGCTCCAGCCGCCGGTTGGACATGTGGACGATCTGGTTGACCGCGAAGGGCGCCGCGGGGCGTTCGGGATTGGCCCGGTTGTGAACGTCAAGCTCCTCGGTGATCATTGCCAGCCACTCGTCGAGCTGGCTTTCGGGCCGTGCATTGAGCGCCGGGAAAGCGCCGATGACGCCGGCCTTGCACTGCGCCAGCGTCAGTTGCGGATGTGAAATGATGAATAGCGGTGATGCTATGACCGGAAGACGCAGATTGTCTTTCAGCACGGACGGTAGCATGTCTCCTCCCACGAATTACGTTTACGCGCACGTAAGTCAATATCGTGTTCAGCAGCAGATTGAAAGCGAAAACAGCGTGGCATTCGCCTCCCGAATCTGCGTTCGTAGCGCCACAATGAATTGATTTTCCCCAAGGCAATCCGGTCTTTATCACAAACGATGCTTGCGGAGGGGCGGTATAGCCGTTACCGAATCGTGAACCCATGGCGCAGCGCCGCATATTTTTTGCAAAGCGTAATAGAACAAGGATCGGTCGTGAGCGGACTGGAAACGGCAATCAGAAATGCTCTGGAAAAATCGGACAGATCGAACGCCGAAGTTCGTGCACGGATTTACCAATCCTCCCGCCAGGCACTGGAAGCGGGCCTGCGCAAGCAGGGCATAGACGATCCGCAGATTGTCTCCCAGCAGCGCCAGCGGCTTGAAGGCCTGATCCACCAGATCGAGAATGAAGAGCGCAACCGGCTTCTGGACAGGGTGGAGCAGCAATTGCGCCCGCCCGCACCGGAAAGTCCGGCGCAGGACGATCACTCCGTCGATCCCGTTTCGCAGCCGTCCCACCACGGCGATATGGGTGTTGAGCCGGAGCTGCGTGGCGAAACGCGCGATGTGCGGCCGGGCGCCGCCGCTGCTCCGGAACCGCTGAGTGCGGGGCAGCGCAATGGCAAGCCGCCGAAGAGAAGCTCCCGCGCGGGCGACTCCTCGCTTGCCTTCCGGCCGGAAGGCGCGGTTGGCCGCCGCAAGCGCCGGGGGCTTTTCGCCCGGCTTTTCATTTATGTGACTCTTCTGGCCTTTATCGGTTTCGGCGCCTGGTGGGTCTATTCCTCAGGCCTCCTGCTGTCGCCGGAGCAGCGCGATACCAGCGTGCCCAATCCGCCGGCGCAGGTGCAGGCGGAGGATTTCAACGGGACGGAGCCTGCGCCGAGCCTTTCCGCCGGCCGTGGTTTTTCCGATGACTGGGTGGAAGTCTTCAATGCGGAACGTGGCAGTTCCGGTGTTTCGGCCGGCCCGCGCGCCAATGTCGAAAACATCGCCACACCCGCCGGCAAGGCAATAAAGGTGACCTCGAGGAGTGTCTCGCAGGATGGTGCCGTCAGCGTCGAGGTTCCGGTGGAGGTGATGCGGGATATGGCGGGCAAGTCCTCGACCATTTCGATCACGCTGCAATCCTCCAGCGACCGTCAGACCCAGGTGTCCGTCGCCTGCGATTTCGCGACATTGGGCGATTGCTCCCGCCACCGCTTCACCGCCACGGCCGAGCGCGCGGACATGCTGCTGAATACGACATTCGAACGATCTCTCGCCCCCAATGCGCCGGGCAGGATCTTCATCAACAGCGACATCGATGGCAGCGGCCGCCCGGTCAATCTTTATTCCGTGCGCATTCTACCGGGCCAGTAACGGAAAAAGGACAGGCGCCTGCAATGGCGGCGCCTGTCAGCGTCTTCCGGTCCTATTTGAGAAAATCCGGCCCAGATCCCAAAATTTTGTCGTCGATTTCGCCGATTGCCTTTTTGTCCTTGCCCTCATAGTCGAGCGCAAGAAGAATGTGACGGATGAGGTTCACCCGCGCGCGGCGCTTGTCGTTGGCGCGCACCACCGTCCAAGGGGCGGCATCGGTGTGGGTCTTTTCCAGCATTTCGTCGCGCTTCTGCGTGTAGTCGCCCCATTTCGTCAGCGCGGCTATGTCCATATCCGAAAGTTTCCAGCATTTCAGCGGGCTGTGGCGGCGGTCATGGAAGCGTTCGATCTGCGTTTCGCGGCCGATGTCGAGCCAGAATTTGAACAGATGAACGTCCTCATGGACCAGCATCTTTTCCAGGCGCGGCGTCTCCTTGAGGAAACGCTTGTGTTCCTCCGGCGTGCAGAAACCCATGACCGGCTCTACGCCTGCGCGGTTATACCAGGAGCGGTCGAAGAGAACGAATTCGCCGGCGGTCGGAAAATGCGAGATATAGCGCTGGAAATACCATTGGCCGCGTTCGGTTTCCGTCGGTTTGGTCAGCGCCACCACGCGGGCATAGCGGGGGTTGAGATAGGCCCGGGTCGCGAAGATCGCGCCGCCCTTGCCCGCCGCATCGCGGCCCTCGAAAACCGCCATGACCCTTTTGCCGGTAGCCTGCAGCCAGAACTGCACCTTGACCAGCTCCACCTGCAGCGCCTCGAGGGTGCTGTCGTAGTCCTCCCGCTTCATCTTCTTGTCGTAGGGAAAATCGCCTGCGGAAAGTTTCTTTTCCTCAACCCAGTCAGGAAGAACCGGATCGTCGATGTCGAAGCTGCGCAGTTTGCCGCCAATGGTGATCTCGACCGTCCGCTTCTTCGTTTCTTCGCCCATGGTTTCCTCCGGCTGTTGTTGTGTAAAGGCAACTCGACGCCAATGAGTTCACATCCATTGCCAGAATTCAAGTGAAACAGGACCGCTTGACAGGGTTGCGGCGGCGGCAGCGATTGCGGCGTCGATTTTGCGCATATACGTTGTGGAAAATGCGCGATGATGAATCTCTGTCATGAAGCTGGCCTATGAGATTTCGATGCGCTGTCAGATGAAAGTGGAAAGAGCAGGCTGAAATGGCAGTCATGGAAGGCGATGGTGGATTAAGGCGTTTGGGAAGGAAGCTCGGCCGAAACTGGTTGCCCGTTCTCATCGTCAGCATGCTCGCCATCGTGGCCGTTGCCGAGCTCAACACGCCCTATATGCCCGCCGCCCTGTGGCTTTGCGCCGTCATTGCCATCCTCGCCGCTCGGGAGGGGCCGGCGGCGGCTCCCGCAAAGGACGGGAGCCCGGCTGAGGAGGCAGATGAGCAAGAAGTGCCCGGCGAAAGCGTCATTTCCGGCGTAAGGGCGGGCCTCGCGGTTCTGGATACCCCCGTTTTCATTCTCGACAGAAACGCCAGCGTGCTGTTTCAGAACGGCGCGGCCGAGCGCGCCTTCGGCCAGTTGCCCGCCGGGGCGCATATTTCCGCCCGGCTGCGCTCTCCCGGCCTCCTGGATGTCATTCGCGAAACAATCACCACCGGCCAGCCCAACCAGGTCGAACATTCGGAACGCTTCCCTTCCGAACGGGTCTTCATCGTCCGCATCGCCCGTGCGGATGTGGGAGAGGGGGCAGGTCCGCCATTCTACATCCTGTCGTTCCGCGACGTCTCGGAGCTTCGCCGCATCGACCGCATGCGCAGCGACTTCGTCGCCAATGCCAGCCACGAATTGCGCACGCCGCTCGCTTCGCTGCGCGGTTTCATCGAAACCATGCAGGGGCCGGCACGCAACGACCCGAAGGCGCAGGAACGTTTCCTCGCCATCATGCTGGATCAGGCAACCCGCATGAGCAGGCTGGTGGACGATCTCATGTCCCTGTCGCGGCTGGAATTGCGGGCCAACATTGCACCCGACCAGAAGGTCGATCTCGTTCCCGTCATCGGCCATGTGCGCGATACCCTGCTGCCGCTTGCCGACGAGCTGGATGTGACCATCACGCTGCACCTGCCCGACCGGCCGGCAGAGGTGCAGGGGGACCGCGACGAGCTGGTGCAGGTATTCCAGAACCTCGTTGAAAATGCTTGCAAATACGGCCAGGAAGGCAAGGTCGTGGATGTCTGGCTGCGGGCCGAACCCGGCAAGCCGGTGGAGGTGAGCGTTATCGACAAGGGGCCGGGCATTCCCGCCGAACATGTGCCGCGCCTGACGGAGCGTTTTTATCGTGTCAGCGTCGCCGACAGCCGCTCGAAAAAGGGCACGGGTCTCGGACTTGCCATCGTCAAGCACATCCTCACCCGTCACCGCGCCCGCCTCATCATTAAATCGGAATTGGGCAGCGGCACGGACTTCACTGTGAGATTCTGACATAAAATATGCATCTGCTTTTAATGTCGCGTATACTTGTAAATAAAATCAATAATTTAGATTGTCACAAATCTTTCGTCAAAGTGACATAAAAGGATGGGGCTACGGTGGTTAAGAAAAGGTCGCCGAGCGCAAGCTAAGAGCGAGTGTCGCTATCGGCTGCGTCCACAACAAAGCCCACGACGGGAGAGACAAATGAACATCGTTAAATTTTCCGCAGCAGCTCTGGTGGCTTCTGTCGCCTTCGCTGGCGCCGCCGCTGCTCGCGACCAGATCCAGGTTGCCGGTTCCTCCACGGTTCTGCCTTACGCCAAGATCGTTGCCGAGACCTTTGCCGAAACCTTTCCGAACTTCAAGGCTCCCGTTGTTGAGTCCGGCGGCACGGGCGGCGGTCTGAAGGCGTTCTGCTCGGGCGTCGGCGAAGGCACCATCGACATTGCAAACGCTTCGCGCAAGATCAAGAGCGACGAACTGGCCGCCTGTAAGGCTGCTGGCGTTGCCGACGTTCAGGAAGTGAAGATCGGTTACGACGGTATCGTCTTCGCAATGGACTCTTCCAACAAGGACATCAAGCTCGAGCCGAAGGATCTGTACCTTGCGCTCGCCGCTGAAGTCGTCAAGGACGGCAAGCTCGTTGCCAACCCTTACAAGAAGTGGTCGGAAATCAACAAGGAACTGCCTGACGTAGCGATCGCTGCTTATATCCCGGGTTCCAAGCACGGCACCCGCGAAGTCTTCGAAGAGAAGATCATGGCTGACGGCTGCAAGGAAGCCAAGGCGACCGACGCCATCAAGGCACTGGTCCCTGACGCCAAGCAGGCTGCTGCCAAGTGCATTGCAGTCCGCAAGGACGGCGCTGCAGTCGACATCGACGGCGACTACACCGAAACGCTTGCTCGTATCGACGCCAACAAGACCGGTCTCGGCGTTTTCGGCCTCGCTTTCTATGAAAACAACGCTGACCGTCTGAAGGTCGCGACCGTTTCGGGCGTCGTTCCGTCCACCGAAACCGTTGCCAGCGGCAAGTACCCGGTTTCCCGCCCGCTGTTCTTCTACGTGAAGAAGGCTCACCTGGGCGTTATCCCGGGCCTTAAGGAATATGTCGAGTTCTTCGTTTCCGACGAGATGATCGGCCCGGATTCCCCGCTCGCCAACTACGGCCTGGTTGCTGCTCCGGACGCAGAGCGCGAAGAAATCCGCTCGAAGTTCTCGGCCGGCTCCACGATGTAATGAAGAAAGAGGGGTGCGGCTTTGCCGTGCCCCTCATTCGGCTTCGCTTGGGCCGTCGTCCGCGGTTGACAGTTCCTACTCATCGCCATCCACATGATTGTCGATGGATTACAGATGGATAGGATGTATCAACCTTGACGCTTGCCAGACTATGATACAGTCAGGCGGCAGGCATCATGGGATGGTCCAGCGGTCTCGTTTTGATGACTTTTTGATTTGCCCGATATCGCACCGTGCTCTTGAGGCACGCCGAGGGAACTCTAATGAACACATCGATCCTTTTGCTGATACTGGCGCTCATCGGCATCGGCAGCTATCTGCTCGGCAGCCGCCGTGCCGTTGCCCTGTCTGGCGGTCGCCCCTCCAGCATGCATTCCCGTGCTGGTTATCACGGTTCCTACGCGGTCGTCTGGGCGGTGCTGCCCGCGGCGTTCATTCTCTGTGCCTGGCTCATTGTCAGCCCATTGCTCGTCACTTCGGCGGTGCGCAGTAGTTTCCCCGAGGATGTCCGGGCGCAATCCGAAGCGCAGCAGAGCCTGACCTACGGTATGGTGACCTCCATCGCCCGTGGCCTCCAGCGGCTGACACCGGAGGAAACCGCGCAGGTCGAGGCCGATACGGCTGCGGTCCGGCCGCTTCTGGCATCGAAGGGTGTTGCAATCGCCGGCGATCCCGAGCGGTTCATGGTCGATGCCGCCCACACGCTCAACAGCATGACCTCCACCAGCCGTATCGCGATGATCGCCGTTGTGCTGCTGGCCGCGCTCGGCGGCGGCGCCTATGCGCTGCGTGCAATCGCGCCGCGTTTCCGGGCGCGCAACCAGGTCGAGAAAGTCATTCTCGCGGCCCTGCTCGTCGCCTCGTCCATCGCCATCCTCACGACCATCGGCATCGTCCTTTCGATGCTGACCGAGGCGATCCAGTTCTTCACCATGGTTCCGGCGCACCAGTTCTTTTTCGGAACGGTCTGGGATCCGCGTTTTGCGGCGGCAGGCGCCACCGACTCCTCCGGCCAGTTCGGCCTGATCCCGCTGCTCGCCGGCACGCTTTATATCGGCTTTGTCGCCATGCTGGTTGCGGTTCCGGTCGGTCTCTTCTCGGCGATCTACATGGCGGAATATGCCTCGCCGCGCTTCCGCTCCATGGCAAAGCCGCTGCTTGAAGTGCTCGCCGGCATTCCCACCATCGTCTACGGCTTCTTCGCGCTCACGACGGTCGGTCCTTTCCTCAGAGACATTTCCACGCAGATCAACGGTCTGGCGACGGGCAACTACGCCAACTTCATCCAGGCGCAGAGCGTCATCACCGCCGGCTTCGTCATGGGCATCATGCTCATTCCCTATGTGTCGTCGCTGTCGGATGACATCATCACCGCTGTGCCGCGCTCGCTGCGTGACGGTTCGCTCGGTCTTGGCGCCACGCGCTCCGAGACGATCAAGAGGGTCATTATTCCGGCCGCTCTTCCCGGCATCGTCGGCGCCGTACTGATGACGGCTTCGCGCGCCATCGGCGAGACCATGATCGTGGTTCTTGCGGCCGGTGTTGCTGCCCGCCTGCAGCTCAATCCCTTCGAACCCATGACCACGGTGACGGTCAAGATCGTCAGCCAGCTCACCGGCGACCTTGAATTCACCTCGCCGCAGACGCTGGTTGCCTTTGCACTCGGCATCACGCTTTTCGCCATCACGCTTTGCCTGAATATCTACGCGCTTTATATCGTGCGCAAATACCGGGAGCAATATGAATGACCGACATCGTTTCTCCCGCAGCCGGCGCGAGCGCCGTTAACAAGGCCACGCGCCGTGATATCGGCATCAAGCGCCGCTATGCCGCCGAACGCCGCTTCCGTGCCTACGGCATGGCAGCGATTTCCTTCGGCCTCATCTTTCTCTTCCTGCTGCTTTTCTCGGTGGTTTCCAAGGGTTACACCGCCTTCCAGCAGACGATGATCACCGTTCCGGTCGAATTCTCGGAACAGATCATCGATCCGAAAAATGAGCGGGCCACAAATCCCACAAAGCTGATGACGGCCAATTATCCCGTCATCGCCCGCGATGCTGTCGCCAAGGTCCTTGGCGTTGCGCCGACGGACCGCGCCGGTCTTCGCGCCGTCAACCTCTTGATCTCGGACAGCGTACGCACGCAGCTTCGCGATATCGTCGTCGCCGATCCCGCCGTCATCGGCACCACGCGCACTGTCACGCTGCTGGCGTCTGGCGACGTCGACAGCGCCTTCAAGGGCCAGGTCGACCTGACGGCGGATGAAGCCAATCGCCGTATCTCGAACCAGCAACTCGGCTGGATGAACCAGCTCGCCGAAAGTGGCCAGCTCGGCAAACATTTCAATACCGGCATCTTCGTCAACGGCGCGTCGAGCCGTCCGGAAGCGGCGGGTGTGGGTGTGGCGCTGATTGGCTCCTTCTACATGATGCTGATCGTGCTGGTGCTGTCATTGCCGATTGGCGTTGCGGCCTCCATCTATCTCGAGGAATTCGCCCCGAAGAACCGTCTGACGGATCTTATCGAGGTGAATATCAACAATCTCGCGGCCGTTCCTTCGATTGTCTACGGTCTGCTCGGCCTCTCGGTCTTCATCAACTTCATGGGCTTTCCGCGCTCGGCCTCGCTGGTCGGCGGCCTCGTCCTGACGCTGATGACGCTGCCGACGATCATCATCGCGACGCGCGCAGCCCTGAAAGCCGTGCCGCCGTCTATCCGCGCCGCAGCCCTCGGCCTCGGTGCTTCCAAGATGCAGACGATCTTCCACCATGTGCTGCCGCTCGCCATGCCTGGCATTCTGACCGGCACCATCATCGGTCTCGCCCACGCGCTGGGCGAAACGGCGCCGCTGCTCTTGATCGGCATGGTGGCATTCGTTGCGAATTATCCGACAACGCCGATGGATCCGTCCACGGCCCTGCCGGTGCAGATTTACATGTGGGCGAACGAAGCCGAGCGCGCCTTTGTCGAAAGGACATCCGGCGCTATCATCATCCTGCTTCTGTTCCTCATCGTCATGAATGTTGGCGCAATCCTGTTGCGTCGCCGCTTCGAACGGCGCTGGTAGAGGGAGCTTGAGCAATGAACATGTTGTCGGAAGCAGCAGTTGAAAAGGCGCTGGACAAGAAAATGAATGAAGTCTCATACAAGATGATCGGCAAGGACGTTTCGGTTTATTACGGCGAAAAGCGCGCGCTTTACGACGTGAACCTCAACGTTCGGGAAAATACGGTGACCGCGCTTATCGGCCCGTCCGGCTGCGGCAAATCCACCTTCCTGCGTACCCTGAATCGTATGAACGACACGATCGACGGTTGCCGGGTCACCGGCAAGATCACGCTCGACACCGACGATATCTACGACCAGGCGATTGACGTCGTGGAATTGCGCGCCCGCGTCGGCATGGTGTTCCAGAAGCCGAACCCCTTCCCGAAGTCGATCTATGAAAACATTTCCTATGGTCCGCGCATCCATGGTCTCGCCCGCAACAAGGCGGATATGGACCAGATCGTCGAGCAGAGCTTGCAGAAGGCGGGTCTCTGGAACGAGGTTAAGGATCGTCTGCACGAATCCGGCACCGGTCTTTCCGGCGGTCAGCAGCAGCGTCTGTGCATCGCACGCGCCGTTGCCGTCAGCCCGGAAGTGATCCTGATGGACGAGCCCTGCTCGGCTCTCGACCCTATCGCGACCGCAAAGGTCGAAGAATTGATCCACGAGCTGCGCACCAATTACACCATCGTCATCGTCACGCACTCCATGCAGCAGGCGGCGCGTGTTTCCCAGCGCACGGCCATGTTCCATCTTGGTCATCTTGTCGAGGAAAACGAAACCGACAAGATGTTCACCAATCCGGACGACCAGCGCACGCAGGATTACATCATGGGCCGCTTCGGCTGATCCCGGCCGGTGCTTTATCGAAACCGAACAAGACTGGTGCTTCTGCCGTGCCCGCTTCCGGGTACGCGCATGCAGGCCAAGCCGGAGGACTAGACCATGACACAGACAACGACCCATTCGCACATCGTTTCCGTTTATGACGATGAATTGAAGTTTTTGACGCGCCGCATCGCCGAAATGGGCGGTCTTGCGGAGCAGATGTGCGCCGATGCCGTGCGTGCGCTCGTCAATTCCGATGCCGCGCTCGCCCAGAAGGTCATTTCCGACGATGCGATCCTCGACCACGCCGAGCGCGAGATCGGCGACAAGGCCATCGTCACCATCGCCAAACGCCAGCCGATGGCGGCAGACCTTCGCGAAATCATCGGCACCCTGCGTATTGCAGCTGACCTTGAGCGCGTCGGCGACCTTGGCAAGAACACCGCCAAGCGCGTCATCGCCGTTGCCGGCACCGGCGTGCCGCGCAAGCTCGCCCGTGGCATCGAGCACCTGTCGGAACTGGCGCTGGTGCAGCTCAAGGAAGTGCTGGACGTCTATTCCACGCGTTCCGCCGAGAAGGCCAATGCCATTCGCGAGCGCGACGAAGAAATCGACGCCATGTACACGTCGCTCTTCCGTGAGCTTCTGACCTACATGATGGAAGATCCGCGCAACATCACCACCTGCACGCATCTTCTGTTCTGCGCCAAGAACATCGAGCGTATCGGCGACCACGCCACCAATATCGCCGAGACGATCTATTACATGACCACCGGCAGCCAGCCGGAAGGCGAGCGTCCGAAGGACGACAGTTCCAACACCCTCGGTTCGGTGACCGAGTAACAGACAGGCAGCGGCTTGCGGAGTTAGTATATGGTGCCCAAGATTGCAGTTGTGGAAGACGAGGAAGCGCTGAGCGTCCTGCTTCGTTACAATCTCGAGGCTGAGGGATATGACGTCGACACGATACCCCGTGGAGACGAGGCAGAAATCAGGCTGCAGGAACGTATTCCGGACCTCCTTATCCTGGATTGGATGCTTCCCGGCGTTTCCGGTATCGAACTGTGCCGTCGGCTCAGGATGCGGCCGGAAACCGAGCGCCTGCCCATCATCATGCTGACGGCGCGCGGCGAAGAAAGCGAACGGGTTCGCGGTCTTGCCACCGGCGCCGACGATTATGTCGTCAAGCCGTTCTCGACCCCGGAACTCATGGCCCGCGTCAAGGCCATGCTGCGCCGCGCCCGCCCCGAGGTTCTGTCTTCGGTGCTGAAATGCGGCGATATCGAACTGGATCGTGAGACCCATCGCGTTCACCGCAAGAGCCGCGAAGTGCGCCTCGGCCCGACGGAATTCCGCTTGCTGGAATTCCTGATGACCTCTCCCGGCCGGGTGTTTTCCCGCTCGCAATTGCTGGATGGCGTCTGGGGTCACGATATCTATGTGGATGAGCGCACCGTCGACGTGCATGTCGGACGTCTGCGCAAGGCGCTCAATTTTTCCCACATGCAGGATGTCATCCGCACCGTGCGTGGCGCCGGATATTCAATGGAAGCCTGAGAAAACCGAAACCAATGGTTTCACTCGGGGTAAATTCCCTAAAAATCAGAAGGCCCGAGACCGGAACGGTGTCGGGCCTTTCGATTTTGAACCTTCCGCACGTGCGTATCCTCGTTCTTTTGAAGGTGACAGACGGTCTGCTGAAAGCCGGATTGCGCGGTGAAACCTGACAGTAGGAAGGCGCGGCACGTCGCCGACGAATTCAGAGCATTTGCCGCAAGGGCCTATCGCGGTTTTTGCATCCGGAGAATGCGCAAGAACAGGGATGGGGAGCGCCTCTTAAACAACGCGGGCTCCGCGTCTGAACCACTTTGGATTCCGCCATAAAAAAACGGGCCCGAAGGCCCGTAGTTTTTGAGTGTCGAATGCGTGCCGCAACACTCAAGCCTTGCGACGCTCGCTTACCGGCTGGTAGGCAAGCTTTGCATGGAACTTGCAATAGGGCGAAGATTCCAGTGCTTCACAACCGCAGAAATGGAAATCATCCTTCAGCGGATCGCCGACCGGCCACTTGCAGGTGCGCTCCGTCAGTTCCGTCAGCGTCAGGCGGCGGGAAATCGGTGTCACGACATTTTTGGAGGGAACGTAATCGAGAACTTCGGCGGTCTCGATATCGATCTCCTCGTGCAGCGCCGTTGCCGCGCTCGAGCGGTTCAAGGCGCGTGCAGGTGCTGCGCTGACGCGGGTCGCGAAATTTGTCGCGCGCGGGGCAGGGGCAGCGGTGCGCTTGGGCGCGGAACGCGCCGAAGTAACCGGGCCGCCGGCCTTCACGCGTCCCGGCAGGTTGAGGCGATGGACCTTGCCGATGACGGCATTGCGGCTCACACCGCCCAGCTGTGCTGCTATCTGGCTGGCGCTAAGCCCCTCGGACCACAATTTCTTGAGTTTTTCGACCCGTTCGTCTGTCCAGTTCATGCCGCTTCTCCGCTCGTCGCGTATAATGTCGGCAGAATCCCTCTCCGTCTCGCGGGCGTGCCGCGAGCGTGGTTTCTGCCTGATTTTTGGTGACTAGTTCCGCCGCAATGCAGTCTAGTAATTAGCGATTAACCTAGTGCCACGCAGACTCCGTGGCAAGAGTCGCGGGAATCATCTCGAATCGATTTTCCGGTTTTCCCCAACTTGCTGGCGAGTTGAGTCTGAAAGGCAACACCTTGGGCCTCATTCGCCGCCGCCTACTAGGGCTTGAGAAGCCCGGGAAACGCGGACTTTTGTTGACATCGGCAGGCGAAGTGACAATAGTGCCCCTGCCGCCGCGAGGCGGCATTTTTGATTTTCAGGCAAGGGATAACCCCGAAAGCCTATTGACAACCGTCTGACAGCGCATCCGCGCAAGGAGTGATACAGCCATGGCCGAAGCCGCCGCGCCATTGTTCGATACGTTTGCAAGAGCCCCCCTGCGCTTCGAGCGAGGCGAGGGCGTCTGGCTGTTCACGGAAAGCGGCGAACGATATCTGGATTTTGCAGCCGGCGTCGCGGTCAACTCGCTGGGCCACGCCCATCCGCACCTCGTTGAGGCGATCAAGACCCAGGCCGAGAAGGTCTGGCACGTCTCGAACCTTTATGAAGTGCCGGGCCAGGAAAAGCTTGCAAAGCGCCTGACGGAAGCGACATTCGCAGACAAGGTCTTCTTCACCAATTCCGGCGCGGAAGCGCTGGAATGCGCGATCAAGACCGCGCGCCGTTATCATTATTCCAAGGGGCATCCGGAAAAGTTCCGGATTATTACTTTCGAAGGCGCCTTCCATGGCCGCACGCTGGCGACGATTGCCGCCGGCGGCCAGCAGAAATATCTCGAAGGTTTCGGCCCCAAGGTCGAAGGTTTCGACCAGGTGCCCTTCGGTGACGTCGATGCGCTGAAAGCCGCCATCACGGCCGAGACGGCCGCGCTTCTGATCGAGCCCATTCAGGGTGAGGGCGGCATTCGCGCGCCAGCCAAGGAATTCCTGCAGCTGCTGCGGTCGCTCTGCGATGAGCATGGCATGCTGCTGATTTTCGATGAGGTCCAGACCGGCGTTGGCCGTACGGGCAAGCTCTTTGCCTATGAGCAGACGGGCGTTGCACCGGATATCATGGCGGTTGCAAAGGGTATCGGCGGCGGTTTCCCGCTCGGCGCCTGCCTTGCGACGGCGGATGCCGCTTCCGGCATGACGGCGGGCGTGCATGGCACCACCTATGGCGGCAACCCGCTGGCCATGGCTGTCGGTAATGCCGTGCTCGACGTCGTCCTCTCCGAGGGCTTTCTGGAAAAGGTTCGTGATGTCGCGCTGGTCTTCCGCCAGGGCCTTGCTTCGCTGAAGGATCGTTATCCTGACGTTATCGAGGAAATCCGTGGCGAAGGCTTGCTTCTCGGCATCAAGGCCAAGGTTCCATCGGGCGAGCTGTTGCAGGCCATGCGCGCCGAGCGTCTGCTGGGTGTGCCGGCGGGCGACAACGTCATCCGTCTTCTGCCGCCGCTCGTCACCACGGCGGAAGAGGCCCGCGAGGGTCTGTCACGCGTGGAAGCGGCCGCCGCTTCCCTGACAGC
This sequence comes from Rhizobium sp. NFACC06-2, assembly GCF_900101425.1. NCBI lineage: Bacteria > Pseudomonadati > Pseudomonadota > Alphaproteobacteria > Hyphomicrobiales > Rhizobiaceae > Rhizobium > Rhizobium sp. NFACC06-2. The sequence goes on along the minus strand of NZ_FMVA01000017.1, from coordinate 17,928 downwards.
GAAACAGGCAAAAATCGCCTGAGGAAACAATAAAGGGCGGGCCTCTTCCCCGAGGCTCGCGAGCATGGGACAGTTTGAAATGGCTTCACCTAAACATTTTCTTGACCTGTCGGCCGTCAGCTCGCAGGACCTGCGGGCAATTCTTGACGATGCCCGCGCACGCAAGGCGGCCACGAAGGCCGGAACGGCGGAAAAGCCGCTTGCCGGCAAAATGCTGGCTATGATCTTCGAAAAGCCTTCCACCCGCACCCGCGTCTCCTTCGATGTCGGCATGCGCCAGCTCGGTGGCGAGACGCTTTTCCTCTCCGGTACGGAAATGCAGCTCGGTCGCGCCGAAACGATCGGCGATACGGCCAAGGTGCTGTCGCGTTACGTCGACGCCATCATGATCCGCACGACGGATCATTCGCGCCTGTTGGAGCTTGCCGAACACGCGACCGTGCCGGTCATCAACGCCCTGACGGACGACACGCATCCCTGCCAGATCATGGCGGATATCATGACCTTCGAGGAACATCGCGGCCCGGTCAAAGGCAAGACCATTGCCTGGACGGGTGACGGCAATAACGTCCTGCATTCCTTCGTCGAAGGCTCGGCCCGTTTCGGTTACCGCATGACGATGGCCGTGCCGATGGGCTCCGAACCGCATGACAAGTTCCTGAACTGGGCGCGCAACAATGGCGGCGAGATCATGCTGTGCCACGACGCCGACAAGGCCGTTGCGGGTGCTGATTGCGTCGTTACCGATACCTGGGTGTCCATGAACCAGGAACACAAGGCGCGCGGCCACAACATCTTCCAGCCCTATCAGGTGAATGAAGCCCTGATGGCCAAGGCGGAAAAAGACGCGCTGTTCATGCATTGCCTGCCGGCCCACCGCGGTGAGGAAGTGACGGATGCCGTGATCGACGGTCCGCAATCCGTCGTCTTCGACGAGGCGGAAAACCGCCTCCACGCGCAGAAGTCCATCATCGCATGGTGCATGGGCGTCATTTGATGAGCAATCGCCCGGCCTGACACGCGTCACGCCGGGTGCTTGAACTTGACCGCATAGATTACCATCTGTGGGACTTCGAAGAGGCTCGTCGGTTTTGCTGGCGGGCCACATTCACGATTTGCACGTTTTTCCCCGGAAGCGGTTTCTCTTCCCGGGTCTCTGTGCGACAAGCGAAAAAAGCACATTTTAAAAGCCGGACTTTTGGACGGTAGCGGCGCCACGGCTGCGCCAGGGAGTATGACATGGCAGATGTAACGGTTGAACTGGACGATCTCGATTTTGCTGGCGACGACAAGGTTGTGCCCTTTCAGGTCGAAGGTCTGGATGTGCGCGGCCGCGCCGTGCAGGTGGGTCCGCTGCTGAATGCCATCCTCGAACGGCATGACTATCCCCCGGCGGTCGCACGCCTGCTGGCGGAAGCGACCGTTCTGACGGCGCTGATCGGCACGTCGCTCAAGTTTTCCGGCAAGCTGACCGTCCAGACCAAGGGTGACGGCCCGGTCGACCTGCTGGTTGCGGATTTCACCGCGCCGGAAAGCATGCGCGCTTATGCCCGTTTCGATGAGGAGCGGCTGGCGGAGGCGATTGCGGCCGGGGCGACGTCGCCGGAGCAATTGCTCGGCAACGGCATTCTGGCCTTCACGATCGATCAGGGTGCGGGCATGCAGCCTTATCAGGGTATCGTGCCGCTCGATGGCTCCTCGCTGGAGGACATTGCCGGGGTTTATTTCCGCCAGTCGGAACAGCTTCCCACCCGCGTGCGGCTGGGCGTTGCCGAATTCTTCGACCGTGATGGCGAAGGCAAGCCGCGTCATGGCTGGCGTGCGGGCGGCGTTATCGCGCAGTTCCTGCCGCAGGCGCCTGAGCGGTTGCGCATGCGCGACCTGCATGGCGGCGATGGCGATGAAGGCGGTCACGAGGTGCAGGAAGACGATGCCTGGACCGAGGCGGTAACGCTGCTGAACACGGTGGATACCGACGAGCTGACCGATCCGCAGGTGCCGGTGGAACGTCTTCTCTTCCGGCTTTTCCACGAGAGCGGTGTGCGCATCTACGATCCGCAGGCGGTTTTCGACCGTTGCAGCTGCTCGCGGGACAAGATCAAGGGGGTGCTGTCCGGCTTCACCGCCGAGGAGATCGAGGCAAGCGAGGAAGACGGCGCCATTGCCGTGACCTGCGAGTTCTGCTCCACCACCTATCGCTACGATGTCAGCGAATTTGAGAATGCCTGAATGAAAGCCGCGTCCTGAAGGGCGCGGCTTTTTCATTGCCGGGTGAATGTCAGTTCAGGACCCGCATCAGGCCGGGTGAATCCAGCGAAAAGGCGGGTATGGTGACGTTGAACACCTCGCCATTTTCCGTTTCCATTTCATAATGGCCGAACATCAGGCCGGAAGGTGTATCAAGCGGGCAGCCGGAAGAATATTCGTAGCTGTCGCCCGGTTTCAGATGCGGCTTCTCACCCACAACGCCCGGCCCATAGACCTCATCCACCTGTCCGTTCTGATCGGTGATGTGCCAATAGCGATTAACGAGGGTAACCGGAATATCGGAATTGTTCGCGATCACGACTTTGTAGCCCCAGACGTAACGATCGTCATCCGGGTCGGATTGTTCCTCGAGATAATACGGATCGACCGTTACCTCGATATCCCTTGTCAGAGCACGATACATACGCGCCACACCTCGATATTATGCCTGCCGCCGCATTCTACACTATAGGCTCTGGCTATCGTCAAGAAAATGAATGACTTGACGGGCAGGAGGCGTCTCCTGTTGCGCTGTTTTCCACCGTTAGGGATAACAGTAAAGGTAAATATTGGTTGCCTGAAGCGGTCTTTTTGGACCGTGCAGGGGAACCATGGCCCGACACGCGGTCAGGCCATGGTGCCTTGCGGATTGAATTTTTAGGCCGAAACGGCCGTCAGACCCTTCTCCAGATCCTCCAGCAGATCGTCGGTATCCTCGATGCCGCAGGAAAGGCGCAGGGTGCCGCCGGAAATGCCGAGTTCGGCACGCGCCTCGTCGGTGAGGTTCTTGTGCGTCGTCGTGCCGGGATGGGTGATGAGGCTCTTGGCATCGCCGAGATTGTTGGAAATCTTCACGATCTCAAGCGCGTTCTGCAGCTTGAAGGCTGCTTCCTTGCCACCCTTCAGCTCGAAAGCCACCAGCGTCGAGCCGCCGGACATCTGCCGGGCGATGATATCGGCCTGCGGGTGATCGGCGCGGCCGGGATAGATGACCTTGGCGACCTTGCCGCTATCGGCGAGAAAATCGGCGATTTTGCCGGCATTGGCCGTCTGCTGCTTCACACGCAGTGGCAGGGTCTCGATGCCTTTCAGAAGCGTCCAGGCATTGAAAGGCGACATGGCCGGGCCGGTATGGCGGAAATAATCCTGCAGCTCTTCCTCAATCCACTTCTTGTCGGAAAGGACCACGCCGCCAAGGCAGCGGCCCTGGCCATCAATATGTTTGGTGGCCGAATAAACCACGATATGGGCGCCGAGTTCGAGCGGCTTCTGGAAAAGCGGCGTGGCGAAGACGTTGTCGACAACCACCTTGGCGCCGATCTGGTTGGCGAGCTTCGCCACCCCGGCAATATCCACCACTTCAAGCGTCGGATTGGTCGGGCTTTCGAGGAAGAACAGCTTGGTGTTCGGCTGGATAGCCTTTTCCCAGTTGCCGAGATCGCGACCGTCGATCAGCGTGCATTCGATGCCATATTTCGGCGCAAGCGTTTCGACCACCCAGCGGCAGGAGCCGAAGAGGGCGCGGGCCGCAACGATATGGTCGCCGGCGCGCAGCTGGCACATGATGGCGGCGGTGACGGCGGCCATGCCCGACGCAAGTGCACGGGCGTCTTCAGCGCCTTCCAGCAGGCACATGCGCTTTTCGAACATGTCGTTGGTCGGGCTCGCATAGCGGGCGTAGATAAACCCATCCGTTTCACCCTTGAAGCGCGCTTCGGCGGCTTCGGAGTTTTCATAGACAAAACCCTGGGTCAGATAGATCGCTTCCGACGTTTCACCGTAAGGGGAGCGTAGCGTACCGCCGTGAACGAGCTGGGTTGCCGGGCGCCATTTATTGCTCATGTGATCACCTTCAAAACAAAAAACCGGCCGCAAAAGCAGACCGGTTCCTAGCACCCGGTCTTTTTAGCCACTTATTTAACGTGGCTGCAAGCCGACCGGCCAAATCACCACGGGATAAGCTTGCCATACTGCCGTTACCGGCTTGCGTCAATGCTTTCCTTTTGGTTTTGTCGCCGGAAAAGGAATGACGATCATGACGAGAACCACGGGCATTTTGGCGGATGGTGCAATCCGGGCGCTGTTTGCGAGCGGCAAGCTGAAAAGCGAGGCCGGTCTCGATGTCGACCAGGTGCAGCCCGCCAGCCTCGATCTCAGGCTCGGCTCGAAAGCTTACCGCGTCCGCGCGAGCTTCATGCCCGGCCCCGGAACCCGTGTCATCGACAAGCTCAAACGCTTCAGCCTGCACGAGGTCGATCTCAGCCAGGGTGCGGTGCTGGAAACCGGTTGTGTCTATATCGTTCCCTTGATGGAAAGCCTTGATCTGCCGGCAGACATGTCGGCCTCGGCCAATCCGAAAAGCTCGACCGGCCGTCTCGATATCTTCACCCGCGTGATGACCGACAACGCGCAGGAATTCGACAAGATTCCGGCTGGTTATACGGGCCCGCTTTATCTGGAAATCAGCCCGCGCACGTTTCCTGTCGTCGTGCGCCGTGGCTCTCGCCTGTCGCAGATCCGCTTCCGCATCGGCCATTCGCTGCTCAACGAAAGCGAGCTTGTGAAGCTACACGAGACGGAAATGCTGGTCGCCAGCGACACGCCCAACGTGACTGGTGGCGGCATCGCGCTCTCGATCGATCTCAAGGGTTTCGGCGAAAACGGGTTGATCGGTTATCGCGGCAAACATCATACGGCGGTGGTGGATGTCGACAAGAAGGCCCAGCACGACGTTCTCGATTTCTGGGAGCCGCTCTACGCGCGCGGCCGCGCGGAACTGATCCTCGACCCGGATGAATTCTATATTCTCGTCTCGCGCGAAGCCGTGCACGTTCCACCGCTCTATGCGGCCGAAATGACACCCTTCGACCCGCTGGTGGGTGAATTCCGCGTGCACTACGCCGGCTTCTTCGATCCCGGCTTCGGCCATGCGCAGGCCGGCGGCACCGGCAGCCGCGCCGTGCTAGAAGTGCGCAGCCACGAGGTTCCCTTCATCCTCGAACATGGCCAGATCGTCGGCCGGCTGGTTTATGAACACATGCTGCAGAAACCGGAAGGCCTCTATGGCACCGGCCTCGGCTCCAATTATCAGGCGCAGGGGCTTAAGCTCTCCAAGCATTTTCGCGCCGAATAACGACCCCGGCGGGTGCTTGACACCCGCTGTGAACTATCCGATGTCTTATGCCGCGCGCGGGTGTAGCTCAATGGTAGAGCAGCAGCTTCCCAAGCTGAATACGAGGGTTCGATTCCCTTCACCCGCTCCAGTGACCTTTCCAACAAGATCGATGACGTCCAAGAAGCGCTGATTTTACAGCATTTTTGCCTCGCGCGCGCGTAAGGTTGTGCAACGGTATGCAGTGACATCCAGCAATTTTGTCGGTAAAAATCACGGTATTCGTCATCGTGGTGGGAAGCCGATACCGTAAAATGGCACTGACAGACATTCAGGTTAAGAACGCCAAGGCCGACAGCAAGCCGCGCAAGCTATCTGATGAGAAGGGGCTTTACCTCTTCATATCGGTTGCCGGTGGCAAGTCTTGGCGCTTCGACTACGATTTTTCGGAAAGCGGAAAACGCTGACTATCGGGGCGTACCCGACTGTGGGGTTGGCAGATGCCCGACGATTGCGTGATGAAGCCAAGAAAAAGCTGGCTGAGGGCCTTGACCCTTCACTCGCGAAAAAACGCGATCAGCTTGCCGCCAAGGCAGCTGCTGGGAATACGTTCGGTGTAATTGCCGATGAATTCATTGAAAAGCTGAAACGCGATAAGCGGGCAGAGCCCACCATCACGAAGAATAGATGGATGTTGAAGGACCTCGCCGAGAAGTTGGGACCTTATCCGGTTACCCAGATAACGGCGCGTGACATTCTTGTTGTGCTGACCAGCATTGAAAAGAGCGGCCGTGTGGAGAGCGCGCTGGCTACTCGCGCTGCCATCGGTCGCGTGTTTCGATATGCCATTGCGACAGCGAGGGCCGAGAACGATCCGACGTCGGCGCTACGCGGGGCTCTCCAGCGCCATGTGCCTGTCAACCATGCCGCCTTGACGACAAAGGCCGAGATGGGTGGCCTGATGCGGGCGATTTACGGCTACGAGGGGTGGCCGTCGTTGGTCGCGGCTCTGAAAATCCAAGCGTTATGCTTTGCCAGACCCGGTGAGACGCGCTCGATGGAGTGGACTGAACTGGATTTTGATAAGTTAGTTTGGACCATACCGGCAGAGAAAACCAAAATGCGCAGAGAGCATCATGTGCCGCTTTCGACACAAGCAGTAGAAGTTCTCACGGAGATGAAGGAGTTTTTTGGCGATAAGCCCTATGTCTTTCCTTCAATGATGTCTGGCAAGAAAATTCTGTCCGAGAACTCGCTGAATTCAGCTTTGCGGCGCATGGGGGTGACTGAAGCCCAGCATACCGCGCACGGCTTTCGTTCTTCCGCCAGCAGCATATTGAACGAGTCTGGAGAGTTCAGCATCGATGCTATCGAAGCTCAGCTTGCGCATCTCGATACGCGGGCTGTTAGACGTATCTACAATCGGGCTACATATTGGGACGAGCGAGTGAGGATGATGCAGTGGTGGGCGGACTTGCTGGAGAAAGAGCGTGTCAAAAACCGAAGCTTGGCTGAGACTGCGGATAAAAAACTTTAAGGTCGAGGAATTTTTGGCAACCGGGAAACTCCGACAGCTTCGTATGTGATCACGGGCGATCTTCGGAATCCGCGGGCACGATTGAGGCTTGCATTCGCCTGGTTACACCTAATGCCAGAAGCAATTTTAGTTTCCTCTTAACTTTGGGCTTCATCGGTGTCTTGCAGAGAGATGTGGATTGCAGTAACTTCTGGTTGTTGTTTGACTCGAAGAACCGAAGGGCTTGAAATTGGCGGATCGTGCTTAAAATTCACGGATGAAAAATGATATGCATGCCATTGTGTTGGTATGATTGATTATTATGCGAATTTTTAATGTGTACGGTTCTTTGAGCAAATGATCGGGACTATCGTCTCGTAAAGAAAGATACTACTTTAACGCTTCTTGGATCAGATGAGCTGATCTATGCACCCGGTAGGGGATCGACAGCAAGGACAGCTGCAGAGTGAAGCATGGGCGGCATTGCCGCGACAAACTTCATTTCAAATGCAGGCCTCCGAAATATGTTACTTGCTGCTTTCATTCCTGGTTTCCGACGACCAGTCTTACCTGATTTTTGGCTCGCATTTTTGCCGGCTATTCAGATTTCAACCAAATCCCCGAGGAGCGCGCAAAACAGTTTCAAGCGGACCTTTGTCATTGCGCTTTTTGCAAGCCTGATCGCGTCAGGGCAGGCAAGTGCACAGTCACCCGCCGACGATTTTTCCCGTCGGCAAGAACAACAAGAACAGTTGCAGCGGCTGGAAAACCTGAAGCGGGTCACGCCTGGTGGCGTCACTAGCCGTGCGGACAGGGCACCAGGAGGCGAGGCGAAGTCCAATGGCCCATGCTTCAATATCTCGCGCGTGGAGATCGAAGGTGCGACACGGCTGTCCGCCGCTGAATTCAGAAAAATTACGCAGCGTTACGACAATCGCTGCATCGGTGTTGCGGATATCACCACTCTGCTCAAGGCCATCACCGACCTCTATCTCGACAAGGGATTCGTGACGTCTCGCGCCTATGTTCCCCCACAGGATATTGCCGGAACAGGGCTGCTGCGGCTGGTCGTCGTCGAAGGCACGATCTCGGATATCTACCTAAACGGTCAACCGGCCCAGAGAAACGGTTCATTCGCCACGGCCTTTCCCGGCATGAAAGGAGAGGTCGCCAACATCCGCGATGTGGAGCAGGGGCTGGACCAGATCAACCGCCTGTCATCGAACGACGCGAAAACCTCGATGTTGCCCGGCAAGGAGGATGGAACGTCCATCCTGAATGTCGAGAACAAGCCGGGCAAGCGCTGGTACGCGAGCATTTCCAACAACAACCTCGGTCAAGAGAGTACCGGTTACTCCCAGACCAATGTTTCGTTCGGCTTCGACGACCTGCTGGGCATCAATGATCAGTTGGGGTTCTCCTATGGGCGTAGCGGCCCGGACTATCCTTGGGACGATGATGGTCGCGGGCACAGCAACAGCTATTCGCTCAATACAAGCGTACCTTATGGCTACTGGACTTTTTCAACGAATGGGTCCTGGTACGAATACGAGAGCACCATTCCCGGCAATTTTGGACCGATCGAAACCTCGGGCAATTCAGGTCAGGTTGGATTTGGCATAGACCGCGTCATTCTGCGCGACAAGGATTCCATCACGACCCTCAGAGGCGGTCTCAACTACAAGCAGACCGACAACTTCCTTCTCGGCAATCGAATTGAGGTTGGAAGTCGCCGATACACGATAGGCACTCTGGGCCTCTCGCGTTCGCAAAGAATACTGGGTGGCGTCATCGCTCTCGATTTTGCCCTTGATAAGGGTCTTGATCTCTTCGACGCTGTGGAGGCAGGAGAGCCGGGAGCCGGCACCGCCGATCCTCGGTTCTTGAAATTAAACACGACTGTCAGCGCGACGCGGCCGTTCGAGGCCGCTGGCCAGCGGTTCGAGTTAGCGACGGTCCTCAATGCCCAATATTCGCCCGACAACATGTTTGGCGCAGAACAGATCGGACTTGGTGGCTCCAGCAACGTACGGGGCTCAAGGGAAAGCGTCATATTCGGCAACAACGGGTTTTTCAGCCGTAACGAACTGACGTGGCGGACAATGCCATGGGAGGGCACAAGTCTGGCGCCCGTTCTCGGTGAGTTACGCCCCTACCTAGGCCTCGATTACGGCCGCGTGTTTTCACAGGATCGTTTCGATATCTCCGACGGCTATCTCGCGAGTTGGACCGTTGGTGCGAAACTCGTGGGCGGAAACATCAGCGCCGATTTTGGCTACTCCCAGGCATTTTCCAGCAGCGTGAGTGGCGGACGCGGAAATCTCATTTTCGCCAGCGTGACGGCACGCTGGTAGGCTTCAAAAGAGAATATTATGATCAGATCTTCGTTTAACACCTCCAAATTATCTTTCATCTCCGCCCTGGTGGCGACAGCTATTGTCGTATCCGGTTGCGGTGGCCGGGCTGCACATCCGGTGTCTTCCACCAATCCGGCCGACAGTGCTTTCGACTGCGCCGGCATAAAGCGCGAGTTCGAGGCTAACGAACGGCAGGTGCTGGCGACGGTGAAGGAACGATCCGATGCGCAGGGTAAAAACGTGATCCTTGGTGCGACAGGTGTTCTTCTGTTCTGGCCGGCCCTTTTCTTCATGGATCCGAAATCGCCGGAAAAACTGGAGATCGACGCCTTACGTAACCGCAATCAGGTCCTTGCCGAGATTGCCAAAAGCAAAAAATGCCCAGCTCTGCAATCGAAGCTGGCAGATGTCTACAAGAAACTCGACAGCAAGCCATCCCCGGCCGACACGAGCAGAAAAGACCGCTAAGCCCAAACTTCCGTCTGCCACGAGAGGCGAACAACAATGACATCCCAGTTCAAGCGTCTTCCACGCAAAGCAACCGACCTCGCGTTGTTCGCCAATGCCGGAGCGCTGGCTCAAAAAATCATTGCAACGGTCGTCAGTTGTACGCTCGTGCTTCAGCCGGTGCTGCTCCATGCACAGGACATATCGTCGGAAGCTGGAGGATCTTTTGCAAATCGCCCCGGGATAGGGGCTGCTCCGAACGGCGTGCCGCTCATTGATATCGTCGGACCCAACAGCCAAGGTCTGTCGCACAACAAATACAACAATTTCAACGTCGGCACACCGGGGGTCATTCTCAACAACTTCAATGGTGAGATCGGTACGTCGAAACTGGGTGGCGTGACACCCGGCAATCCAAACCTTCAAGGCAAAGGTTCCGTCACGGTCATCCTCAATGAGGTCACGTCGCAAAACCGCAGTTCGCTTCTCGGTCCAACCGAAGTGTTCGGTGGCAGGGCCGATGTCATCATCGCCAATCCGAACGGGATCACCTGCGACGGCTGCGGTTTCATCAACACGCCACGCGCCACGCTGACGACGGGTGTACCTGACATCGGCACCGATGGACGTCTCAATGGATTCACGGTCAACGCAGGGGATGTCACTTTCGGCCCTAGGGGTGGGAATTTTGCGCTCGGTGATGGTGCAGTCAGTCTGTTCGATGTCGTGTCCCGTACCATCCAGATCGACGGAACGATCTATGGCGAGGACCTGCGTCTGACCGCCGGTAAGAGCAAGTTCGATTATACCACCGGGGAGGCAACAGCGCTCGATGCCACCTCCGGGACACCTGAATACGCAATCGATGGTTCAGCACTCGGGGCTATGCAGGCCGGCCGCATCAAGATGGTTGTCACGGAAAAGGGCGCTGGCGTTCGCATGCGCGGCGACATGGCGGCCAATGCCGGTGAGCTCTCGCTGTCGGCAGACGGTAAAATTTCGATCGGCAATGCCTCTGGCAATAACGGCGTCAGCATCTCTTCGAAGGGGAGTGTTTCGACAGGTCGTCTGACCTCGAAAAAATCGGTGTCGGTCAAGGCGGGGAAGGACGCCAGGGTCGCTTCTATCGGTACAGAAGAGGATATCCTGATTAATGGCGGGGCAGGCTTCATCGATGTCAGCGGTACTCTCGGGGCCAGTGGCGCACTCAACCTTCTGGCAGACGGGCGTATTGCCTTGGCCGACGCGTCGGCTGCCGGCCCTGTTTCGCTATGGTCGGGGGCTGGCTCCATTGCCATCAGCGGCACGGCCCAGTCTGGCGCGGCGATGTCACTTACGGCGGCCTCGGGAGCGATCACGGCGGGCTCACTCCTTTCGAAAGGCGACCTGGCTCTGCTCTCCGGCCTTGATCTTGGGATTTCGGGGCTTGTGCTTGCAGAAGGGAGTTTGCAGGCTTCGGCTAGCGGCGACATCCGCTATGACAGTCTAGAGGCAAACGGAGACATTTTGCTGTCTTCGACAAGTGGTGTCATCAGCTTCGATAAACGCACGGCAGCAGGGGGCGACATCAGGGTCAGGCAGCAAAATGCCGATCTTTCCAATAACAGGAGCAGACTTGCCACATCCGGCACGCTCTACATCAATGCCAATAATATCAATCTCACCAACACAACGCTGACGTCAGGTGGCATTGATCTCACCTCATCTGGAACGACAGATCTGACCGGTGCGCGGCTCAATGCTGTCACCGCGAGCAGCACAGCTCGGTCCGTTCAGGGGTCAGGTGACATCGCGATCACAGCAGGTAGCCTTACTGCGAATGACGCCACCAATATTCTTGCGGCCCATGATCTGACGCTGTCGCTTTCACAACTTGGCAACTCCGGTCAGTTGGCTGCTGGCAATGATCTTACCCTCAATATCGCCGGCAACCTGATCAACACCGCCACGGGGCTCATCTATGCCGGTAACGACGCGGCGCTTTTCGTGGGCGGCGTGCTTGCCAACGAGCAGGGGGCGATTGTCGCAGGTCGTGACCTCACAATTGCTGGAAGTGCTTCTGGCGGGCGCAATGCTGCTACGGTCAACAGTTCAGGTCTGATTTCCTCTGGTCGCAATATCTCGATCCTGACGGCAAATCTGCGTAACGAGAAAAGCGTGGCTCCGACCTACACGAGCCAGCAAATCTCAAACGCACTCGTGTCGGCTTATGACACTTATTATGCACGCCTGTGTGGAGATTGTTCATCTTCCGTCTCTTTTGCTGATAAGCAGTTCGTCATTGGTGCCCCCATTCGCCATGTCTATCGTGATGTGACCGAGGACCGCCTCACGTCGGCTGGAAGCCCCGCGGCGACAATCAAGGCGGGTAATACGCTTTTTGTCGATACCGTGGATCTTACCAATGCCTATAGCAACATTGAAGCCGGCTCCGGCATGACGCTTGTTGGCACAGGCACGCTGACAAATCTCGGCTTGCAGCTGCAGCGCACGACGTCGGTCAACTGCAATCAAAGCTCGGGCTGCCAATATTATCCTGATGTCATCTTCCAGTGGGAAGAAAGGCGGGACAGCGGCGATACCGGAGGCCATGAATTCTCATATCAGGTTTCCATGCCTGGCCCCAGCCCGTTTGGAACGCGGGATGCGTCAAAGGATATCGGCCCCGGACTAACCGTAGAAAGCGTCGAGGCGATCGGTGGGGTTCCAGCGGCAATCCGCTCGGGCGGAGCACTTGGTATCACCGGCTTTACTGCCGTTAACAATACCGCGATTGCCGGATCGATCGCCGACCATGTTGCCGTTGCAGCGCCTGCGCCTTCGAACAATCCGACCGCATTACTGTCCAGTATGACGGCAAGCGGTGCGCTGTTCACGCTTGGCGGCGTCGCCACCCCACAGTCCGGCGGCTTTGGCGGCACCATTCCCGGCCAGAGCTTTCTCTATGAAACCCGCGCCACCTTCCTCGATGTCTCGAAATTCTATGGTTCCAGCTATTTCCTTGGTCGCATTGGCTACCAGCCGGACCGGCAGATCCAGTTCCTTGGCGACGCCTATTTCGAGAACCAGTATATTGAGCAACAGATCAGACTGGCCACGGGCTCAGGTTTTACCGGGCAGGATTCAATTACCCAGATAAAGCAGCTTCTCGACAATGGAGCCGCCTATCTCGGAGCGGAGCAGCGCCCGCTCGGCCAACCTTTGACGGCTGAGGAGATCGCCAGCCTCACCGAATCCGTCGTCGTTTATGAGTGGCAGACGGTGAACGGTACGACCGTTCTTGCGCCGGTACTGCATCTCGCCGCCAATGACAGGGAAAGATTGAATTCTGCGGGCGCGCTGATCGCGGGCAATCAGGTGACGATCGATACCGGCCTGCTTGCAACATCAGGGATGATTGCATCGACTGGTGATCTTAGCGTTTCCGGTTCGTCGATTGCCGCAATCGGCGGCACCTTCACGGCGGGGGGTAATGCCTCGCTGAAGGGCAATGGGGGCATTCTGCTCGCCAATGCGAAGGTGAAAGCAGGTGGCGATCTCGGCCTGACGTCGAATGGAGACATCAACATCTCCGTTACCGAAAGGTCGACAACCAGCACCTTGCGCGACAAGCGGAGCTCGACGACCGTTGTGAGAACCACGAGCCAGGGTTCCGAGATCACCGCGGGCGGGTCGGTCTCAGCCAATGCAGGCGGCAACCTCAACGTCATCGGCAGCAACATTGCTGCCGATGGAACGGTTGGTCTGAAGGCGACCGGCGATGTGACAGTCGCTGAGGCTATCGACACCACCACGATCGATTACGCCTACAGGAAAAAGGGCGGTCTGTTCGGCGGAAGCAAACAGACGACGAGCCACACAGAAACGCAGACTGTCGTCGGATCATCGGTTAGCGGCGGGAAGGGCGTGTCCATCGTCTCAGGTGGAGATACCGTCGTCTCCGCCTCGAAGGTGATGGCTGGCGACGAGACCAACAAAGCCGATATCAATGTCAGCGCGGGCGGCGATCTGCTGATCGCGTCGGGCAAGAATACTGCTGAGTTTGAGCAGAACTCCTCATCCAAGGGCTTTCTCTCGAAAAAGAGCTCGACGCAGTACAACTACGACGAAGCGACAGTAGGCTCAGAGCTTTCCGCCTCCGGCAACATCAAGCTGGATGCTGGCGGCAACACCGTCATAGCGGGATCGAACATAACGGCCGGGGATGCGATCAGCGTCGCGGGCGACAGCGTCGCCATCATCGGGGCGGAGGAGCAGCACGCGCTGGAGAGCAGCAGCAAGAAATCCGGTCTGTTCGCCGGTTCCGGCGGTGGCTTCCTTTCGCTCTGGGGCAAGGAGCAGAAAGAAAAGAGCCAATCATCTACCCTAAACGTTGGATCTGCGCTGAAGGCGGGGACCGATGTCACGCTCACGGCACGCGAAAACGACGTGAATGTCATCGGCTCCTCTATCGCAGCCAGCAGTGACATCACGCTTGATGCAGCTCGCGACGTCAATATCACTCCCGGGGCAGAAAGTGCCTCGTCGGCGCAGAAGGAGCAGCGCTCCGGTTTCGGTCTTTCTTTCAGTTCAGGCGGTGGTAGCGCCTCTGTGGGCATTGGCTACGGCAAGTCGGTTGATCAAACAAGCCAGTCTTCCGAGACCAGTGCCAGATCCACCCTTTCTGCCGGCCGTGATTTGATAATCTCGGCGGGCCGCGACGCCAACCTTCAAGCGGCTGAGGTGTCCGCTGAGCGGGATGTTGCTATCCTCGCAGAGCGCAACGTCAATCTGCTTTCGGCGCAGGACAAGTCCAACTACGAAAGCCTGCATGAGGAGATGTTTGCTGGCATCAGCCTGTCGGTGTCCTCCGGCCTCGCGAGTGCTGCGGGTAGTCTCGCTAACGCTGCCGGAAAGCTTGGCGGTCCGAACGGTGCCTATGCTCTCGCACCGTCTGCGCTCGCGGCGTATCGAGTAAAAGAAATTCTTAAGCAGATCGACGGCGGTTCTCAGCCGCTGGCCTCTGCAAGCCTGTCCATCGGCTTCACATACCAAAAGAGTAGCGCAACTCTCTCGACATTAACGCCGGTTGTCACAACGATTGAGGCAGGGGATTCGGTCAGCATTGTCGCCAACTCCGGCGATTTGACCGGTCGTGGCGTTCAGATTGCAGCAGGCACCCAAAGCGATCCGGCATCAGGAAATGTGCTTCTCATGGCTGGCGGCTCCATTCTGTTGGAAAGCGCCCAGTCTGCTTCATCCTCATCGAGCAGCAGCCAGTCAGCAAACGCTTCAATTGGTGTCAATCTTACGAACGGCGGTCTGAGTGGCGGTTTTGCAGCAGGCAGCGGCAAGCAGGACGCTAACAGCGTCACTCACCTCAACACCCATGTCATGGGCACCGGCAATGTCACACTGGCTTCTGGCAACGACACCACGCTTGCGGGAGCTGTTGTGTCCGGTGAACGGGTTACTGCTGCCGTCGGTGGCGATCTCAACATCGTCAGCCGCCAGGACACGATGGTTTACGACGAAAAGACAGCTGGTGGTGGCCTCAATCTTTCCTCGGCGGGCAAGGTTGGCGGTGGAGTTCAGAAAAGCGATGTTGAAGGCAACTATGCCAACGTCTCCGAACAAAGCGGATTAATCGCGGGCTCTGGAGGATATAACGTCAAGGTCGGTGGCAATGTTGGTCTCGTCGGTGGCGTGATAGGTTCCACAGCCGATCCTGCTCAGAATACGCTTTCTGCCAATTCGCTGACATGGTCGGATATGACCAACCGCTCCGAGGCGTCGAGCTCCAGTCTTGGAATATCCCTGACGCCCGGCGGCATTCCCGTTCCTGTGGTCGGCCAGCCGGCCAAGGAGGAGGATCAGGGGGTTACCCGCGCCACACTGACGCCAGGTCAGCTGACGCTCACCAATCAGACACAGGATTTGGCCTCACTCAACACGGACCTCTCTAAAGCCAACACAACAGCCGACCCATTTGACATCGAGCGTCTGAAGGCGAAACAGGAGAGTGTAGCTGCCCTCTCTGCGCTTGCTAATATTGCGATCGGTGATCTTTCTGCCAAGCTCGGCTTTGCCGAAGGCAGTCCGGCGAAAGTTGCCCTTCATGCCGCAGTTGGAGGGCTGGTCGCACAGCTTGCCGGTGGCAATGCCGGATCGGGAGCGTTGGCAGGTGGATTGAGCGAAGTCGTCAATGGCGTCTTGCAACAGGTGTTGAGCGCCAATCCTAACCTGACAGATGATCAGAAAAGCGCCATTACGCAGTGGGTGGCGGCAATCGTCGGTGCGGCGGTCGGAGGCGAAACAGGCGCGGCGGCCGGGCTAGACAACGTCAATTATAATTTCCTGACTCACAAGCAGAGTGAGGATCTCGCCAAGGAACTAAAGGGCTGCGACAGTGCTGGCGATCCTGCTGCGTGTAAAGCTGCCGTGTCAGATAAATATAGCCAGATCGACTTCGATCAGGACCGTCAGCTTGATGCCTGCCGGACGAGGCAGTGTGTACAGGACCTGTTGGGTGATCTGAACGATGACCCGCGTTTTGCATACCTTGATGTGATGAAACTGCAGGAACTTGGCGTCAGTGAGTCACTGGCGCAGCGCTTGCTCTCCTATCAGGTCATGGAGCGATGGCTAACGGGAGATTCCACCGTCTTCGAGCAGAAGATCATGGATGTTGCTTCTGGTGTGGGTTACTGCGAGGACCATGGTCAATCGAATGGGTGTTTCGCTACTGGTCAAGCTCTCAAATACGTGTCCGCAACAGTAACCGAAATCTCCTATCTTGCAATCGGTTTGCGGATTGCTGCTGCTGCGAAAAATTCACTCGAGGGACAGGTGAAATCTGTGCCTGACGCAGTTATCATAGTTGATTCTGCGGGCGTTGCTAACATCGTAATTAAAGGCATTGAAATGAGTTTTCACGCCGCAAACCAAGCTACCACTCGTGGGATATCTATTGAAAACATTAGAAATGCGATAGTTAGCGGGGAATCGTTCAAATACATGCAAGGCGGAGAGCCCCTTACGGGATACTATGACGCGGCCAGTAATACTTTCGTGGGTGTGGGTAACCGCATTACTACGGTAATAAGGCCAAAGAACCCAGATACATATATCGCTAACGTAAGAGGTAGACAGTGAAGATTAGTTACGATGCCAGCGTAGATGCAGCCTACATTAAGCTTAGGAATGAGGACGACATAGCGCCGTTCGGGTTTACCTATTCATGTGATCCAGATGATGTTGACGGCCAAATAAACCTCGATTTCGATGCGGAAGGTCGGCTGATGGGCATCGAAATTTTGTCCGCCAGTAAAAAGCTGCCTTCGTATCTTCTTGATGCAACTTAGATCAGAGCGCATCGCTAAGAAACAGGCAAGAATGAAAGCGCCGTTAGCCCAAAATATCAATGGACTTGTAATAATTATCAATAAAATATATTAGGATATATTTCCCGTAATCAAACATGCGTTGTATATCCCATGAGTGACATAAGCTTCGCCGCTGAAGGCGTTTCCTTAGAGATGAACTATTTAGAGTGTGACTCAAATGATCAAGGTTCATCGCGTTGGAGCGTTAAGTTGACTCTGTCACATTTTACGGGATGCTTTACGTATGAAGCGACGGATATCTGGTTCGAAGCGTCAATGTGGGACTTGTTTGTTGATGGTCTCTCTTCGTCACGAGCCCAAAATCTCAAGTTTTTTGATATGAGTCAGTATTTTATTTTTTCCATTGAGCGAACTGCAACCTGCTTTGAGATTGAAATTCAGGCATACGAACCGCTGAACTCAAACGGGTTGATGCGCCTTGGAGCTCAGTTGAAAAGTGGCCTCGACGGGACATTTGTTAGCAAACTAGGCGACGCATTTATGGAGTTCCCAAGGTTCTGGTTGAACCGCACCGGATTTACCGGAGACCCCAACTCGTGAGAAGTAGGGTCTATGACAAGCAAGACGACGAACAAATTCTCCCCTGAAGTCCGCGCCCGTGCCGTGCGTATGGTGACGGAGCATGAAGCCGAACATCGCTCCCGCTGGGCAGCGGTATCATCGATAGCGGCCAAGATCGGCTGCTCGGCGCATACCCTCCATGAATGGGTGAAGAAGGCCGAGGTCGACAGCGGCAAGCGGGCTGGCCTGCCGAGCGACGTGGCCGAGAAGATGAAGGCACTGGAGCGGGAGAACCGGGAGCTTCGTCAGGCGAACGAGATTTTGCGCAAAGCCTCGGCATATTTTGCCCAGGCGGAGCTCGAC
>NZ_FMVA01000016.1:0-126873 GCF_900101425.1 Rhizobium sp. NFACC06-2 | reverse complement strand
GACCTTTTCGAGGAAGGGACGCACATAGACCGAGCCTGCAAAATGCCCCGTCATCAGCAACAGGATGGCAAGCATACCGAGCTGAACGCTGCGGCGCCGCGTCAATCCAAGGACATCGGAAAGACTGTTGCTTGTGCTTGCCGGCAGTGACGGCAGGCTGAGTATCTGAAGCAGCATGGCAACTATGGCAAGTCCCGCCGTCATCGACATGGCGATGCGCCATCCCAGCCAGTCGCTGATCAGGGCGCCCATCGAAGGAGCTGCAATGGTGGCAAGCGAAACGCCGAGGGTAACGATAGCCATGCCGCGCCCGGTCGAATTTGCGCCGACAAGCCGCGCCACAACGGCAACCGACAGCGCCCAGAAACCGCTGAGTGCAATACCCAGCCCGGCCCGGCCCAACAGCAATAGCCAGAAATCGGCGGCAACCGATGCCAGAATGTTGGAGGCGATCGCCAGCGCACTAAGACCGACAAGCACGGTCTTGCGGTTCAGTTTGCCGATGAGAACATTGCTCAACAGAGCCGTCACCGCGCCTACGGAGGCGGTGGCGGTGACGACCTGTCCGGCTGTATGCCGAGATCGCGCGCCATGGGCGTCAACAATCCCGCTGGCAGGAACTCGGCCGAAACCAGCGCAAAACTGGTGGCCGCCATCGAAAGAACCGCGAACCAGGTCGCAGCTGTCCATGCGTGTTCTTCTGCGGCCTCCAGGGCAATTGTTGACCCATCAAAATCTGATGTCGTGTCCGTCATGGTCTCTCTCCTTGAGTTGAGAGAGTTTTAGACGGTTTTTCCCGGATGATATGTATCTAAAAATCCGAATTTCATGCCTATTCCTCCGAAATTTGTGCGTTGCACAACGTTTGGATGTACATGTGCGTGGCCGCTGTTTCAGGTTCAAACGCGGGCGATGTGGTTAGGGAGATGCCGAACATCACTTGGGTAAATTGATAGAGGGACATTCCAGGTAATGTTGCGGGTATGATGGAGGCGTTCGGCCCGCGAGTGGATCACGTGCCTCACGGTAATTGCCGCTGATCTCGATATTTTTCGGTTCACGGAGCCTGTTCTGTTGGTCTAGCCATCATACGGCACAGCCCAGACGGGCGAACGGCACGTTTTCGCTGTCCTTGGCATTTAGGCTTCCAGGCCATGGCCTGCCGTTGGTCGGACAGGTGTCCAGTTTTGAGTTCCAAAGGGCGCTGGCAGGCACCGTCGACGCCCGTGGCATGAGGCGTTTATTTACGGCCTCGTTGTGCCAAGCTCCTCGGTTCACATCGCGTCGGACGATACCCATCTGTTGCGACCGCTCTGTTTAGCGTTCAAGAGTGCGGCGTCTGCTCGTTCCAGCACGCTACTCACTGTCCCTCCCGCCGGTGCGGTTGCAATACCGACGGATACGGTGACCGGGTCAAGCAGGCGACCACGATAGTTGAATGGCGCGCGTTCGACTGCACGCCGGAGTCTCTCCGCAACCTTGATGGCATCTTCAATACCCGCAGCCGGCATCAACACAGTGAATTCCTCGCCGCCGAAACGGAATAGTTCACCCAGCTCGCCGACGGCTTCGAAAAGGACTTGGGCAACATATTGCATCACCGCGTCACCGGCATCGTGGCCAAAGCGGTCATTGAAGCGCTTGAAATGGTCGATATCCAGCATGAGACAGGCGAGTGAATCGTCCGGCTCCTTAATATGCCTGTTCAGCGCCTCATCAAGAGACCGACGGTTCAGGAGACCGGTCAAGGCATCCTGTCTGGCCATGCCAAGCAGCCGCTGCCGTAGCTGGAGGTTTGCGACGGCAAG
The DNA here is from genome assembly GCF_900101425.1 of Rhizobium sp. NFACC06-2. Lineage (NCBI taxonomy): Bacteria > Pseudomonadati > Pseudomonadota > Alphaproteobacteria > Hyphomicrobiales > Rhizobiaceae > Rhizobium > Rhizobium sp. NFACC06-2. The sequence continues at coordinate 125,065 of NZ_FMVA01000016.1, read as the reverse complement.
ACCAATATTCTCGGCGAGGAGTTCCAGATAAAGTCGCTCTGTCTCCAGCGTTTCGTTTCTTGCGGGAATTTCGAGGTACAACAGGCCTACGGTGTCCCCCAAGGCGGTCAGCGGTATACAGAGACCAGTTCCGAAATTTCCCTGTAGGTGATGGCAGGCGACGTCGTCCCCGTCGGGGTTGTTGGTGTGGGGACGTCCGCGACGCAGAGCCCAGCAATCATCGATCAAAAACTCGGGCGCGGAAAACGAAGGGTCAGACCATTTTGCGGTCGATTGGAGAAGTGTACTGTTTTCCTTGAGCACAAGCAACTGGCCCGCGATAGCGGGGAAAATCTGCGGCATGAATTTCGCAATGACGTCGGACAATTCATCCTGATTCTGGCACGCCTGAATTCGATGCATCATTTGGAGGATTAGGTCCTTGATGCGTTGGTTCCTGCGGTGCTCTGCATCAAGCCGTTCCCGTTCCAGCCCGTTGCTGCGGAAGATGCGAATGGCTTGGTTCATTTCTCCAATTTCGTCACGTCGCCCTTCGTCTGGTACCTCTATACTGTAGTCCTGCCGGGCAAGGCGCATGACGATATTGCTCATTCTGATAAGGGGCGCGGCAACCCGTCTGCTGAGGACAAAGTACAATACGGCCAAAAACATCAGTGCGGTCAGGGCAAGCATCACCTTGGCGATAGATCCGTAGAAATCACTTCGGCTTTTGGCTTGGTCGACTGTTGCCTGCGTGCGTGCTGCAACGGTCTCTCTCACCTTTGCAACGGTATTCAGCAGACTCGTATGCAGTTGATAGTACTCGTCGCCGAACAGGACCTGTTGCGCATCACTCTGGCGCCCGGAGCGATAAGAAGCGATGGCCCCTCGCTCCATCGCATCCAGCCTGTCAGCGCTCTTTCGTATATCCTGAAACAATCCTTCTTCCTGCGGCGAGGCACCGAGCGCGGAGAGTTTCTCCAAGGCTTTCTCGAGGTGGTTTTCGTGATCTTCGTCGACATAGAACTTTGCCAGATGCTGCTCGTCGCCTCGCATAACGTAAAGACGTGCCTCCTCGGCGCGCTCGTCCGCGATGATCACCAGTTCCTCGGCAAGATCGTTTAACTCGAGATGAGACTCGATTGCCGCGCGCTCTTGAGACGCGCTTCTTGCCGACAAAATGAATGTGGTGGCTGATACTGTCGTCAGTATCAGCGTCACGGCATAAGCCAGGTTTGTAATGGTGCCAAGTCGCATGGTGGTGCCAAATCTTGCCGCACGGTATCATGACCGGGTGCGGCGGGTCCAATTTGTGGGTTTGACCAATCATTTCGCCAAGTCTGTCTGATCCCCTATGGCTACCTCTTAGTCCCGCAGTCCAAAATGTCCAACGTGCTGTGGGGATTAAATTACCAAATCTTTAGTTGTGTGCCATTTCGCCAGTACCTAGCTTACCGGTAAGGCCGCATCCGATGTGGACATGCGCCACGTGATAATGCGCAGTGGTACTGCATTCTGCGTTCATATTTCGTTGACTGGCCCATGCAGGACATAGCGGGCAGCCAGATCGTCTTCACCTGCTTTTTGGTGAACGCGGGAGTTTGGTAGAACGGGGCTTTTACCGTTCGTCTCGGTGAATGAAGCACCCAAAGCGCATAGCACAGAAGGAGTGTCAGCATGCAGATCGGAATGGTTGGGCTCGGACGAATGGGCGCAAATATGGTGCGCCGCCTTTTGAAACATGGTCATGATTGCGTGGTTTTCGACGTCAATCCCGACAATGTCGCTGCGCTGGTGAGGCAAGGCGCGACCGGCGCCACCTCGCCGGACGATCTCGTTGCGAAGCTTTCACCGCCGCGTGCAGTCTGGCTGATGCTTCCTGCTGCGATCACGCCGAAAATCGCCCGTGACTTTGCAGCGAAACTTTCTGCGGGCGATACAATCATCGATGGCGGCAATTCGTTTTATCGTGATGCTATTGATCTGGCGGCGGAGTTTGCCACCCATGGTGTCGATTTCATCGATACTGGCACGTCCGGCGGCGTCTGGGGGCTGGAGCGCGGCTTTTCGTTGATGATTGGCGGCCCGGTGGCTGCCGTGCAACGGCTTGATCCGATTTTTGCGTCGCTCGCCCCCGGAGCTGGCCAGGGCATTGCAGCCGATCCCGTTACCGGAACGGCGCCGATGGGATATCTGCATTGCGGACCGTCAGGGGCGGGACATTTCGTCAAGATGGTGCATAACGGCATTGAATACGGTGTTATGGCGGCCTACGCCGAAGGCCTGAACATATTGAAGGCTGCCAATGCCGGCATGCAGAACCGTGCGGCGGATGCGGAAACGGCCCCTCTCGCCCACCCGCAATATTACCGGTTCGATATTGATCTTCCTGCTGTGACGGAGGTCTGGCGGCACGGGTCTGTCATCGGCTCGTGGCTGCTCGATCTGACGGCCGAGGCCCTGAAGCAGGACCCTGATCTAGACCAGTATGGTGGCCGGGTTTCGGACTCAGGCGAGGGGCGCTGGACACTGCAGGCGGCCGTCGAAACGGGCGTACCGGCTCCCGTGCTGGCATCAGCGCTGTTTGAGCGCTTCTCGTCACGCGGTGAGGCCGAATTTGCCGGCAAAGTGCTCTCGGCAATGCGCAATGCCTTCGGTGGCCATTTGGAAAAGGCAAAATAGGCGCGCAGGCCATGGACAAGTAACGATCGGACGGGCCGGCTTCAGGCGGAAGCCGCTACTGGACAAGATAGTGGATATAGTCCACTATTTTGTCTCCGGCGTGATATGTCGGGCAAACGCGAACAAAGTTACAAAAAACAAGGGGAACTTATGTCGCATTCAGCCACGTCGGCCGACGTGGTGCTGTCCGTTCGTCATCTCACGGTGGATTTGCCGCCGGGAATGGAGCGCAGCCACGCGGTCAAGGATATTTCGTTCGACCTTCACGCTGGGGAAATCCTTTGCATCATCGGCGAGTCGGGATCCGGCAAGTCCGTTACCGCAAGTACGATCATGGGACTTTTGTCGCCGGTCATCACAGTCAGTTCCGGCGAAATCCACTTTAGAGGAATGGACATCCTCTCGGCCAGGGAGGAAAAAATCCAGCCTTTACGCGGTCAGGCGGTCTCGATCATATTTCAGGATCCGCTTTCCGCGCTCAACCCGTTGATGACCGTCGGCGACCAGATCTCAGAAGTCCTGGAAGCCCATGGGGCTGGAACGCCGCAGAGCCGAAACGCCAAGGTTCTGGAATTGCTGGAGGAGGTGGGCCTTCCCGACCCGTCGTTGATGCGACTGCAATATCCATTCCGCCTCTCCGGCGGACAGCGGCAGCGTGTCATGATCGCCATGGCGCTGGCGCTTGATCCGGATGTCCTGATTGCCGATGAGCCGACGACTGCGCTTGATGTTACCACGCAGGCACAGATCCTGGACCTTATCCGAAAAATCCAGAAGCGGAAAAACATGAGCGTGATGTTCATCACACATGATTTCGGTGTGGTTGCGGAAATTGCCGACCGTGTTGTGGTGATGGAAAAGGGATATCTCGTCGAGCAGGGAAGGGCGGATCAGGTTCTGGTCAGCCCGGTTCACCCCTACACGCAGCGGCTGGTTGCTGCTGTGCCGCGCATGCGCAACGCACAGCGCCCGCTAGACGAAGGCGCTCCCGTTGTTCTCGAAGTGGAAAACCTCGAAAAGGAATACCGCAGTTCCGGCTCGTTTTTCCGCAAGGCCCGGACCGTTAAGGCAGTGAACGGCGTCAGCTTCAAGCTGAGAAAAGGGCAGACCCTCGGTGTTGTCGGGGAGAGCGGCTCGGGCAAGTCGTCGCTCGGGCGCGTTCTGCTGAAGTTGCTCGACTCGGATGGCGGCGCCATTCGCTTCGACGGTCGCGATATAGCTGCGATGGATGAAAGCGCGTTTCGATCCTTGCGGCCCTATATTCAGATGATCTTTCAGGATCCGTTTGCTTCGCTCAATCCGCGCCACACCATCGGCAGAATTCTGACGGTTGGTCCGCTGGCTCATGGAATGGCCTTGCACGAGGGGAGAACAAAGGCCCTTGGAATTCTAAAGCTCGTTGGTCTGGACGAGGAGGCCTATGACCGTTTTCCGCACGAGTTTTCCGGCGGTCAGCGCCAACGCATCGGCATTGCCCGCGCCCTGATGTTCGACCCGGTTGTTCTGGTGGCCGACGAAGCCGTTTCTGCGCTGGACGTGTCCATACAGGCGCAGGTCCTGCAACTTCTGGCCCATGTTCAAAGAGAAATGAAGGTGGCGATGATCTTCATTACCCATGATCTCAGGGTTGCAAGCCAGATTTGCGATGAAGTGCTTGTCATGCACAAGGGAACCGTGGTGGAGCAGGGGCCGCCCACCCAAATCTTCCGATCGCCCACGCATCCCTATACGCAGAAACTCATTGCGGCCATACCCGGCGCAGACTGGGAGCCGGCGGCTAAGATCTAGGTCATGTAACAATTTAGACGTCCGGGCAGTTTGCCCGAACGTCTATTTGTCTCGCGCGCCAATTCCAAACGCTCTGACAGTCGGATTTTTGTCTGGTCCGACAGCGCTTTAACACGTCGATATAAAGCAATGAAATATATAAATAAATTTCATAATTTTGTGGAAAAGTAGTTGCGTTTGTCCACTAATTGTCATTTCATATAGTCACAAAACTGCAATACGACATGGCCGAAACCTGCACTGTGGCGCGCCCGGAAAGCGTACCCGCAACTGCTGTCCTGTGGCCATTCGATCGGAAAACTCATGCATAAGCCAACTGCGAAACCGCCCGTATCACCGACCGACATCAATCTCGATGTTCTCGAAGACACGTTGAGCTTCTACATCCGCACGATCAATCTTGCCGTATCGCGCGATCTCGATGACCGGCTTGAGGGACTGGATGTGGCGAAGGGAACAGGAAAAATCACGACCCTGCTGCTCGTTGATGACTATCCTGGCATCCGCCCTTCGGTGATAGCGCATCTCACGATGCGTGACCGTTCGGCCATGGGCAGGATTATTGACCAGATGGTTTCACATGACCTCATCCGCCGGGAAGTGTCGCAGGAAGACAGCCGCGCGCAGGAACTTTATATCACCGAAGCAGGGGCGGCACTCGCCGTGAAAGTTCGCGAGATCGTTCCGCAGCAGTCTCGCGATTTCTTCAGCTTCATTCCAGAGGACGAACAGAAACAGGTGATCGACATCTTGCGTCGGGCCTATCGGCATATCGTGGGGCTTTCATGACAAATCGATCGGAACAACGCGTTGCTCTCATCTCCGGTGCAAGCCGCGGCATAGGCGATCAAATTGGCGCAACCCTCTTGGAGGAAGGCTGGCGGGTTTCACTTGGTATGCGCACCCCCGCGCTGCCTTCCTGGGCCGCAGGTCACGAAGAAAAAGTTCATCTCTTCACTTACGATGCGAATGATGTGGTTGCTGAAAAAAGATGGACGCAAGATGCCCTTAAGCGGTTCGGTCGCATCGATGCCATCGTGGCGAATGCGGGCATCATGATCCCGAAGACCGTGATCGAAGCTGACGACGACGATATCGATGCAATGTTTTCCGTGAACGTCAAGGCGCCGCGGAGGCTTGTGAAGGCCGCATGGGATCCATTGTGCGAAAGCGGTCGTGGCCGAGTGATTATCCTCGCATCTCTCTCGGGCAAGCGTGTCAAGTCGGCATCGTCGGGCAGCTATTCCTTGTCCAAATTTGCCGCCGTGGCCCTCTCGCACGCCGTTCGGCAGGCGGGCTTCGACAAGGGCGTGCGCGCGACCGCCGTCTGCCCCGGATTTGTGGCAACCGACATGGCTGCGGTCCTATCCGAGCGGCCGGCCGCGCAGATGACCCAGCCCGCGGATCTCGCCCGTATCATTGCCATGCTGCTGTCCCTTCCGAACGAGGCCTCCGTTGCCGAGTTCGCCATTAATTGCCAGCTTGAGGAGTTTTTCTGACATGCCCGGCCCTTATGTCGTTCCCGTTCATGGGGATGCGGAATTACCGAAAGAAGTCGACGTCGTTGTCATAGGCGGCGGCATCATCGGCACCTCTACCGCGCTCGAACTTGTCGATCAGGGGCTGCGAGTTGCCCTGTGTGAAAAAGGCGGCATCGGGCACGAGCAATCGAGCCGAAACTGGGGTTGGGTGCGTATTTCCCGCCGCGACCCGCGCGAAGTGCCCCTGATGGCAGAGGCGCTTCGCATCTGGGCCGACCTCAATCGCCGGTCCGGGCGGGAGACGGGTTTTAAACAATCCGGCATCGTCTTCACCTGCGCCAATGAACGGGAATTTGCCGAGCACGAACGCTGGAACCACAATCTTGAGGGCTACCAGATTGAGAGTCGCATGCTGAGTGCGGCGGAATTCAAGTCAAAATATCCTGGATCCAACATGAATATTGCCGGTGCGCTCTACACCGCCGGTGATTGCCGCGCGGAGCCGCAGCGGGCAGCGCCCGCGATTGCGGAAGCGGCACGCGATCGGGGCGCCGCTATCCTCACAGAATGCGCAGTGCGCGGCCTCCAGCTTTCAGGTGGAAGGGTCTCCGGCGTGGTGACGGAGCGTGGCGAAATCGCCTGCAAGGCTGTGGTAATGGCAGGAGGCGCATGGTCCAGCCTCTTCCTGGGTAATAACGGGCTCGACTTACCGCAGCTCAAGGTCATGAACTCTGTGCTGCGGACAAAGCCGCTGGAGGGCGGGCCGGAAGAGGCAATTTGGTCAAATGGTTTTGCTATCCGCAAGCGTCTGGATGGTGGATATACGATCGCAAACGGCTTTCAGAATATCGTCGACATCGTTCCGGCATCTTTCCGCTACGCGTTGAAATTCCTGCCTGCTTTGCGGCACGAGTGGCGTTCGCTCGATCTGCGTCTGACGGGCAAGTTCTACGATGAATGGCGCATACCGCGTCGCTGGAATCTCGATGAGCCGTCGCCCTTCGAATATAACCGCGTGCTCGATCCGGTTCCGTCGAAAGCGATGACGGACGGCGCTCTGGCGAAGCTGAAACAGGCATTTCCGATTTTCAAAAAGGTGGAAATCTCGCAGCGCTGGGCAGGCATGATCGATGTAACGCCGGACGCCATTCCGGTCATCGACGCCGTTGACGCCATTCCGGGTTTCCATGTCGCGACCGGTTTTTCAGGCCACGGGTTTGGAATAGGGCCCGCGGCCGGAAAGTTGATGGCCGACATTGTAACCGGCCGTAACCCGATCGTTGATCGCCATGATTTTCGGTTCAGCCGCTTTAGCGATGGCTCGAAGATCAAACTCGTCAGCGGATTCTAGGGTGACGCCACGGGGCCGAGCGCAAGCCGTCATGTCAAAGTACAAGGCAGGCAACTGTCGAAGGGAGCCAAACTGCCCAAAGAGGCGGAAGAAACAATAATCGTCATGTTCAACCATCGGATCAAGGGGAACTAAAAATGTCCGACCAGAACAAGCCGCTTATCAATACCACCCGCCGCCAGGCACTCGGCCTTTTTGCACTTGGTGCATCCGGTGTCGTCCTTTCCGGACTTCCGGTCTTTTCCCGCGCCATGGCGCAGGACAAGTCTGCCAAAGGCCAGCTGACCGTCGGCTTCTCTCAGGAACCCACTGTCTTCAATCCGCATATGCCCCACATTGAAGTGGATGAAGGGATCCACTTCAGCATTTTTGACCCGCTGTTTTACGTGGACGAGAAGGGCGCCTTCGTCGCCGCGCTAGCAGCGGAGGTCCCAACAGTCGAAAACGGCGGTATTTCCGCCGATGGTCTCAATTGGAAAGTCAAGCTTCGTGACGACGTCAAGTGGCACGATGGAAAGCCGTTTACCGCCGAAGATGTCAAGTTCACACTTGAGCTTCTCGTCGATCCGAATTTCCGGTCGTGGCGCAAGACCGGACATGAATTCGTCCGTGACCTGACCGTCGTGTCCCCGACGGAAATCACCTGGAAGATGGAAAAGCCCTTTGCGCCCTATCCGTCTATCCTTGCTTCCACCTTCATGACCCCGAAACATCTTCTCGGTGCGGAAGCCGACCGCAACACAGCCGCCTATAACAACGCACCTGTCGGTACCGGAGCCTTTAAATGGAAGGAACGCTTCGCCGGCGATTACATCCTTCTTGAAGCCAACACCGACTATTTTGGTGACGGCCCGCATGTCGAGCGTCTGATCTACAAATATGTCCCTGACCTCAATGTTCTGTACACCCAGTTCAAGACAGGCGATATCGACGTTGTTGGTCTGCAGTGGATCACGCCGGACCACTATGACGAGGCCAAGGATATTTCCGGAAAGGTTGTCAATGTCGTACCCGGTTCAACGATTGAATCGCTCTCCTTCAACATGGAGCGGCCACAATTTAAGGATCCGGCTGTCCGGGAGGCTCTCTACGCCGCAATCGACAAACAGTCGATCATAGAGGCGCTCTATTACGGTTTGCCAACTCCCACGGAGAGCTACGTCCCCCAGCAGTCATTCTATTACAATCCGGATTTGCCCAAACATGAATATTCCATCGAAAAGGCGAAGAAGCTTCTGGATGATGCGGGCTGGGTGGCCGGTGCCGATGGTGTTCGCGCGAAGGACGGGGTGAAGCTTGCCTTCACCTGCTCGACAACAGCGGGCAATCACATCCGCGAACAGGTGCAGCAATATATGCAGCAATCCTTTAAGGACATCGGCGTGGAAATGACCATCTCCAACCTGCCGCCGGCTGTCATGTGGGGCGACTACTGGATGTTGTCGAAATTCGATTCCGTTATTGTTGGCCTCGATTTTCTGACCGGGCCCGACCCCGATACATCTGATTTTTTCCGTTCGACGTCGAGCCCGGCGAAAGGCGGTTCGGGCCAGAACACTTGGCAGTTTGCCAACAAGGAAGTTGATGATCTTCTCGCGAAAGGCGGCGGCCTCTTCGTGCCGGAGGAGCGCAAGGCGGTTTACCTGAAAATTCAAGAGATCATGCGCAAGGAAATGCCGCTTCTGCCGCTGTTCCAATATGCGACGGTCCGCGGCCACAAGCAGGGTATCGAGAACGTCAAGCCGAACGTCAATACGCGCATCGACACATGGAACGTTGCGACCTGGCATCTGGCGTAAAGGCGAGCCACGAAACGGGGCTTTGCTCCGAGATATGTGGAACGCGCCGGCTTTGAAACAGCCGGTGCACTGACGGCTATTCGTGGACGGGCTTGATGCCTGTCCACGATGCGACCTGGAGTCTCACCCATGCTGACCTTTCTTTTGCACCGCATATGGCAGAGCCTTGTGCTCCTGCTGCTTGTTTCGATTATTGGATTTGCGATCCTCAATCTTGCGCCGGGCGGGCCCCTGTCGCAATTTGCTCTCACGCCGGGCATGACGCGGGAAGCTCTCGACCGCATCGCCCACCAGATGGGCCTCGATCGGCCTTTGCCGATCCAGTATCTGGATTGGGCCTGGCGATTACTGCAGGGTGATTGGGGTAAATCCTATCGCGACCAGCGCCCGGTTCTCGACATTATCTCCGGACATCTTTTCGCGACATTGCTTTTGATGATCTCATCGACGGTCGTCTCGATCCTTGTCGGTACGTGGATCGGGATCAAGGGTGCCACCAAGCGTTATACGTTGTTCGATTATACCGCGACAGTCGGCGCGATGATCGCACTGTCCATTCCAACTTTCTGGTTCGGCCTGGTTGCGATCTATGTTTTTGCGCTGCGGCTGAAATGGCTGCCTGCGGGCAACATGTACACCATCGGTGACCAGTCATTCTACGATTATGCGATCCACCTGATCATGCCGAGCTTGGTGCTAGCCCTCGTCAATATCGCCGTCTGGAGCCGCTATATGCGGACCGCGACGCTTGACGTCATCAATCAGGATTTCGTCCGCACCGCGCGGGCCAAGGGGCTGTCGCCACGTCGGGTATTGATGAAACATGTCGTTGGTAACGCCCTCCTGCCGATGATCACGCTTGCCGGCCTTCAGCTCCCGACGATCCTCGGAGGTGCGCTTGTTACGGAAACCGTCTTTACCTGGCCGGGCATGGGGCGTCTCTTCCTCGATAGCCTTGGTTATCATGACTATCCGGTGGTCATGGGCCTTTTGATGTTTTCCGCAATCCTCGTGCTGCTCGGCAGCCTGCTCGCTGACCTGATGGTCGCTCTCGTCGATCCCCGTATCCGGCTCGGATAGGACTTAACCGGCGAGCACCGCAATCAACGGAAGGAAAGACCATGTCCGCTGCCACACTCCAACCCACCCGCGCCGTGCCACGCTTCCGCTGGTGGCAGAACCGTACGCTTCTCCGCTTTGCCCGCCACAAGCTGGCAGTTCTTGGCGTCATCATGATCACGATCATGATCTTTGCCTGCGTTGTCGGCCCATATCTCTTGCCTTACGACGAGTTGTTCATTGATCTGCGCGCGCGCTTTGCGCCGCCTATGACCGGCTACCACATATTCGGTACGGACCCCCTCGGGCGCGACATCGCGGCGCGACTGTTCAATGCCGGCCGCATCTCGTTGCTTGTCGGGTTTTTCGCCATGGTGCTGTCGACGGTGATCGGGACCGTCATCGGTGTCGTTGCCGGTTATTACGGCGGTCGCGCCGGCGCAATCCTGATGCGCTTCGTTGATGCGTTTCTTTCTTTCCCGAGCATTTTCCTGCTTCTGGCACTGGCCGCTTTCGTCAAGCCGAGCCCGTTCATGATCACGGTCATCATTGCCGTCACGAGTTGGATGGAGATTGCACGTCTGGTCGAGGCAGAGGTCCGTTCCTTGCGCGAGCGAGACTTCGTGATGGCAGCCCGCATGCTTGGTCTGCCCAATGGCTGGATCATGTTTCGGGAATTACTGCCAAATGCTGCCGGGCCCATCATCGTCGCGGCGACGTTGACGGTGGCGCGCGCCATTCTTCTTGAGGCCTACATCAGTTTTCTGGGTTACGGCATTCAGCCGCCGCTGCCAAGCTGGGGCAACATGTTGAACGGTGCCCAGCAATATCTCGACAAGGCGCCCTGGCTCGCCATCGTCCCCGGTGTCGCCATCACACTCGCCGTCACGAGTTTCAACTTCATAGGCGACGGACTTCGCGACGCGCTCGATGCCCGCAGCGATCTGAATTGAGAGTGCGGGTTGATGGCTTCTTTCTCGCCCTTTGACGTCACGCTCTGGTATGCGACGGCCGCTTCCGCGCCGCTGACGAAACCTCTCTCCGGTCGCATCAAAGCCGATATTTGCATCGTCGGCGCCGGGTACTCTGGTCTCACTACCGCGCTCGAACTGGCCAGGGCCGGCGTTGACGTCGTTCTTCTGGAGCGGCAGGAAATCGGTTTTGGAGGTTCCGGCCGCAATGCCGGGCATTGCACTCCGACCTTTACGCATTACAGCCTGCCTGAACTGCGCAAGATGCTTGGCGAACCTTGGGCGGAACGGCTCATCGAACGGCAGACGCGGGCGAATGATCGCGTTTCACAGATGATCCGCGATTACCAGATCGACTGTGAATGGGTGCAGAGGGGTTATGTGATGGGCGCGCCGCATGAAGGTGCGATGGAGGAGCTGAAACGCAAGGTCGAGACCTACAATCAGGTCGGCGCCAGAACCCGGCTTCTCGACCGGGATGAAGTGGCCGCGGTGACCGGGAGCCCGCGTTTCCATGGGGGGTGGCTGCACGAGGAGGCGGGCCATCTCAATCCGCTGGGTTATGCCAGAGGACTTGGCAGGGCAGTCCTCCAGGAAGGCGGGAGGATATTCACCGGCTCGGGCGTAGCAGGGTGCGAGCGCGAGGCAGGTGGCGGCTGGAAAGTAACGACGGAGTATGGCGAGGTCGTTGCATCGAAAGTAATTTTCACCACCGGTGCCTACACTGTGGGCGGGTGGCCGAAGCTCGACCGCACCTTCAAGATTCAGCGCGTCTTCGTTGCCGCATCGCAAATCCTGTCCGCAGAAACCCGCCTTTCCGTCCTGCCACAGAACACGACGATCCACGACGGCCGTGGTGACATCTATGTGTATAAATATAATGCCGAAGGCCGGATTGTGGCTTCGATGTTTCCCATGGGGCGCCGTGGGCGGGACATGATCTATACAAAACAGGTCATGAGCGAGCGGCTGAAATGGCTGCATCCCCAGATCACAGAGGATATTCGCTGGGACTATGTCTGGTTTGGCGAACTGGACATGCAATATCGCACCGTTCCACGCTTTTATGATCTCGCACCGGGCGTCGTGGCTTTGACAGGTCTCTCCGGTCGCGGCGTGCCAACAGGCTCGATGCTCGGTTCCATCCTTTCGGAATGGGCGCTCGGCAAGCCGGAAAATGGATTGGCCCTGAAACTGGAGCCGCTGAAATCCGCACCCTTCTACATGAATTTCGCGCCAGCCCTGACCCTAAGATATTACCGCCTGCGCGACAACATCGCGACAAGGCTCGCGGGGAGGGAGCTTCCGCCTCATGCGTGACGCGCCAAGCTCTAATCCAACGAGACCCTCAAACAAGCCCAGCGGGGAGAATGCTCATGACAATGCCGACTTTCAATATTTCCGATGATGTAGACCTTGTTCCAGCCATGCCGGCCGAAGGACAGGACGGCGGCTCCTACCGCCGTCAGATATGGCAAGACGACGTCGAAAACGGCACGATCGTCGCCGTCTGGAAGGCGGAGCCAGGCATCTACAACTACCCCGGCCGCGAACTTGAAGAAACCTTTGTGGTGATTGAGGGCGAGGCGATATATTCGCAGGCGGACGCCGATCCTGTGAAAATTGGTCCAGGCTCGATCGTCAGCATCGCCAAGGGTGTTCCAAGCCGTCTCGAAATCCAGTCACCGTTTCGCAAGCTAGCGACGGTTATTCCGAAACCCTAACGATATACCGTCTCTTCCAGCGACCTTTGCGCGCTGCCTCTGCCAGTCTTGTAAAGCGATTTACTAAACCGCTTTACAAGGAAGTATAAAATTTCGAACTGTCAGCGCCATTTTTCGAAATTCGCTGGTTTGCTGTCGCGGACCTGGCGCCGCTACGCAGGCATCATCTGGCACTGGAACCGAAAAGGCATTCCGGGCTGCATCGCGGTCACGATGAAGCTGGCAACTGCAATCAATGTGCTGATAGAGCCACTTGTGTGCGTCAAGAGAAATCTGGTCGGCTAGGGACCCCCTGCGATTCGAAAGCCAGTTGGTGAATCAAGTGGTTTAATTTTTTATTAACAGGTTGTTGACTCCCGCATAAATTCATATTCTTATATGCGAATATTAAGTTCGACCTTCATGAAGAAAGTCGATAAAGATGGTTTTTTCATCAAGCTTATTCATATTTATGTTTTTACCGATTGCGCTCGGTGTTTATTTTTCCGTTCCATTCCGGTACAAATCGATCGTTATACTTCTGTTTTCCTACCTGTTCTACGGATGGTGGAGGATAGATTACCTCGGCCTGCTTTTTCTCGTGACGCTCTGGAGTTATATCTTCGGAAAGCTGATCTATGTGGAGCGGACGGCGCAAGCGCGAAAAAGATTGCTGATTGTTGCGATTTCCGGGCCTCTAGTTGTGCTCGGTTATTTCAAATACTGCAATTTCTTCATGGACAGCCTCGCCGATCTCTTCAATGGCGGTGACCCATTCACATCGTGGCATGCGCGAGTCCTGCTACCGATCGGCATCTCGTTTTATATTTTTCAAGCGATCTCTTACCTCATCGATATTTATAGGGAAGACGCGCCACCGGCGCAGAACTTCTTCGATTTTGCAGCATTCAAGGCTCTGTTCCCGCAATTGGTCGCCGGTCCGGTCCTGCGTTACAAGGACCTTGCCCGTCAGTTCACCTATCGCGAGCATTCGCTTGAGCTTTTTGCCGAAGGCGGCATTCGTTTTTTCGCCGGGTTGGCCAAGAAGGTACTGATTGCGGATTCCGTTGCACCCATAGCGGATGCGATATTCGCCAAAGCCGATCCGACATTTGCCGAGGCCTGGCTTGGAACCGTCGCTTATTCGATACAGCTGTATTTCGATTTTTCGGGCTATTCCAGCATGGCTATCGGATTGGGAATGATGATGGGATTCCGCTTTATCGAAAATTTTGACTGTCCCTATGTTTCCCGTTCAATCACGGAATTCTGGCGTCGCTGGCATCTCAGCCTGTCGGCCTGGCTGCGGGACTATCTCTATATTCCGCTGGGCGGAAACCGGTTGGGAACCGCAAGGACCTATTTCAACCTGTTCATTACCATGGTGCTGGGCGGACTTTGGCATGGCGCGAACTGGACCTTCATACTATGGGGTGCCTGGCACGGCGGGCTTCTGGCATTGGAGCGCCTGCTCGGGGTCAAGCCGTCCGATAAGCGCTCTTTCGTGGCGTTGGGTGGCACCCTGTTGCTGGTCATGCTCGGTTGGGTCATGTTCCGATCGCTTGACGTGCACAGCGCGGTCGACATGTATCGCGGAATGTCAGGCTTCAACGGATTTCATATCCAGCCGGATATCGCGTGGCAGATCAAGAACTTCGCCCTTGCTTCCCTCGCCGTTGGTGTGGCGGTGGTGTTTATTGAGCCTTGGTTCAACCGGACTTTCCCGGCCGAGCGATTGATCCATATGCCGATTCGTCCGTCGACCGCGGGCGTGGCTTTGGTGGCCACGGGCATTGTCTGCTTTTTTGGCATGGTTTCGATATTGAAGCTAACGGCCGACAACGATTCACCCTTCCTCTATTTTCAGTTTTAGGGAGTACGGCGCATGATCTCACCACGTTTGCTTTCAACCGCGTCCGTTCTCTTCTTGTTGCTGGCCGGTGCCGGAATCACTGCTAATTATGTGGTCAGTATCCCGGATGAAGACCTGAAAGTGGATGAACTTGCCGATATCTGGACCGGGAAGGTCGCCAGTCGGCTTGAAGAAGGCTACGAGCGGGAATTGCCGTTCAGCAATTTCGCCGTCGAGTTTTTTAATGCAGTTTCTCTCGGTGTTTTCGGGGAGGCCAGGAAAGGTGCAATCGTTGGCCGGAGCGGCTGGCTTTTCACGGCGGAGGAATTCGCTTGGAGCCGGACATCGGAGGCCAATCTTGCAACGTCTTTCCAGACGATTGTGGATGTTCGTTCAAGATTGGCAGAAAGAGGCACTACTTTGGTTATCGTACCGATCCCGCCTAAAGCGCAAGTCGTGGCCAGGGAGTTAGGCAACAACGTTTTGCCTGAAGCCAACGCAGATCTCTATGAGAGATTTATGACCTTCCTGAACAAGAAGGGGATTGCGGTCGCAGACGTGGCCGCGACGTTCGGTTCCGCAGAGCCAGAAGAACTTTTTCTGCGATCGGATACGCATTGGACGGTCAAAGGCAGCGGTCTGGCGGCCAAGGCGGCTTGTGCCGCCATTCCCCGTCGCGATCAATTGATGAAAACTGCTTTTGACAGCGTATCCCAACACGATGTCAACCATGTCGGCGACCTTGCAAAGTTTGTCGATGCCGGCTGGATGTTGCCCGGGTCCGGTACGGGTTTCGACATCATCCAGCCGATATCGGCTGCCGCCAGGGTGGATAACGCCGACGCGCTGTTTGCTGATGGCGCGGTTGGAGCTCAAGCGGCGGATCAGGTCGTGCTGGTCGGGACGAGCTATAGCGCGAACCCTCTTTGGTCTTTTGAAGATCAGTTGAAAACCACATGCGAGGTGGATGTTCTCAATTTCGCCAGGGAAGGAAAGGGGCCTTTTGTACCCATGCAGGATTTTCTGGAGAAACTTCGCTCGCAAACGGCGCCAAAAGTCGTGTTGTGGGAGATCCCGGTACGTTATCTCGATGACGTCGTATAAATATATGTCCTTTACGTGTATATATTGTAATTTAAAGTTTGCCTAAGTTAAAAAAATATATACAATGAATTTGTATAGCTTATTATCCGTTATTTACTTCGGATTTTGATCGAAATTTCTGTAAATTTATTTCATTGATGGATTGAATGATGAGACGCTATCTCGAAAAGAGAGTGCTCTGTCTTCCTGATGAAGTATTGCCTGTTGATAGATTGTCGACAGTGCCGGTTTCTCGGGCAGGGGAGCAATCCGCTATCGTCGATTGGAGCGAGAGCCTTCCAGCCCATTTGCTGTTTGTGCTTGGCCTCGCCAGCTTGATCGTGATCGTCCCGGAGGGCGTGCTTTTCGGCGCGAACGCGGGTCTTTTGTTCGGTCTGGGCGCTCTGGCCGTTTGGCGGTATTTCTGGGGTGTCCTACATTTCGTACGGTCCAACATCTATCGTCGCATTGTCTTTCCGAAAATGCGCATTCGAGCGGATCGTCATCTCCAGGACAGTGCGGAGAACGGCCAAGCGCCTCATGCCTATCTCATCGTAACCAGTTTTCGCATCGACGGTGACACGACAGCCGAGGTCTATCGCGCCGCGTTCCGGGCAGCGCTTGCTTCTCGCGGTGGGGCGACTGTCATCGCATCCATCGTCGAAATGTCCGACCAGCGCCTGATCCGTTCGATGCATCGCCTTATTTGCGGCGAAAACACCGATATCCGCCTGGTGATCGTGCGCATCAATGGCAGCGGCAAGCGGGATGCGCTCGCCTACGCGTTTCGGGCCGTCTCCAAGCTGGAGCCGCGAGACGACGATGTTGTGGCAGTTATCGATGGCGATTCCATCGTGCCCGAGAACCTAGTCGATCGATGCGCCGGTTTCTTCGCGGATGGTCGCGTTGGTGCATTGACCACGGATGAAACCTCGCGGGTGCGTGGAAAATCGTCATTTCACGTCTGGTATTCGTTGCGGTTTGCGCAACGCCATATTCTCATGTCGTCGAACGGGCTTTCAAGACGCGTTCTGACACTGACCGGCAGAATGTCGATGTTCCGCGCCTCGGTCGTCACCAATTCCGATTTCATTCTGCAGGTGGAACGGGACTATATCGAGCACTGGCGTCTTGGCAGGTTGAAGTTCCTTACCGGAGACGACAAGTCGAGCTGGTATTGGCTGCTGCGCAACAATTATCACATGCTGTATGTGCCCGACGTCACCGTCGCGACAGTCGAAGACCCACCGACATCAGGCTTTTTTCAGGCCGCGGCGCAATTGATGACCCGCTGGTTCGGCAACATGCTGCGGACAAACAGCCGCGCACTGGCGCTTGGTCCCTGGCATATCGGTTATTTTACGTGGTGGACGATTTTCGATCAGCGCATCTCGATGTGGACGTCGCTTGCCGGCCTCGTCATGGTCATCCTGATCGGGCTTTTCGACAACCCGTTCATTTTCCCGGCCTATTTAGCTTGGGTTCTGCTGACCCGCTACATCATGACGCTGATGCTTTTCAATTCCCGACCGCGGGTTTCGATTTTCTATCCCTTCTTCATCTATTTCAATCAGGTTTTTGGCTCGATCATAAAAACCTATATTTTCTTCCACCTCGATCGCCAGAAGTGGACGCGGCAGAAAACAACACTGTCCGCCAATGGCACAGGCCGAGCCGCAGCGCTTAAAAACGCCTCTTCCACCTACATGCATGTTTTATCGATTACCCTGTTTGTAACCCTCATATCGTTGCTCGTCGGTCAATTGTCGGTCCCAGGCATTGAGGCGACGACTGCGATTTTCGGTATGCGCTGACCCGCGAAGGAGCCCAAAATGAACATGAGCATCGTGAGTTTCGAAGCGGATGAGCAACGCCAGCATGCGCGCTATAAGTTGCCGCTGAAATGCGTCATCGATCAGCACAGATATTCCTCGGTCGACTGGTCTTTGGGCGGGGTGGGTGTCGCAACAGGCGATGTCACCTTCGAAGTGGGACAAGTGCTTCCCTTGCAGTTGCAGATCCCTCTCGATGGTTTCGACATGATGTTGCCCGTGAAAGCGGAAGTACGTCATTCCAGCGCGGAAACCGGCCGTACAGGTCTCAAATTTGTCGGTACGTCTCCGGCCGCACAGCGTATGCTGCGTTATATTCACGATTCCTACATCAGCGGAGAGCTCGTCGAGGGTAACGATATTCTCGATTTCGCCAGGCGCGCTTCCGGCGAGGTCAAACTGCGGCCACGAAAATCGGGCGAGGCGGTACCCGGCGTAGGCAAATTCCGAAAAGCCGTGGGCATTGTCGCCACGCTGGTCCTTTCGCTGGCGCTTGCAGCGTTTCTGGCAAGCAGCCTCTATAAACGTCTCTGGGTCTTCGAGGCCGATAGTGCGGTTGTTACGGTCGATACGGTTCCGGTTCTCGCGCCTGCCAACGGTATCATCACCAATCTGGTGACCGGACCGGTAAAAAGTGGTGAGCGGATTTTGACCGTTCTGACTGAGAGCGGACAGAGCACGTCGGTCGTCGCATCATGCGATTGCACCGCTGAGCCCATAGGTCCGGCTGTCGATACGCAGATCAAGGTCGGAGCGCAGGTGTTGGGGCTGCGTCACGCGGATGCCAAACCGCACGTGGTTGCCATGGTGGATCGCTCACATCTGATGGCGCTCTATAAGGCGCCGCATGTCAGCGTCGACCTGCCGCAAGGCACGGTTCTGCATGATGTGGCGGTGTCTCAACTGCCAAAAGTCAGCGAACAGTCCGCTGCGTCCAGCGACCGGGTAGCAGTGAGGATCGATCTTGGCGGACATGACCTGTCGGCCGGAATCGGCACACCCGCTGTCGTTCGCTTCGACAACGGACCATGGTTCGGCCTGAACCAATGGTTAGCGAATATGACGGGCAGAATCCTGCCTAAATAGGTGGTTGCGGAAGGGTTGCCTCCCTCTGCCAGGGGCGGTTGGCCAGCGGCCATATTGAATGACAATTGCAGGAAATTCATGTGCAGGGGACGTCTTGATCTCTGACAGGGCACCCGTTGCCTGCATTCCGGTTCTCTGCACGCAATTATCGAGCAGCTTTTACGACACAGACCTGACGAAGGAAGCATGATGACACGCGACATCATCCACCTATCAAGTTCCAATTGCCGGTGGCTGCCGAAAACGGGGATCACCTTGGTATCGCTGCGCGTGGCGGCGTTGTCGATCTGCCTCGTCTTTCCCACCGGACACTGGCCGGTTGCGTCCTCGGTTGCTTTCGCCCAGCAGCCCCCGGCAACGCAGTTATCGGTACTGGGCAAAGCCGATGCCGCCCTGTCGGACATTACCGCGAATGTTCTGAAGGCCGATGGTGCGACAGACGCCCGGCAGCGCCTCGCATTTCTCGATGCGGCGCGTGCTGGCATCACACAACTGAAATCGTGGGTGGCGGCGGATTCCGTCGAGGCAAAGACTGCATTGAGCAGACTGGCCTCCGATGGAATCGATGCCGACAGCCTGGTTTCCGCCAGTATCTCCGCATTGCAGGAACAGATGAAGGGCCCTATCGCGGACCCGGAGCAAAGAACCGAGATGCGCGTGCGGATAATTGAACTGATAGAAGCTCTTTCTCTGCCGGAATTGCAGGTCGCCGCCCTGGGAGGCTACGCGGCTCTCGTCGCCAAGGGCGACAAGCCGAATGCCATAAGCCTGATGGAGAAGGCGGCCGACCGTGTCGATCTCATCAAGGACGAGACGGCAAAGAACGCAGCGCTGAACACTCTGGCGCAAACGGCGACGATCATCGATCCTCAAATATCCTCTGTCCTTGCCGACAAGGCGATTTCGCGCATGTGGCCGGCACGCATGCGCGGCTATGCCCGCTACGATCTGGCCTTGCGAATTCTTGTGGGCAAGCAGATCGACGGTAAGCAAGTCAGCGCCGCTGCCACGGATGCCATTGTGGCGCAGAGCGCCGACGCCCTCAAGAAAGACGATCTGGAGTCGGCATTGTTGTGGGCGCTGGCGATCAATCCGGAAGATTCCGAAGCGCGTAAGAAGGCAGTCGACAATGTAGCGGATCAGGTCCTCAGCGAAGGCAAGCTGGAATGGATGCCAGTGCTGGCCACCAGCCTTGCGGACAACAGTGATCAGGAAGATCTGATCGAGAGGATCGTCAAGCAGCGTATCGAGGCCGGGCGTGGACTGGATGCAGCAAAATTGGCGGAATACTTGCCGGAAAGCGCGTTGCGCGCCGAGCTTGATTTCATGCTGGCAACCGTGTTCGCCAAAAACGATCTGGCGAAGATGGCCGATGCTTCCTATGCCAACGGAAACACCGTTCTTGCCGGGCTGTCCGGCCCTGAGCGGGGGGTGGCGGTGGTAGCGGCGGCCGAGAGCGCCATCAGCCTTGAGCGACTGGATGACGCCTTGGCTCTGCTGCAGGAATTGCGTGCGGCGAAGGATGGCGGCAACACGATTGCCAATCTCGCCAAAAGCCTGGCGGATGCCAACAGGCTGAAGGACGCAGAGACGCTGCTTCCCTTTCTCCAGGGCGGCAATGACCGCGACAAGGCCGTTGCCGGTATCGCCCGCGTGAAAGCGCGGGAAGGTGATATCGAGGCGGCCAAGAGTGCGCTCGAACTCATCGCCAATAGCCGTGACAGGGGACGCGTACAGTCCGAGCTGGCGCGAACGCTCGCCAAAAAGGGTGAGACGGATGATGCGAAGGCGGTTGCCCTTTCCATTCAGGACACGGAGTTCCGAATAGAGGCGTTGTTGCGGCTGGCTTCGGTTGCCAATGACAGCAAGGGCAACGGCGATTTCGATGCGCTGGTCGGCGAAGCGGTGAAAGTTGCAGCCGGTGAGGACAAAAGAGATAACCGCGACAAGGGGTATCTGAAGATCGTCGAGGTGCTGACCGATGCGCGCAAGACCGATGCAGCCAAGCAACTGATTGATCGTATTGCTGACGAAAAGATCAAGGCCCGGGCCGCCAGCATGATTGGCAAACGTGCCGCGCTGGATGGCTTCGGTGGTGAGGCATTGACCTATCTTGCGTCATTCGTCGGTGCAAGGGAGGATGAGGCGCTCAAGGCCGATGTTCTGGTTGCGGCCGCGGCAAATCCGGCGATGCTCAAATTCGCATCGGGCCAGGCGACTACACTGAAGGATCACATGTTGCGTGTCCGCACGGCGCGTGCCATCGCGGAGGCCAATTTCCGGTCTCTCGACGTGCGTCATCTCGGTTGGGGCAAAGGGAGCCCGGCCGACCACTTGGCCATGCAACAGGCGCCGAAGCTTCAGGCTGCGGCAGAAGTGACACCTGCTGCCGCGTTCAGCGATGGCAGGCTGACACTTGCACGACAGGAAGGCAGGATGAGCCTTCCCGAGACCTACACCTATCCCGACATTTCCGTGCGTGCCGGCACGGTCCGTGAGAATGTGCCCTTGCCGCAGGCCGGTCATGCTGCCGTTACGCTTGCCAATCTCAGTCCCTATAGCGACAAGTTCATGGAAGATCTGGCTGCGGGCAATACGGGGCTGTCTTTCGCGGCTGAAGCGCAGGGCGTTCCTTATCCGCGCATTATCGTTATTCAGAGTGGTGTCTACACTCTTGGCAGTCTGGCGAGCGAACTGGATGCTGGCGACGGTTTTCCGTTGGTAACCCGCGAAAACGACGTCGTGACACTGCGCGCCCCGGTTCTGGTGGCGGAGGGGGCGACGTTGATCCTGTCTGGACAGGAAGCGGCCGCCTATCGTCTTTCAGCTACGGCCGGCAGTTTCATTTCCGTGGCTGGAACGCTTTACATCCAGGATACGACCGTCACATCCTGGGATGAAGAGACCGGAACACCACGTTACTCGGATAAGGAAAAGCGCCATGTTTTCCGGCCATATATCATCGGCTGGAGCAATTCACGGCTGATGATCGGTGGCTCCGTGCTGGATTCGCTGGGCTACGCGGCGCCCAAATCCTTCGGTCTCGCCTTTTCTGCCGGTCCCAAAACCGTGGCGCAGCGGATAACTGACGCGCGTGCGCCGACAGGGATCGTTGTGGACAATTTCTTCCACAATTTCGAATACGGATTCTATTCCTATGAGGCAGCTGATATCAGCCTCGTCGGCAATGAATATCGCGACAACGTGCTCTACGCGATCGACCCGCATGACCGCTCTCATCGGCTGCTGATTGCCCTCAACACCACCTATGACACCAAGGCCAAACACGGCATCATCGTCTCGCGTGAGGTGAATTTTTCCTGGATCGTTGGCAATGTGTCACACGCAAATGCAGGGTCGGGCTTCATGATCGACCGCAACAGCATCGACAATTTTATTTATGCCAATGTCGCCTTCGACAACAACCAGGATGGCCTGACACTCTTCGAAAGCAGCTGCAATCTGGCGGTGGGCAACCGGTTCTTCGACAATAAGCGTGCGGGCATCAAGATCCGCAACAGTTGGGATGTTGGCGTTCATGGGAACATTCTGGAAAACAACGCTCAGGACGCGATTCACGGTTATATCAGTAACCTGCGGACATCTCCTGCAAACGCATTGCGCGATTTTGAGTTCGATCCCTATCTGCCGCTGACGACCTTTGCGGCCAGCGGCAACCGTATCCATGGAAATGGTGGCGGCATCAAGGTTGATGGTACGTCGGGTTTCAGCCTTTCCGGCAACGACTATCTCAATCAGGTCGGTCGGCTGATCGATGGCGATGGTCGGGCAATGGAAGGCCATATGCTGCGCTTTAACGAGCGCGAAAGCGTGTTGATAACCTCGACCGTGTGCCGACCGAAACGCCCGGAAGCCTATAGCTGCCGTTTCCGCGATGCAGGGTTTTTCAATGGCGACGGTCAATCCGCAATCTTCGCGGAAGACGCAATGACAGACACCTGCACGAATGTTTCAAACTCCGTTCAATACGAGAACTTCAATGGGACGGGAGGCCGAAGCTGATGGCAATATTTTCCGGGATTCCTGGTGCAAATCTCCCTCTGAGACGCTGTATCGTTGTAGCCCTCGGCGTCTGGTTTTGCGCCACTCCGCCGGCAACCGCTGCAACTGGCTATGGCGGTCTTTTCGATGTTGCGGCCCGCAAGGCAGCGATTGTCGCCGATACCTCTGGACGCCTTCGCAAACAATGCCTTGCGATCAAGGCCGACAGCAAATGGCTTGATCTCGAGGTCGTCGAGGGATTTCGTCCAACCGCCGGTTACGGCAGCGATCGTGCCGGCGCCCAGTTCGCCTGGGCCATGATGGTGCTTTCCGGACGCTCGCTTGGCGGTGACGCCGCATCGACCAAGACGCTGCGTAGTCTTCTGAACACCTGGGCGGATCGTGGCGCCTTCGAAAATACGGAGGTTGGGCACGACGCTTATTATGCGCTGAAGCGTGCGCTCATGCCGACCATCACGGCTTTTTCGATCATTCGCGATGAGCTGCCGGACGCGGAACGGTTGAAAATCCAGGCGTGGCTCGATCCGCTGGTTCGCCGCGTCGACCAGACCTTCAACGGTGACGTCGACGTCAACAATCACCGGTATCTGGCCGATAGCGTGCTGATGACATGGGGCGGGATCGTCGGGGATGACGGTCTTTATGAAAAAGGCCGATTGCGCTTTCTCTCCATTCTCGATGAGGCGCGCGCCAATGGCGGACTGCCGCTTGAAACGCGCCGGGGTGCGCGGTCGCTCTGGTATATGCGGCAGTCGCTGACCAGCATGATGGTGATGGCAGAGGTTGCCCGCGGCCACGGCGAAAACCTTTATGCGAAGACATCCGGCGACGCCAGCCCCGTCAAACGGTCGATCTGGACGATTTTCGGTTATTGGCTGAACGGCATCAACGATCCGGTTCTCGTCAATGCCTATGCGGCCGAGAATTACATCCCCGGTCCAAGCCGTGATTATCTTCACCAGGATACGGGTTTTCTCGATAACCGTGGCAATGGCCGCCACTATCTCGCATTCCTCGAAGCTTTGGCCGCCGTTCCGACCGAGAATATCTCCATGCAGCGCGCGATTGCGCTGCTGCAAAAGGATGCGGCTACCGAACGGCCCTTGATCGATGAATTTGTCGGCGGCAACGCCACTTGTTTCTGGGGGAAGTGATGATGAAGCGTCACCTTTTCACCCTCGCTCTTGCTGTTGGGTCCGCGGTTTTGAATGGCTTTCCAGTGTCCGCCGCTGATGCGCAGGTGCCGGGCAGGCTTATCGAAGCCGCGACCGCGCTTTCGCAGCGGAGCGACGGCCAGGGCATGCTGGATTATGCAAGGTTGCTGCGGGCGGGCGTGCCGGTCGATGCGCAAAATCCGTTGCTCGTGCCCGACTTCGGTAAGGCACGGACGGTTCTCGAGGCGGCGCTGACGATCCCCGGCCCACACCAGTTTGAAGCCAAATTGACGCTGGCGAAGATGCTGCTTGCGGGAGAGGGCGGTTCGTTTGATATCAATAGGGCCTTGTCGCTGCTGGAAGAGGCTGGCCGGGCAGGGGTCGCCGAGGCGGCCTATATTGCCGGGCGGACGATGGTTGAGCGACAGTTGGGTGCTGCCGATGCGAAGGCCCGCCTGCAACTGGCTCTGAGGCTCGGTTATGGCGCGGCCGCTTTCGAGTTGGCCGCTCTGGCTGGAACGCCTGAGACCGAAGCACAGTCGATGACCCGCTTCGGCGTCGGGCTGCTTCAGCGGCGTGCGGCGTCTGGCGATGAGCGCGCGGCTTATGACCTTGCGACCTACTACCGGGAAAATGCGAATTCCGATGAGGCGTTGCAAGCGGCACTCGTCTGGTATCGCAATGCCAGCGAGCTTGGGCATAAGCGATCGATCTTTTGGATCGCGCGCTTGCAAATGGATGCCGCGACCAGCCTGTTCAATCCAGCTGAGGCGGCGGATTATCTCGACCGGGCGGCCGAAACCGGCGATATCGAAGCGGCGCAGGAACTGGTCAAGGACTTTGCCGAGAGCGGCGACATCAATGTTGATCAAGCGACCTTCGATAAATGGATGCGGCGCCTTGCCGGCATCAAAGATGCCAAGGCCGTCCTCTATTTCTCCGTTCAGCTGCAGAACACGTTGGAAAACCGCAAGAAGCTTTCCGACGATCTGTTCGCCCAGGTCATGAATGGCGAGGCACGCGATGTGGATGCGCTTCTGCGTATAGGCACGATGTTCCGTGACGGTGATGGCGTTATCGCCGATGCGCGAAGAGCCGTGGATATCTATGGGTTGACGCTGGCGCGCCAGTCCAAGGATGGCACCGTCCTTTTAGCGCAATTGCTTCTCGAAAAGCCTGAGTTGCGAACGAAAGAAAGTCTGACAGCGGCACGCAACGGGCTTGTCGCCACCGCCACCGCCGGCAGCATCAACGCAATCGTGCTGAGGGGTGATTTCAGTCTTCATGGTATCGGCCAGGCGGTCGATATCGACGATGCTATGGCGTGGTATTCGAGAGCGCTTGCTGTGCGGCCGTCGGTTCGTGTGCTGAACAGGCTGGCAGATGCCGCTCTCCTTTCTTCAGATCCGAGCCGAAGAATTTTCGCCATCGGGTGGCTGGAGAAGGCCGATGCCCTTGGCAGCGATGCGGCTATGCTGAAGCTCGGCAAGCTCTACGCGGAAGGGCAGGTCGTTCCGCGCGATGTCGGCAAGGCGACGGAATATCTGGAAAGATCCGCTGCCAGGGGCAGGACGGATGGTCTCATAGAGCTTGCAAATCTGCACATGCGCGTCGGCGGTCCGGATGCGTTTGAGAAAGCACATGCAATTTTCCAGAGGGCGGTCGACAGAGGCGATGTCGAGGCATCTGTCGAGATGGCGCGTTTTCTGAGAGCGAATGGCCGTTTGGAGGAAGCGGTTCCGCTTTTGGAAACGGCGGCGCGAGCCGGGAGTTTCTCTGCGGCGATCGATCTCTTCGATGTTCTTTCGTTGGAAGGTGGAGAGAGCGGCAAGGCAAGAGAGTTTCTGGAACTTGCTGCCAACATTCCGGATCTCTCTTCCGCCGATCGTTTCCTGCTTGCCGGTGCCCTGCTGAAATCGACAGATTCGCTTTTGAGCCTGCAGGGCGCCAACCTCGCCAGGGAGTTGGCAGGTGCGGGATATCCGGGTGCCGCCGCCGTGCTGGCTTCAACTTATCTCGGCGGCGAAAACAGCGAGCGGAATTTCGGAGAGGCACAGCGTGTTCTTGAAGAGGGGATCGCCAATGACGACGTCGAAGCCACCATCATGATGGCTGATCTTCTACTGGACGGCGTTCATACACCCGCCGATCCTTCCAAGGCCTTGTCCTACTACGATCGAGCACTTGCTGTGCAGCCGAAAAACCCGTCGCTCAACCTCAAGCTTGCCCGCGTGTATGCCGATGGCGTTGGCGTCGACATAGACAAGAAGCGCGCCGCCGACTACCTGCAAACGGCAAGCGACGCTGGCAGCCGCTCGGCGCGGCGCGAACTCGGTCTCGCCTATCTCTGGGGTGCGGGAGTGCCGCAGAACGGGGAGCTTGCAAAACAGAATTTGCTGGCGGCGGCAGATGCCGGTTTTGATCGTGCGTGGCACGATCTTGCGGCGCTGGAAAGTTCAGGTTTCGCCGCACCTATCGATCCGGAAGCGGCATTTGCCTTTAATTACAAGGGCGCAAAGCGCGGCGACGCGGCAGCGATGATCGATGTCGGGCTGTCTCTGCTCTCCGGCTTCGGTGTTCCGCATGATGGCGAGGCGGGCATTGGCTGGTTGGAAAAAGCCGCATCGACACGCACGCAAGAAAGTCCGCTCGCCATGTATCGGCTCTATGAGGCGTACAGGTCCGGGCAGGGCGTCGAACGGAACGCGGACAAGGCGAATGAATGGCTGGCTCGGGCAGCCGCAGCCAACAGTCCGTCCGCCATGTTTCAGACGGCGCTCGTCCTTCGCGCTGACAGTTCGCAGGCCCTTCAGGCAGAGGGGCTCCTCTGGCTGAGGCGCGCGCAGGTGCTCAAGCACAATCAGGCCAACAAAATTCTGATGAAGATGGCGGCGGCTGATCCCCGTTTTGAGATACCTAAGATGGAGGTGATCGATGAAAATGAAGAGCCTTGAGGGGTATCATCTACGCAGTACAGCTGAGGTGCGCCGGTTTGCCATTTGCTTCATGAGTGCTTCGTTCGTTTTCGCCGCAACGCCAGCCTTTGCAGGCAAGGCCTGCCCGGATATCGGCAACAAAAAATCGGAGTTCAATCTGGCCGAAGGGCAAGATGGCGTGTTTTTCCGTACCAATACGGATTTTGAAGAGTTTTTTGTCAGAACGTCGGAAACAATGGCCTCGATGCGGGCCATTTCCGATGCCTTGCGCGTCAAGGGAACGGAACTTGTTTTCATACCGCTGCCGTCCCGCGGTATCGTGCAGCAAGCGAAACTCGATGATGGCGACGAGATCCAGGCACGCTACAATGCCCCTGTCGCAGAACAGGAGTTCCGTCACTATGTCGCGCAGTTGCAAAAGAACGGCATCACGACGATAGATGTTCTCAAGGCGATTGACGATCATCAGGCAAGGGGCAATTTCTTCTTTGCCCGGGACCATCACTGGACGTCATCCGGCGCCCGTCTGGTTGCTTCCGCTACTGCCGAAACGATAAGGAAGATTGCCGAGTACCCATCCCTGTCCACTTACAATTTCGAGACCAAGGCTGTCGGCAGTCTCGATTACATCGCGCCCATGGGCCACGAAATTCAGGCCCTGTGTGGGACCACGGTGGAGCCCGAGAAAGAAACGGTCTGGCAGACAACGCGATCGGCAGATGATGCCGGCGATCTTCTGGGGAATGTTGCGGAAGCCTCCGCACCGGTTGCTCTCGTCGGATCCTCTTTCAGCGCAACGCCTGAGTTCAACTTTGCGGGCTTTCTGGCCCAGGAGACCGGTCTGGATATCACGAACTATGCCGAAAACGGGGCGCAGTTCATCTCATCTCTTGCGACTCTCGTGTTCTCCAAAGACTTTCATGACAAGCCGGCTCCCCTGATTATCTGGGAAGCACCGTCATATTATGCCGTGGACCAGACAATGTTCCAGGCATCGCGCCAACTGCTCGCGGCAGTTTATGGCTCCTGCGAGGGCAACAGTAGTATCGCGAACTCTCAGCCGAAGAAAATTGATGGCGAGACGGTGTTGCTTGCCGCCGCAGACCTCAAGGGGCAGCAATATGGAGATGCGTATCTGGAGTTCACCGCCTCACAGGCTGGCCTGAATCAGATGACTGTCACCGTGCGTTATCGCGACGGCGATGAGGATACGCTGACGCTAGGCGGCTTTCCCCGTTTCGTCGACGACGGCACGTTTTATCTGATGCTGAACGACGAGTTTCCGACGCCTATTACGGGTGTGTCCGTCAACGGAAACTTCGGCGACATCACGGTTACCGCACGTCTTTGCCGCGTTCCCGATCAATTCATCAAGAAGCAGGGCTGAAGCAGATGTTTTTGGATGATAGTGCCTTGAAAATAAATCGACGCCGGTTCGTTCGCCTTGTTACCGCTTTTGCAAGCCTGGTGGCCGCAAACCACTCCGCTCTGGCGGCTGGCGACGATGCCGGCATTTATGATGCGGATGTTCCGAAAGACTGGAGCTTCATCCGTATTGCCGCGACCGACCCGTCGGCTGCTGCAACGGCGACTATTGGCGAGAAGCCGTTCAAGATATCTGCAGGCGGGATTTCTGATTATATCGCAAGAGCTCCCGGAAACTACACCCTTCTGGTCAAAGGGCAGTCCACGCCGCTTTCTGTCGGGCAGGGACAATATCTGACGATTCTCGCGGGCGAGAACACGACAGAGCCGGTCGTCGTTGCGGATGTATTTACGTCCGACCCGGCGAAATGTGCGCTTGCGCTCTACAACCTCACGACAATGCCGGTTTCGCTGACGGCGCTTGCCAAACGCTCGCCCGTCATCAAGGCAGTCGCACCGATGAGCGGCGTTTCTCTCGCGGTTAATGCGGTTGCAATCGATCTGAACGTCGAGATTTCAGAGGCGATTGTCAGGACTTTCGAAAAAACGACGCTGAAGCGCCGTTCGGTGACGTCCATCTTCGTTCTGGGCAGCGGGCCGGACGATATCGTTCTCACATCCGTTTCGGCGAAAGCCTGAGGGGGAGAAAAAAGATGAGAGGGATCAGGTACATGACGACATTAAAAAACATGGCATCTCTTCTCTCCGCTCGGCGGGAAAAGACGAGGTTTGGCGCCGGCCTGTTGTTTGTCGCGCTGGTGTTTGCGGTGCAGCCCGTGCAGGCGCAGACGACCTTGCCGTTGCAGGATGGCCTTATGCCTAGTCCTGACTTCGACTACGCGCCGATCTGCAAGGTCAGGGCGCAACAGCGTAATCTTTCCTTCGACTGGAACAAGTGGGACGGCGGGCCGGTTTCGGGCAATCTGGACGACATGCTGCTGGACGCGCAGGCTTATATCGGCGGAACCGGCAATGCCCCGCGTGACAGGGTGCTTGCGCGCCGTATGCTCGAATATCTGAAAAACGCCAATTATGAACTAGCTGGCCGTGCCTCACACACATTGGGTCGCCTGATGTTCGACGCAACGTCAGGATCGCCCGATCTTGGCCGAGGTCTCGCGCTCCAGGACGAGGCAATAGCGCGTGGCTTCATGGAAGGGGCGACCTTTCTGGGGCGTCTTTATGCTACCGGCGATGTGGTGCCGCAGGACAAATTAAAGGGCGAAAAATACCTCAAAATGGGTGCGCAAAACGGTGATCCGGATGCGGCTCTGTTGCTTGCACGGCTATATCGCAACAATCCGGATCTGGCGCCGTCGGAGAATGCGCCTCAGCTTCTTTTCAATCAGGCGATCGACAGACTCAGCCAGTCGCTCGGCGCTGGGGAATGTGACGTTCTTAACCTGTTCTCCGGCATTTATGCCAATGAAGAATTCGGCCTTTATAATCCACAGCTCTCCGCCAAGTGGCTTATGGCTGCCGCGAAAGCCGGAAATTTCGTTGCGATCGAACGTCTGTCACAGCGTTACGTTATCGGCGACGGCGTTCCGGTGGATAGCAACAAGGCGGTGGAACTCCTGGAAACCGCTGCTGCGAAAGGACACACCGGTAGCCGTATTTCCCTTGCTCGCCTGTTGCTGGCAAACCTCGATCTCAAGGACGCCCTTCCAAAGGCGACACAGGCGCTCAAACAGGAGGCTCAGCGCGGAAATGTACGCGCTTTGGAACTTTTGGCGCAGATCGCCCACGGAGATTTTGGCGGGAAGCCTGACTATGTCGCCATGGTGGGCTATCTCGAGAAAGCCGCGCGCAATCCTGTGGTTGATACGGATATCCTAAAGCAGTTGGGCAGTGCTTATGCCAGCGGCACCGGAACGGCGCGCAATACGGAAAAGGCCGTGGAATATCTGACGCGTGCAGTCGCTCTGGGATCTGATACGGCGGCTCTTGAGCTCTACCAGCTGATGGTCGACAGCACGCATAATATTTCAAAAAGCGTCAATCCGGTTGCGATATTACGGCGCGCCGCCAATAACGGCTTGAGTGAAGCGATGGCCACACTGGCAGACGCCTATAGCTGCGGCATCGGTGTCGAACGCAACGTCGATATCGGGCGACGCTGGCAGGAGCGAGCCGCTGCCGCGGGTAACCGCCCCAGCCTGATCGCCGTCGCCAGACAGGCGCTGGCCGAGCAATCCGCAGATGATGGAAAGCTCATGTATTTCCGCAATATTCGTCGGGCGGCCGCTCTTGGGGATCGGCGGGCGATGGTTCTCCTGTCGTTGGCCTACCGTGACGGCACCGGCACGGCTGTTGATACCCGTGAGGCCGGCCAGTGGTACGAAAAGGCATTGGCGGCGGGTCAGGAACGCGGTCAGGCGCTGGTTCTGCTGGCACGATTGCAGCTTTCATCTGAAAACGCCGACAAGGCGAACGCGAAGGCGGCGGTCGAACTTCTCAGAGATGGTTTGTCAACGGGCGATACTTCGGTGCGCTATGATCTCGCCAAGCTGTATCTGAAGGGGGCGGCGGGTTTCACTCCTCAACCCGAGGAAGGTATCAAACTTCTTGTCGAAGCCGCACGTTTGGGTCACACGGCTTCGATGATCCAGCTTGCCGATCTCGGCGTGGACACAAAGACCGGCGGTGGCAGGGCAGCCGATCTCTGGTTGAGGCAGGCCGTCGATGCCGGCGATATCCGCGCGATACTCAAAACAGCCGACCGTGCGAGCGACCAGACATCGCGCCGCGCCATGTTCGACATGGCCCTGAAACAACCGCTATGCAGCGCCAAAGATGAGGTTGCGCTGGCTGATGCAATATCGCGGGATGCCAATTACGCGATACAGACCCGCAGCCTGGTCGACCGTGCGATTGCTTCCGAAACGGACGACGCCAGCACGCTTTATCACCTCGCAAACCTGCTCAACGACGACAAACGCGGCGTTGCCAACCCCGAACTGGCGCTTGCGACGATGGTCAAGGCTGCGGAGGCCGGCAAGGTGGAAGCGATGCGTGAAGCCGGTCGCATGTACCTGCTGCCACACCACGCCGATCCGCGGCAGGCGACGCGGTGGTTGCTTGCTGCGGTTCGCGCTGGAGACGACGGCGCTTTGAAGACGCTCGTCGAGCAGCTGGTGGGTGACGAAACGCCGAAGGCGCCGACAAATCCGTCAATCGTCGCTGAAGCCTTGCCCGCACTTGAAGATGCCGCGAAAGCAGGGTCCGGTAATGCCATTCAGGCCTTGGCGCGCGTTCTTTCGACATTGGCGAAAGAGGACGAGTCCTATTCAGACAAGGCCAGGGTCTGGATGATAAATGCCGCTGAAACGGGCGACGGCGCCGCTATGGTGACGGTTGCCGATGCTTTTGCGACCGGCACCAGTGGCTTTCCGCTTTCGGCCGCCGACAGTACGGGTTGGCTCGCGCGGGCGGCTATGTCCGGTTATCGCCAGGCATTCGAACCTTACGCCATTGCACTGCAGATTGGTTACGGCGTCCCCTCCGATCCGAAGGAAGCGGAACGGTGGTTGGGTAAGGCTGCAACCATCACTCAATAGCAAAGCCTCCGTCACGACATCCGGATGGTGGAGAAAGGACTGCTCGATGAAACTTTCTGTCATTTTCACCCTGATTACGGTCTTGCCGATTGCGACGACCATGGTTCAGGCTGCAGGAAAGAGCAATGTGCCCGTTCCAAAGGCGCGCGCGACAGTCACCGTCGGCCCGCAGGCTTTGCCGGAAACGCGCCCACCCTCGCTTGAAGCGGCAAAAAAGCTTCCTGTCGCGAGACAGCTGGAAATCGCCGCGGCCGCCCTGAAAGAATCTCGCAGCGATCTTCATAACCCTGACCTCGGTTTTTCCCTTCTGATATCGGCGGCCCCCAGGAGCCGCGAGGCGGTGCGCCTGCTGGCCAAGGGGATCGTCAACAACGACTATTCGTTTGGCGCCAATACCGGCAAGGTGATGAACCTGCTGGCGAGGGAGGCCATGCGCGGGTCTTCCAGCTGCGTCATCGCTTGGGCGCGCATGCACCAGCTCGGCATTGATGTTCCCAAAAATGATACCCTTGCCTACAAATGGTACAGGTGGGCAGCGCTGGTGGGCAATCTCCGCGGCATTGAGGAGACCTCGCTTGCCTTGCTGGAAGGGCGCGGCGTCACCAGGAATGTGAATGAGGCAATTGCCTTGCTGGACAAGTTGCAGCCGGCGCGGCGCGGCGCCCGTTATGTCGAAACCGCATCCCTGCTCATGCAAAACGCCGACGCCGACGCAACGGTACATGCCGAGAGGCTTCTGCTCTCGGCGATCGATCTGGCGCCGCAGCAAAGTCTTTCCGCCGCCAAGAAACTTTCCGACAGTCGGTTCAGCGCGACGGCACGGGAAAAGGCGCAGGCGATCATCGCCGCTGCGCCAAAGGGCGGTCCTATTTCAGAAGAAGGCAAGATCGCCCGCGCCCGGTGGAACAGCAACGATCCGGCCGAAATCCGGAAGGGTGTGGACATGTTTGCCGAGGCTGCCGAGGCGGGCGATGAAGAAAACGTTCCTTTTCTGGCCAAGGCGTTGAACCGTTCTGGCGTACCGGCGACCATGCATGAGCGAATTCTGCAGATTCTCGAACCCTATGCCGACCGGGGAAATATGGAGGCCATCCGTGCGGTCTCCGAGGCCTATTTCGTAGGTCGTGGTACGAGCCGATCGTTTGAAAAGGCCGCCGCCTATCGAAAACTGGCTGCAACGCAGGGAGATAGCGAGGCGCAATATCTCCTCGGCCTGATGTATGCCCAGGCGACCGGCGTCGTCAAGGATATCGGACAGGCCAAATATTGGCTGACCCAGTCGGCCGATGGCGGCTACCTTTTGGCGCGATCCGCGCTTATCTCACTAGATGGCATGGCGAGGTAGACGATGATCGTGTCGCCGGTGTCATCCCTGTTGGAGGTCGCGTTTAAGCGTATCCAGCCTCAGATGGGCAGGGTAGCTGTCTTCACGCGGCGGCTTGATTTGCTGTTTCATGGTCGCCGCTTCGAACAGCGTGGCGTCGTCAACACCCTTCAACGCGGCTTTGGCCAGTCGCTCGAGAGATCCGGAGCAAATCCCATCGAGTGGTTGGCCAATCTTCCGGAACGTTACGAATGTGCCAGCCAGCGGCCGAAAAGCATAGATATGGTAGTTGCGCGCAAGCGCTCCCCTTTGTATTTCAAGCGGCAGAGTGCCGTCTTCGGTGACCTGGCACACGCCGATCCGATAGGACTGGCGCGCCCAGTCGATCTTGTTTTGGTCTCCGGTCAGGCTGCCGACTGTGGCAAGGGCAAGTGCCGCCCAATAGCGATGGTTGTTGCGGGCGCTTCTCGGGCCGGCTTCGACGTCGAAAAACACCATGGTGTCGTTTGCCATGATGGTCAGCCAATCCGTTATGGGCTTTTGTCTGTCGAGATCGCCTGCAACACCCCAGGTGGCGACGAGACCGGATATTTCTGCAAGCACGCGAGCGCGGGTGAGTTTGGCGTCGGGCGTTGCGGCGTCGATCAGGGCCTGGGAGGTGGCCCATTGGTGAAGGACACGCATGGCGCATCCAGCTCCAAAGCGCGTCTCAATGTTTTCCAGCTCGAGAATAGAACGCCAGATGGGCTTGAAAACGGCGATATGGGAGGCATCCTGCCGCTCGTTCTCCATCGCGTCTTGGGGAAGATATTTAGAGCTCGTGGCAATTTTTTGCGGCGGGGTTTTGACTTGGGAAACCGCCACGTCGCAACTCATGCCGGTTTCCCCCTTGCCGTTCGAGATCGTTGTGCCGCCGGATCTTTCCAGTTTCACCTGAACGGTCGGTGCGCGTACAGGCGAGGTGTCCGGTTTGAGGATTTGCTGTGTGGCTTCATTTGAGCCTGAATCGTTACCGACGCCCAGCATGGGCAAGCTGAACAGAAAGGAGGCGGAAAAGGCAATCAACGCAAAACGCAACATGGCTCACTTCCCGACAAGGAAAGCTGCCATTGAAGCAGATTCAAGGAAACGTCCGGTTAATGAGGCGGATCGATTGGCGCGCGTAAGCAACGGGTGACTAAATAGTTGCGAATATTATTAAATTTCGTATTTATTTGCATTTCTCGTTAAATATTTGTTGACTACATTGTGTATTCGTATTTAATGTTATTGTAATTAATAGCGAAGCTGGCACGGTCATATCATTCGTTGTTCGCCGTTTGTTTTGCCTTCATATATGTTTATTTGAAATTTTGCCAATTTGGCTGTTTTCGGTAATACATGCATTTTTTTGTTCATTCATATGAATACGTTGTCATGTTTCGTTAAATTTGTTGCCGTTTGCTCTTTTGCTTTCGGCGAAGCACTTTTGCGATAAAATATAAGTTTTATGTTGCCAGCGGGTTCTGTCGAGCCTGATCCTGCATTGCTTTTGATCGCCTCCCTCCTGCCCGGTCCGGTGGCGCGTCTATTCTGAATTTACAGAATTTTCCCATGGTTATTTAAGTATTTCCTTAGTTGCTTTCAGGGGTTCACATGACCAAAATTGATATTAACGTCAGTGCAATGGGTCTCAGGGTCAGTGTTTTCGGGGCCGGTTATGTCGGTTGCGTGTCGGCCGCCTGTCTGAGCAACGACGGTTTCCGCGTCGTGGCGGTCGATCCTGATAGTTTCAAGGTTTCGTGCCTTGCCCGTGGCGAAGCGCCGATCATTGAACCAGACCTTGCCGAGTTCCTGGAAAAGGCAAACCTCAACGGCATGCTGACCGCGACAACTTCCGCGGAAGAAGCGGTCGAAATGACGAATGTGTCGCTCTGCTGCGTGGGTACGCCCAGCCTTCTCGACGGTACACTCAATACCGACTACGTGCGTCAGGTCTCTTTTGAGATCGGCAGGGCCTTGCGCAATAAAAGCGAATTCCACGTTGTCGTCATGCGTTCCACCATCCTGCCCGGCACGATGGAGGAGGTTGTCATACCGGCGCTCGAAGAGGCGTCCGGAAAAATCGCTGGAGTGGATTTCGGCGTCGCCTACTATCCCGAATTCCTGCGCGAGAGTTCGGCGATTGCGGATTACTACAGGCCAGGCGCCATCGTTTTCGGTCAGTATGGTGATGATACGCGCTCGATCGACGTTCTTAAGGCAATGGTCGCCCATATTAGCGTCGTTCCACATGTTATTCCGCTGCGGAGCGCCGAGATCGTCAAATACGTCAACAACTGCTGGCACGCGGTAAAGATCAGCTTTGCCAACGAGATTGGCAATCTCTGCAAGGCCAAGGATATCGACAGCCATGTGGTCATGGATGTCGTGTGCGCGGATACCCGCCTGAATATTTCAAAGGCCTATATGAAACCGGGCTTTGCTTACGGGGGCTCGTGCCTTCCCAAGGATCTGCGAGCTCTGTCCGGCTTCGGACGGCGAATGAACGTTGCAACACCGATGCTTGACGCCGCAAAGGCGGCAAATCTGGTGCAGATCGACCGCGCGAAACAGCTCATCTCCGATGCGCGCAAGGATCGCATCGGCTTCATCGGCATTACGTTCAAGACCGACACTGATGATATGCGCGAAAGCCCGATGCTGAGCCTTGTCGAGAATTTTATCGGCAACGGCAAAGAAGTGTCGATCTTCGATCCAAACGTTGTGAGGGATGAAAGCGAAGGCCGTAACTATCTGCGCCATATTGCGCCACGTGTCCGGCCGTCGATCAATGATGTCATCGACAATGCTGATATTCTGGTTGTCGGCCACAAATATGCGGGTCTGACCGGGGCGATCGAAGCGGCCGGCAGACCGCTCGTGGTGGTGGATCTTGCGCGTGTCGAGGTGCCAAACCGCAGCGGTCAAATTGTCTATCACGGACTTTGTTGGTGAGTTGGCGACAGCGCGGGCCGATTTCTTGCGAAAATATATTTTATGGTTTTGTGAGGGTTTTATATGCGTCAGGATTTGATCGCTGTTGCAGGCGAGAGCACTCGGATCGTTCCGGCCATCATGATCGGTGGGTCCGGAACCCGGCTTTGGCCTCTGTCCCGCTCGAACAAACCTAAGCAGTTTCTGACGCTGGGTGGCGACGGGCAGGACAGTTTTTTCCAGCAGGCGCTGCGCCGTTTTGCCGTACCCGGATATAGTCTGCCATGGTTGATGTGTGCACGCGACACATTGGTTCATGCGGAAGAGCAAGTCGCCAGCGGTGGATTTTCCGTTGACGGACTTATCGTTGAACCTTCGATGCAGGGAACGGCGGCGGCGATCGCCGCGCTGACTGTCACCATCTCGCGCATCGATGCGGCGGGACGCAACGCCGTTCTTCTCGTCGCCCCTTCGGATCATATCATTGCGGAACCCGAAATCTTCAACAGGATTGTCGCAGACGCGCTCCCGATCGCACGTTTTGCCGATCGTATTGTGACCTTCGGCATTAAGCCTGAGCATCCTGAAACCGGCTTTGGTTACATCCGCCCGGGCGAGGCAATCGAAATAGACGGGGAAGTCAGGGGATACGCCATCGGTGCTGGCGATTTTCTGGAAAAACCGTCGCTTGAAAATGCCAGGCGTTACGTGGAGGAGGGTTTTTGCTGGAACGCCGGCATCTTTATGTTCCGGGCTGGCGTGATGCTGGAAGAACTGGCGCGTCATGCGCCGGAAACCCTGCGGGCGGCCGAAGAGGCGTTTGAAAATGCCGCCATCGACATGTTCGATGACATACACGCGATCATGCTGGAAGCTTCGGCGTTTCGCGCTTCGCCAGCAGATGTTCCAATCGACACGGCGATCATGGAACGTACGTCACGTGGTGCGGTGGTGCGCTGCGAAGGCATCGGCTGGTCCGACATCGGCTGTCTTTCGGCCCTGTATGAGATCGACCGCAACAAGGATGCCAACGGCAACGCCCTTTCCGGGCCGGTGCTGTCGATCGGCTCCAGCAATACCCTTGCTTATGCGCGCGGTGGCAGAAAGGTTGTCCTGATCGGGCTTGAAGACATGATTGTGATCGATGACGAGGATGCCGTGCTCGTGACGACGATGTCACTGGCGCAGAAGGTCAAGGATGCCGTCAATCTTCTCAAGCTGAACAAGATGCCGGAATCGCGCGCCACGCGAGAGCAACTATATGGCTGGGGAAAGGTCCGGCTGCTGAGCGATGAGGGCGACCTGTCCGTATTTACGGTGACATTGCGCAGCAACGCCACGATTGCGCTGCGCATTCCCGATGGCTATTGGGAAAACTGGGCGGTATCGGCCGGCAGGATCGACATCATCCTCAGTGGCTTCGTTCGCCATCTGGTGCCGATGGCCAGCCTTTCGCCGACAGAAGGCGAGATTTTGTCTCTCTATAACGGCACGGCCAGAGAAACCACCATCGTCGTCACCCGGCAGCGCAGCTCCGGGCGGAATTTGGCCGTCGCGCCGCAGAGTTTCACCGCAGACACGGTTCTCGACCTTATTCCCGTCGAGGCAGATGTGTCAGCCTTCGATCTCAACATGGTGCCGGAAAGCACCCTTAATGACGAGCCCCATGCCGCCAATTGACGAGGCTTTGCGGCACGCCGGGTAACGCATATTTTGTGCAATAACAGCAGCAGGCGAATGAGTATGCCGAAAGACGGCGCGTTTGATCGTAAAACGGGTGGGGGACACGCCCGCGCCTCGCTCCTGCATCAGGCTTTTGCCCGGTGCAGGGGCGGGCTGGCGGTCGTTGCCGTCGTCAGCGGTTTCATCAATCTGCTGTATCTGACGAGCCCGTTCTTCATGTTGCAGGTCTACGACCGCATCATCCCAAGTGGCAGCATCGGCTCGCTCATTGCCCTGTGTCTGCTGGCAGGCATGCTGTTCGTCTGTCAGGGTGCGTTTGAGATCGTCAGAAGTCGTATGTTGTCGCGTCTTGCCGCATTGTTCGAAGTCACTCTCGATCGGGTCCTTTTTCGGCGATCGCTACTGCTGTGCGGCAAACAAGCAATCGTTTCGACAAATGACGATCTCGATATGGTGCGCGGTTTTCTCTCCGGGCCGGGGCCATCGGCACTTTTCGATCTTCCCTGGCTGCCCGTCTATCTGGCGATATGTTTTTTGCTTCATCCCGTCATCGGTTTCGTGGCGCTGGCGGGCGTGCTGATATTGATGGTTTTGACCGCACTTGCGCATTTCAGTCTGCGGCAATCTCAACGCGATCTCGCGGTGCTGACCGCGAACCGCAGGGGCTTTTCCGATTCCGTCAGATTGAATTTCGGGGCGCTGAGGGCCATGGGCATGACTGGCGATGTGGCGGAAAGGTGGGCCGCCCATAATGCAGTATTCCGGCTGTTCGGCACCCGCCACGCCGATGTGGCCAATACTTACGCAACAATGACGAAGGTTCTCCGGGTTGCCCTGCAATCTGGCGTTTTGGCGGTTGGAGCTGTTCTGGTCATCAGGGGTGACGCGTCCGGCGGTATTATTCTGGCGTCCTCGATTTTGACGTCGCGGGCGCTTGCGCCGGTTGAAGCGGCTATTGTGCACTGGCGGGCTTTTGCCGCAGCAAGACATAGCTGGCTCCGCCTCGAGGTTATCGTTGCGGCAGAGACGGATCGGGAAACCCTGTCGGAGTTACCGCTGCCATCCTGTAACATTACGGTCGAGGCCATGGCGGGAGGTCCGCCTGAAGCCAAAAAAACCATCATAACAGAGATTGGGTTTTCGCTGGAGGCGGGAACAGTTCTCGGAGTGATCGGACATAGCGGATCGGGCAAGACGGTCCTTGCCCGTTTGCTTATGGGCATCTGGCCCGTCAGTTCCGGTACGCTGCGTTTCGACGGAGCGACGATGGACCAGTGGGACGTTGATCGGCTTGGCAGCCATATGGGTTACCTCCCGCAGGAAGTAGCGCTGTTTGGAGGAACCATCGCCCAGAATATCGCCCGGTTTCGTAAGAACATTCCCTCGGCAGAGGTCATTGCCGCAGCGAAAACAGCAGGCGTGCACGATCTGATTTTGCAATTGCCGGATGGCTACGACACCCTGATTGATCCCCAGTTTCCGATACTCTCAGCCGGTCAGCGGCAGCGTATCGCTCTGGCGCGTGCGCTTTACGGCGAACCATTCCTTGTCGTTCTCGATGAGCCGAACGCCCATCTCGACGCTGAGGGGGAAGAGGCTTTGTTTCGCGCCATTGACAGTATCAGGATGCGCGGAGGGATTGCCGTCGTCATCACCCACAGACCCGGTATTCTTGCACAAGCGGACAAGATTCTGGTCCTGAAAGAGGGCAAGATGGCAGCTTTCGGCCCGCGCGAGGCGATCATGGGGCAGGTCCTTCGCAAACCGGCTGCGCGCTCGGCAAAGATCCTGAAGGTTGTCGGGGCAACCGGAAAGCTGGAGGTAACGCGATGAGCGACGAGCTTTCCATCGCCTTCTGGCGCCGTTCACTCCGCCGGCATATCGCCGTTGTTATCGGACTTGGGCTTGCCCTGTTCGGCGGTGTTGGCGGCTGGGCGGCCACGACGAAGCTGGCGGGAGCGGTCAGCGGTCATGGCTTTATCGTCATCGAGAACGACGTCAAGAAAATTCAGCATCTGAGCGGCGGCACGGTGTCCGAACTCATGGTGCACGAGGGCAGTGAGGTTGCGGCTGGGGATGTTTTGCTGCGTCTCAGCCGAACCACTGTCGAGGCCAATCTGGCAATTATCGAGAATGCACTGGTGCAGTCTCTGGTACGCGCTGCGCGCCTAAGAGCGGAGCTTGCCGGCACTAGGACGTTTAAGGCGGATTTTCTGGAGCAAAAGCGGCTGACCAGGCCTGCCTATAGCCAGCTCGTTGCCTTGGAGCAGAACCTTCTTGAAACGCGGCGAGACGGTATTGAAGGCATGAAGCGCCAGCTCGCCGAACGCAAGGGACAGCTTGCAAACGAGATCGAGGGCGAAAACGTCCAGATCGAGGCGGTGAGAGCGTCGATTGCGGCGGTCGATGAGGAGTTTGCCTCTGTCGACGGATTGTACCGGCAACAGCTTGTCACGCTGCAGCGCCTGACGTCGCTCAAACAGCGCCGCGCCGAGTTGCAGGGCAATCTTGGTGAAAGGCTGGCGTCGAGAGCCCAGGCCGAGGGGCGCATCAGCGAGGTAGAGCTACAAATTCTTCAGCTCGATGAAAACCGCCGGGGGGAAAATGCCAAGGAGTTGGCGGAAACCGAAGCGAAGATCACCGAAATGGAAGCGCGACGTGTCGATGTGACAGAACAGTTTGGCCGACTGGACATCCGTTCTCCGGTCAGCGGTCGTATTTTCGAACTGCAGCTTCACACCGTCGGTGGTATCGTTCAACCAGGAGAGACGTTGATGCTGGTCGCGCCACGTGGCGATGGCCTGATCGTGGAGGCGAAAATTTCGCCGCGCAATATCGATCAGGTGACGCCAGGTCAAAAGGCACAGTTGCACTTTAGCGCTTTCGACCGCACGACGACACCGATGGTGAAGGGTGAGGTTGTCTCCATTTCGCCGGATGTGCTGACCGATCAGAGAACGGGACAGCCGTTTTACGCGGTGCGGATCAGGCCAGAGGCAGAGAGCCTGGAAGGGTTGGGAAACCTCAAACTCTATCCGGGAATGCCAACGGATGTGTTGATGCCGGCGGCGGAGCGGCGCGTGATCTCCTATCTCGTCAAGCCGCTGACGGATCAGCTCAATCATGTTTTCAGGGAGGACTGAGCCGGGACAAGAGAAATCATTTCCGCCCGGCATCAGACAAGGCAATCAGTTCACGAAAAAGGTGTTTGCCCGGAGGGGACCATGGCAGTTATCCAGTTTATTGCGTTTATGGGGCAATCCAACGCCGACAACATGTTCAACCTCTATGGGGACGATGATTCCGGCGCTTCGGTTCTTGCGGCCGAGCTTTCGTCCTATCTCGGCATTGCCGGCGGTGTTTCGGCGACCACGCTGAAAACAGCTGTCCAGGGCACGGGAACGTCGTCGAAATTTACGACCGCCGACAATGTGGTGGTTCAGGATTTTGCCAAGGGGGCGAGCGGCGTCGATGGCAACGCTTCCGATGCGCCGGGCGCGGATCTTCTTTGGTGGTATCCTGACACGAACACGCCCGGAGCACTGGCACTGGCTGCGATACAGGGCATCAATGCCACGGTTGCCGCCCTTGAGGCGCAAGGTTACACGGTCGAACTGAAAATCGTCTGGGCGCAGGGCGAGGCGGACGCCAAGCGCATCATGGACGGTACGAGCGACGTCGAGACCTATAAGGAAGCGACGGTCGAGGTGCTGGACTATATCCGCGCCCAGACCGATCCAGCCGCGCCGGTTTTCATACAGGAGGTTGCCGATACGGCCTATACGGGTTCTGATGCCCGCTGGAACGGAGGGCAGGATATCGTTCGCGAGGCGCAGCGCGAAATCGCGGCCAGTCGCTACGACATCTATATCGGTTCGATTACCGAAGATCTGCCGCTGAAGGATCAGGTCCATACGGACAACGAATCCTACGAAGTGGTTGGAGGCCGACTTGCCAATTACATCGCTTATACGGAAGGGCTGACCGGCACAATTTCAGGGCCGCGTCCTTCGCCGGACCCGGATGAGGTGATGGAGCCCGGCGACACCGCTCCTGTTGCCGTTGCCGACAGCCACATTACCGTGACCGAGAACCGGACGGCGGTCAGCAGCACGTTTAATCTGCTTGCCAATGACAGCGATGTGGATGGTGATCTCCTGCGGGTGACGCAGGCAACCCATGGTTCCACGGCTTCCGCCATTCAGGCAGCGGAAACCGCCGTCGTCGGCAAATACGGCACGTTTTATATCAGTCCGAATGGCAGCTATTATTACAAGGTGGACCCAACCCTCGCCGCCACCAACGCAATCGCGGCCGGGCAGACCGCCGAGGACAATCTCACCTATCGAATTTCCGACGGGCGCGGTGGAACAGCCAGCGCCGTCGTGACAGTGACGATCACCGGTCTGAACGATGCGCCAACGGCGGTCGCCGATACCGCCTCGGTCGTCAAAACCGTTTCGGGCAGCGGCAATCTACTGACCAACGATCTCGATCCCGATACCGGCGACGTTCTTTCCGTTCTTTCCGGCAGCGCCAGCGGGGGTGCGACACAGAACGTGACAACCGGCGGGATCACCATTGTCGGCAGTTACGGATCGCTGATCCTGAAAAGCGATGGAAGCTGGGTCTATCAACCGAACCAGAGCAATGCTGCCGTTGCAGCGCTTTCCGGCTCCGCATCGTTATCGGAAGTCTTCAACTATACCGTCCGCGACGGTGCAGG
The DNA here is from genome assembly GCF_900101425.1 of Rhizobium sp. NFACC06-2. Taxonomy (NCBI): domain Bacteria; kingdom Pseudomonadati; phylum Pseudomonadota; class Alphaproteobacteria; order Hyphomicrobiales; family Rhizobiaceae; genus Rhizobium; species Rhizobium sp. NFACC06-2. Next base: position 82,613 of record NZ_FMVA01000016.1, on the reverse strand, counting down.
TCTCCAGTCCTCGGCATCGCTGACGGTTTCCATTCGCGCCTCTTCCACAGGCGGCGAGCCCGAACCGACGATCAGCGGAACGGCGGCCGCCGATACGCTGCGCGGCACGGCAGGCGCAGACGTGATTGCCGGCCTGGGTGGCAACGATACGATCAAGGGGCTTATCGGAGACGACATCCTCTTTGGTGGCGACGGCAACGACTATCTTGAGGGTAACGAGGGCAACGACCGGCTTGACGGTGGTGCGGGTGTCGATACGCTGAAAGGTGGTGCGGGTGCTGATACCTTCGTTATCAGCAGCATGAGCGAGATAGGCGATATCGTTTCCGATTTTCGGTCCGACGACTTCCTCGATCTTTCCGGAATTCTGGCGATGCCGTCGGGAGCGACGGGCGCGAGCGCATTTGCGGCGGGGTATATCCGTCTTTCACAGTCGGGCGCAGATACCCTCGTCGAGGTGGACGTTGACGGCGCCTCCGGACCTGGCGCCTTCGCAACGGTTGCGACGTTTGGCGGGATTACGGCGTCGAGTGTGAAGGCGGCGCAGTTCATCGTCACGCCGTCGGTTCCGTCCGGGCCTGCCAATACCGCGCCGTCCGCGACAGGCGAGGTCAGATCCGTTTCGGAAGATGGCCCGGGTAACACGGTTTCCGGCAACCTGCTTGCCAACGATCAGGATAGCGACGGCGATATCCTGTCGCTCGCCTCGATCGTGATCAAGGGCGTAACCTATTCGCTGGGCGCGTCGCAAACCATTCAGACCAGTTACGGCGCGCTGACGGTCGCCGCCAATGGTGACTATAGCTTTACGCCATCTGCAACCAATCCGGTCGTCAACGCGCTATATTTCGACAATCTTGTCGAGAGTTTCGAATACACAGTTTCGGATGGTCGCGGCGGAACCGCCAAGGCCACTCTCTCGATCACGATTGCAGGCAGCAACGACGCGCCGGTGGCGGTCAGCGACACCGGCATCGTGTCGGTCAACGCCAGCGCCACAGGCAACGTCGTCGCCAATGACACTGATCCCGATGCCGGCGATTTCATGGCGGTGACCCGCGTGGTGCATGGCTCGTCAAGTGTTGCCGTCACCGGAAGCGATACACAATTGGCGGGTACATATGGCCTCCTGGTCATCGATCCCGATGGCACCTACAGTTACGTTCCGAATGTTACCGACCCGGCGGTTTCCGGCCTTTCGGGCAGTTTGACGCTGACCGAGACCTTCAGCTACACCATTCGCGATGAGACGGGTCTGCAATCGACGGCCAGTCTGGTGTTCACAATCAAGGGAGCGAACCATGCTCCGGTTGCCGCTGACGATGTGGCGACAGCGACGGCAGGCGCGACCAATGCCACAGGAACCGTTCTCGGCAATGATAGCGACGTCGATACCGGAGATGCATTGACGGTCCTGTCTGCCAGCGGCACCGGCACAACCGTGAACGTTACAGGCGCGGGAAGCACAATTGCAGGCAGCTTCGGAACGCTTCTTCTGAAGGCGGACGGAAGCTGGAATTACGATGTAGAAGAGACCAATCCTTCAGTTGCAGGCCTGTCGGAAACCTCCAGCCTCATGGACATCTTTCGCTACACAATCCGGGACGGCCAAGGCGCGACGGCGACGGCGATGCTGTCCCTGACGGTCAAGGGCGCGCCGGCCAGCGGCGGTCCGGGATATGGAACCCCGACCATCGTCGGGACGGAAGCGGGCGAAACGATATCCGGCCTGGCCGGCAACGATATCATCGAGGGCCGGGGCGGCAACGATGTCATCAAGGGCAGGCTCGGCGATGACATTCTCGTTGGCGGTTCCGGCAACGACACGATGGAGGGCAATGAGGGCAACGACATACTTTATGGTGGAGCCGGCAATGACCAAATGAAGGGTGGTGCGGGTGCTGATACGTTCTGGTTCGGCAGCGGTCATGGGGCCGATATCGTGCATCAGTTGCGGGCCGACGACACTCTGGTATTCACCAGCGATCTTTTTGTGTCCAAGGCGGCCTTGCTGGCGGCCGTAACGGTGGTTTCGGCAAATGAACTGTTGGTCGCGACGCCCGATGGCGGTTCGATCCAGTTCCTCGACACCACACTGAGCGATTTGCAAAAGAGCGGCTTCACGGTCGCAGACGGCTTGTTCGTCTAGGCTGTCGCCGATAGCGATATTATTTCTGTCTGCTGTGCCAACATGGCCAAGCTTGGAATGTTGCATTGGATTCCCAATCAATGGGACGCCATAGAAGTAATGGACAACGGTCGGGACTGGCCACATTTGATGAATTTCAAGTCGCCGCCGCCGATTGTGTCTGGTCTTTTTGCGCACGAAGAAGGAGATAATAACGGTGTGAATGTTGAGGAGACAGTCACGGCCGGGACCGGAGGAATGTCGATTGCTTCGCGCATGTCACGGAGGTTGTGACTGACCGCCGTTGTCGATGTGAAGATCGCTTGACCGGATGGCGGCGCGAGGTTGTCAATATCGGCGCGCCGCACGTTTTCGGCCTATGGAGACTCCCTAAGCCCGCGCTTCCAGCACCATATTGAAAGGCCCCGTAAAGGCGCGCCGGACATGTGTAAAACCACCTGAGCGGATGACTTCAGAAAGCTTGGCTTCCCCGGCCTGGGCCCCAAGTCCTTCACCGACATCCTGATCAAGTGATGTTGGCACGCAGATCATGGTTGACGCATTATAGTAGAGGCGGCCGACAGGATTCATATTGTCCGCCGGACAGTCGTCCGCGATGGGCTCAACGATCATCCAGGTGCCGTCCTGTTTCAGGATGCGGGACATATGCCGCGCGCACCCACGCGGGTCACCCATATCGTGCAGACAGTCGTAACTGGTGATCAGATCGAAATCCGTATCCTCGATGTCCTTGGCCGTAGCAGCGACGAACTTCACCCGGTTGTCCACCCCATGGCTTCGGGCGTGTTTGTTCGCCTCTTCTATAGATGGCTCGTGGAAGTCATAGCCGATGAAGCTGGCGTTGCGATATGCCTCGGCCATGCGAATTGTCGAGAAGCCAACGCCACAGCCGACATCCGCCACCTTGACCCCTTTCATCAATTTGTCCTCCACACCCTGAAGGGCAGGCAACCACGATTGCACGATATTGTTCACATATCCCGGCCGAAAAAAAGCGCCCTTTGCGCAGAAAAGGCAACCTGCGGTGTCTCCCCATCGCACCCCGCCGCCAGTCCGGAAGCTTTGCTCAACCTTCGGCTCTCCCTCGATCATCGCGGCGACCAGATCAAAAGCGCCTTCCAGATAGACGGGGCTGTCCTTGTTGACGCAATGCCGAGCAGCACGTCTTGCTGCATCCAGATTTTTGTGCGGGTTACGGTGGCGTTTAGCGGTGTTACCAAGCATCCTCGTAGATGTCGGCAACATCCGATAGCAACATCTCGCGCGGATTGTTGACCAGCAGGCGGGTCTGCTCCATTGCGTTTTCAGCCAGCAGAGGAATTCCCTCCTTTGGAATTCCGACATCCCTCAGCCGTACAGGAAGATTAAGGCGCACGGGCAGCATCGCGAGTCCTTCGATGAATCCGGATAGACGCTCCATCTGGTCGGCAGATTGGAGATGCGCAAAAAGGTACGGCGCCAGTTCCGCATAAGCATCGCCGCACGCTGGTGCATTGAAGCGCAACACGTGCGGCAGTACCAGGCTGTTGGAAAGACCGTGGGGAACGTGGTAGCGGCCGCCGATCGGATAGGCGAGAGCATGTACGGCCGCGACGGGCGAATTGGCAAAGGCCTGCCCGGCCAACATTGACCCTAGCAACATCGATTGTCTGGCGGCGAGATCGGCTCCGTTCTCAACCGCAATTGTGATGTTTGCCCCGAGAAGACGGAGAGCTTCCTTTGCAAGAACGCGGGAAATCACATTGTTGTTTGCACTGGCGGACGTAAACGCTTCTATGGCGTGGACCATCGCGTCAATCCCCGTCGCTGCGGTCACAGCCGGCGGAAGACCAATCGTCAGGTTCGCGTCGAGAACAGCGGCGTCCGGCAGCAGGACCGGTGATACAACCCCCTTTTTTTGATCGGCACCGGTGGTAACGATGGAAATGGGCGTGACTTCCGATCCGGTCCCCGCTGTTGTCGGCACAAGCACCAGCGGCAGACGGCCACCCGTCACCTTGCCAACGCCGTAAATATCCCCAAGTGCTTCGCCACTTCTTGCGAGAAGGGCGACGAGCTTGGCGACATCGAGTGATGAGCCGCCGCCGATGCCCAGCACGCCTGTAACGCCAAATTCGATCGCCTGCGCCAGGGCGGCGTGAATGATGGCTTCCGGTGGGTCGGCGATAACGCCGGCGAAGATTGACGTTTCAGTGCCAGTTTCCGCAAGGTGGGTGAGGGCCGGCTGAACGAGCCCCGCCTTCACGACCCCGTCGTCCGAAACCACCAGAACCCGCGACCCGAGCAGGGCGCGCAGCTCCGAAATCCGTGCGATGGAGCCCGGTCCCGCGATGATCTGCGGGACGGTTGTGAAGGTGAATGTGGACATCGGGCCGCCTTTCACTGGTGCCATTTGACCAGAGGCTGATAATGATGCGGCTGACGCATAACAACAAGGTCCTTTCGCCTGACGATGTTTGTCGGATAGGGCGTGTCGAGATTGGTGGTATCGACGACCGAAGCGGCGATCCCCTGCTCATCGAGAATGGGCGATTCCTGACGGGGAAAGGCAAAGGAATCCGGCCCAAAGACTGCGCTCTTGCCCAGATATCCCCTTTCCGTGTCCAGCACATTGGCAAAGGCGAAATAGACGTTGTTTTCGCCACCGCGCACCCGTAGCGCATGCCAATGAAAAGGATCTGCCCCTTTGGGGATCGGATAGTTGTGCGGGATCTTGGTGCCCGCATGGCTGCCGGTGAATGTTCCGGCGATTGCAGAAGGGCAGGCGACCAGATCGCAGCCCATCAGCGAAAGCGAGCGGATAGCTTCCGGATAAAGCGCGTCATGCCCGATCGCGAGACCCACCCGTCCGATGGCGAGATCGTAGGTTTTCCAATCGTCGCCCGCCGTTGCCCAACTGTCGGCGACGCCCAGATGTGTCTTGCGATAGCTTCCCACCAATCCCTCGGGACCCGCAAGGACCGCGCTGTTGTAGACCTTGTCTCCGTCCGCTTCGGCAAACCCTGCGACGAGATAGAAACCGAGCTTCATTGCCAGGCGCACGAAGGCGGAGACCGTCGGGCCCGAAAGCGGTTCCGCCCGGGAACCGGGAGCCTCAAGCCCGGTCAGCGACAGTTCCGGGAAAACCAGAATATCTGGCGCTGCGGTCGCCTTTGCCTCGGTGGCCAACGCGCTGATGTGGGCAATATTATCCGCTATCGCCTGGGATGGGGCGAACTGGGCAACGGCTGCGCGCGATTTGCGCCCGGGCGGAATGGGCTGATAACCGTAGAGGCGGAAGTAGTCACCCGGATTCCAGGTAAAACTGTTGGTCATCATGTTCATGTAAAGCTCGGGCCGACGCGACTCGAATACCGGTTCGCTGAGGACTTCGCGACGGCGCGCGCGGGCAAGATCGATCTGGCTATAGGCAATTCCGTCGCCTGTATCGATCGCTGCTGCAACTGTCCCATCAGGCTCGATCACGCAGCTTCCTCCGGAGAACTGCACGGTTCTCTCCAGTCCCCACCTGTTGCTTTCGATGACATAGCAGGCGTTTTCGAAAGCGCGGTTGATCCAGTAGGGTGCGGGCGCGCGCTCCTGCAGCCAGTTGGAAATGTGGCAGATGACGTCGGCGCCGCCCAGGGCCTCCAGCCGCGCCGTTTCGAAGAAGTGCAGATCCATGCAGACCAGCATCGAAATTCGGCCGATTTCCGTTTCAAACACCTCATGTACGATATCGCCATTCGCAGCCCACTTTGGCTCAGCGATATACGGATGCGACTTGCGGTGCCGGCCAACGACGCCGTCCGGACCGATCAGAACGGCTGTGTTGTAATAGAGGTCGCTCGCCGGATCGACTTCCGGCATGCCGACGACGATATAGCAGCGGTGCTTGTGGGCAATCGCATGGAAAATATCGGTGGTCGGCCCGGGGACGGTCTCGACGAAAGGTTTCACCTCAGCCCTGTCGAACCAGCAATAGCCGGTCGTTCCCATTTCGGGCGTGACGATCAGGCGCGCCCCCGCCTGCGCGGCCTCCTCGCAAAGGGCCGTCAGCCTGCTGATATTGCGCGCCTTTTCGAACATGGTCGGTTCGAACTGGATGGCGGCGGCGGTGTAGCTCTGTGTGGATGTCATGATTGTTCCCATTGTCTCTGTGAAAGGTCGGCCTTTTTCAGACGGCCATATGGCGGTGAACGAGTGCGTCGGAGAGCATGTCGATGGCGCCTGCCGCAACCACGGCGCCTTTTTCGAGCATGGCGAAGTGGTGAGACGCCTGGCGCGCAAATGCGACGTTTTGCTCGACGAGGATGATCGTCATGCCGATCTCTCGGTTGAGCCGGATAATGATCTTTTCAATTTCCTCGACGATGGAGGGCTGGATGCCTTCGTTGGGTTCATCGAGAAGCAGTACTTTCGGGTCGGCGGCCAGGGCGCGTGCGATGGCAAGCTGCTGTTGCTGCCCGCCCGAAAGCACGCCGCCGGGCCGGTCCAGATTGGCCATCAGGTAGGGAAAAAGTTCCGGCACCAGTGCTGGAATTTCGCGTTTGCCATCCGCTCGCGCAAAGGCGCCCATGAGGATGTTTTCGCGGATAGTGAAATCGGGGATAATCTCCCTGCCCTGGGGGACATAGGCGATGCCGGCCCGCGCCCTCCTGTGTGTCGGGGATGCGCCGATGTCCTTGCCCTGAAGACGCATCTCGCCCGTCATGCGATCGGTCAGCGCCATCAATGTTTTCAAGAGGGTGGTCTTGCCGGTGCCGTTGCGGCCGAGAATGCTTGTGACCTTGCCGGTCGGAACATCAATGGTGACACCGTGCAGAATGTGGCTGCGTCCGTAATAGCTGTGCACGTCTTTCAGGGTCAGCATCAGGATATTCCTTTCGAACCGAGATAGGCTTCACGGACTTTGGGATTGTGTTCGATATCGCCGACGCTGCCTTCCGCCAGAACCTCGCCCAGATGAAGGACGGTGATGCGCTCGGCGATTTCACGCACGAAACCCATGTCGTGCTCGACGACGATAATGGTGTGGCGGCCTTTGAGATTTTTGATGATCTTGGCTGTCTTGCGGGTTTCCGCCTGGGTCATGCCAGCCGTCGGCTCGTCCAGCAGGATGACCTTGGGGTCCTGCACGATGAGCATGCCCAGTTCCAGCCATTGCGTCTGGCCATGGCTGAGATAGGCGGCGGTCAAGTCCGCCTCGGCTTCCAGGCCGGTCAGCGCGAGCGCCTCATCAACGCGGTTTGTCTCCGCACGCGAAAACCCGAACCGGAGATTGGCGAACACCGATGGATTGCGGCAATTGGCCACTTCCAGATTCTGCCGCACGGTGAGATCACGGAAAACGCTGGGGATCTGGAATTTTCGGCCGATCCCGGCGCGGGCGATCTTGTGTTCGGGCCAGTTGGTGATGTCGGTATCGTAAACGAAGACCTTGCCCTGCGTGCTACGGGTCTTGCCGCTGATAAGATCCATCAGGGTCGTCTTGCCGGCGCCGTTCGCGCCGAGCAACACCCGCAACTCACCATCATGGACGGTGATGCTGACATTGTTGACGGCTCTGAAGCCGCCGAAATCGACGCCGAGACCGTCGATGGTCAATGCGATTGCACTCATATCACAATGCCTCGCTTTGTTGCTGTAACGATGGAGACGACGCTGATGGCTTAAGGCGGCGGACGAGCTGCCGCAGAACATCATGCGCGACGCCGCCGAGGCCACGCGGCATGAACAGGACGACGAGGACGAAGATGAGGCCGATGATCGCTTTCCACGCCTCCACCAGCGCTTCGGTTTCACTCACCTCGGCCTCGATCATGTTGATCAGGATCGCGCCGATGCAGGCGCCGAGCAGGGAGGAGCGCCCGCCGACGGCAGCCCAGACGACCATGGTCACCGAGAAAGACAGGTCCATGAAGGTGGGCGAGGCAAACTCCGCGACGACCACGTAAAGCATGCCGGCAACACCTGCGATCCCAGCCGAAATGGCAAAAAAGAACATCTGGTAGAGCGAGACGTCGAAGCCGAGATAACGGGCGCGGACCTGATCGTCGCGGATCGCCTGCAGGATCATGCCCGCGCGGGTCTCCACCACCAGACGCGCTCCGATGAGCGTCAGCGACAGGCATATGGCACACAGATAATAGGTCGCTCGGCTGTAAGGGTCGAATTCAATCCCGCCGATCGTCAGCCAGCCGAGGTCCGTCAGGCCGTTGAAGCCATTTGTCACCGGTTGCGCATCGACCATGACGAGACGCACGAGCAGAACGAGTGCCAGCGTGATGATCGACACGAAGACACCGGAGATGCGTTTGCGGAAAACCAGCATGCCGAGTGCGCCGGCGATCATCACGGGAAGCACGATGCCGAGCACGAGGCCCACCGTCTGACTTTGAAACGGAAGCCAGAGGAAAGATCCCTTGTTGATGCAGCATAGTTCCGTCGGTGCGCCGGGTTCGGCGTTCCATAGCATGAAATCGGGAACAGGCCTTTCGGAGCCCTGCTGCAGACTGGTCGCGCTGGACAGCTTCAGCGACATGGCGAGCATGTAGGCGCCGAGACCGAAGAACAGCCCCTGGCCGAGATTGAGAATGCCCGCATATCCCCATGTCAGCGCGATGGCGACGCCGAGCATGCCATAGACAAGATACTTGGAGATACGGTTCAGCCAGAATTCGTCGCCGAAAACGGGTGCTGCAAAGATCAGCGCGATGAAGACGACATAGGCGCCGATCTGCAATTTTCGTTCGATGCTCATGTTAGCGCCCCTTGAACGAGAACAGCCCGCTGGGCTTGACGAGAATGACAATGATGACGACCCCGAAAACCACCGCGCGCGCCAGAATGTCGTTCGTGCCGATGGCCACCAGTGCATTGATCTCGCCGAGAAGCCCTGAAGACAGGGCGGTGCCGAACAGGCTGCCGACACCGCCTGTCACCACGACCATGAAGCCGTCGACCACCATCGTTGTGCCCATGTCGGGGAAAACAGTCTTGAAGCCGGACATCATCACGCCGGCGACGCCGGCGAGACCGGAACCGAAGGCGAAGGTCAGGGCGTTGATGCGTTTCACGTCTATGCCGCAGGCCGCAGCCATTTTCGGATTGCGGATGATGGCGCGCACCTGCATGCCTGCCGTGGTTCGGTAGAGAATGAACCACGTCGCCAGCGTCAGCACGGCAGTCACCGCAATGATGAAGGTGCGGTAGGCGTTGATGTCTGCACCGGCGAGCCGGAACGTGCCCTGCAGATAAGAAGGCACGGCGACGTTTTGCAGCCCGGCTCCAAGGCCTTCGAGGTGAATGCCGAAAAAGGTGAGGCCAAATTCCAGCCTTACCGCCTGCTGCAGTAGGATGGCGATGCCCCAGGTGGCAAGCAGCGTATCCAGCAGGCGGCCGTAGAGCCGCCGCACGACCACCCGTTCTATCGCCAGGCCAAGCAGGGCGGTGATGACGAAGGCAAGCGGTATTGCGAGCAGAAGACTGGTTTTAAGCCAGATGCCCGAGAGAACGGCGACATATGCACCGATCATGACCATTTCGCCGTGGGCCATGTTGATGACGCCCATGGCGCCGTATGTGATGGCGAGACCAAGTGCCACCAGAAGAAGGATCGAGCCGAGACTGAGGCCGATGAAAAGAATATCGAGCATAACGCCACCGTTCATGAGAAGGGCGGGCCAGACTTTTTCCTGCTCCTTGCCAATCCCGAAGCGGGTTGACGCCACGCAGAGGAAAAAACGCAGATCCGCCTTGCCGAGACATGGTCCCACCAGGCATGCCTGGCGGGACGACGCGGGGAAGGGATCAGCCCTTGAGCTTGGTTGCATCGAGACCGTTGACGGTGCAGAAGAGATTGCTTTCCGTCTCGCCATAGGCCGAATAGGGTAACGGCTTGATCGGCGCCGGATAGGCGTTGACGACCTTGCTTTGGCCATCCGGCTGCCATTGCCCGATGCGCGGTGTCAGCCAGCAATGCAGGTTGTCGGGGTCGGTCGTCACCTTGCCGCCGGGGGCGTCATAGGTCTGGCCGCGTATGCCGGCCCGGATCGCATCGGCAGACAGATCGCCGGATTTCTCGACTGCCTGTTTCCACAGAAATACCTGGAAATAGGCGGCCTCAAGCGAATGGTATGTCACGGCTTTCGGGTCGTTTACGAATTTTCTGAAGCGCTCGATGAAGCTTTTGTTCGCAGGCGTTTCGATCGACATGAAATAGGGGAACGATGTGTAGCTGCCCGCCGCACATTCGGCCCCCATGGCCGCGATCTCGATTTCGGATGTCACTGTCGCGCAGATCGGGATTGTCTCCTGCGACAGTCCCTGGTTCTTGAATTCTCGATAGAAGGCGATGATCGAGTCGCCGACAACGTTGGAGAGAACAACGTCCGCGCCGGACTCCTTGATCTTGCTGACCATGACCGCCCACTCCGAGTGGCCGAGTTCCAGATATTCGTCCGCCACCCATTCTGCCCCGGCCGCCTCGATGAGTTTCTTGGAAACCTTCGCCATCTCGCGCGGATAGACATAGTTCGAGCCAACGATGAAGAACTTCTTCTTGCCCAGTTTCTCCACGATCCAGGGAATGTAATTGGAGAGCTGCTGGTTCGGAACTGCACCCGAATAGACAACGTTACGGGAGCACTCGAAGCCTTCATAATGCGTCTGGTAAAACAGCATTGCGCCGCGTCGTTCGAAGATCGGCAGTACGGCCTTGCGGCTGGCGGAGGTGTGGCAACCGAACACGGTGGAGATCTTGTCCTTGAGGATCAGTTTCGAGGCCTTTTCGCTGAAGGTCTTCGGATCGGAGGCACCGTCTTCAACGACGACCTCGACCTGCCGACCGAGCACGCCGCCGGCCGCGTTGATTTCGGCCACGGCCATCATGACGCCGTTGGCCAGAAGCTTTTCAGCCACGGAAAGGCCGCCCGTCTGCGAGTAGAGCGCGCCGACCTTGATGGCATCGGCGGCAAAGGCCCGGCCGCCGAGAGCCGGCAGGGCGAGTGCGGCGGAAGCGGTAGCTGCGGTTTTCAGAAATTCACGTCTGTTGAACACCATCTTGGTTCCCCTTTTTTTGATTGGCGCACGCAGCGGCATTGCCCGGCTCAGGGCCGAGGCTTTCATGCCGAAACAGTATTGGAGGGCTGACGTCACTGTCAGCAGACAACAAAAAACCCGCGAGGCTTGTCACAGCCTGCGGGCACCTTTGCCATCACCGCATCACGGCTACGCCGCGTGCAACATCGGCACATGGCTTCAAAGAAGAAGGGATGTGCCGGAGGTGTTCGTCTGGAACACTTGAAAAACTAATCATGTTTTGGGGGTGGGCGCAAGAGCTGTTCGGCGCTTATAATTGAATTGGCGATTTCATCAATCGGAACGCGTCGGGCCATCGCCTCCTCGCGCATTTGGCGGTACGCTTCACTTTCGCTCGTGCCGCGCTTGGCCATCAAAATTGCCTTTGCCCGAGCGAGCTTCTGGTCTCCGAGAACCTTGCGCTTGTATTTGCGCGCCTCCTTGACGAGCTTTTGGCGCTCGAGCCAGAGGCTGCGGGCAATGGCGAGATTGGTGAGCAAGCCAAACGGTTTGATCGGTCTTTCGACAATGGCGAGTGCGCCGCTTTCCAACACGATCTGCAACGTCGAAGGGTTTTCGTAACCGACGATGGCCAACATCGTCGGAGCCGGATTGGGGAGGCATTTCAGCAGGCGTTCGATTTCCGGTCGCGCCTCATCTTCCATTGCGAGGAAGACCACATCTGTGCCAAGCGGCAATTCGGCAGGCACGGGCCAGAGGCAATTGACGGTGCAGCCGATACGCCGCAGGTGATCGACCAGAAACTCCCCTTCGGACGTCCGGGGATGAATAACAAGAACCTTGAGATCCCGCAAATCTCTAAGAAGGGCGAAAGACATGTTGCTCCCTCTCAGACCTTGACACGATGCGGAAAAGTCTGCGTCATGTCCGGGCGATATTCGCGCATGAAGGGATCTGGCGCCACGCGCAGCGAAGGATCGTAGACGATGTCGTAGCCGCCCTGCGCGTTCACTCTTGCCACTCGCGGCCAAAGGTGCGTGTGGTTGGTTAGCCGGTCTACTTTCACAGCGCCCTGCGGGGCATCGTACTCGACCTCATATAGGGCTGGCAGCAACTGCTCAAGCCCATCGCTCCCGGCTTGCTGCAACGCCGCTGCATAGAGATAGACCTGGAAATAAGCTGCTTCTGCCGGGGCGGTCGGTAGCATCTCCCGTCCATATTGCCGCTGGAAAGCGTCGACGAAGGCGCGGGCGCGGGGCGTGTTGAGCGAGGCAAAGAATGGGGCGGCCGTAATATGGCCTTCGGCGACGTCCGGTCGCATGCGGATCACGTCGGCCTCGCTGGTCGATTGGCTTGCGATCGGCATTGTCGCTGAATTAAAGCCCGCTTCCTTGAAAGCTGTATAGAACGGGATGATGCCGTCGCCTACGATCGTCGAATAGATGACATCAGGCCTGGCTGCCTCGATGTGACGGATTATCCTGGCGACATCTTCAGTTTTGAGGTTCAGCGGGACGTACATCTCGTCGAGGACTTGACCTCCGATTTGAAGGAAGAGATCGCTGATCGTCCGGTTTGATTCATAAGGATAGACGTAATTCGAGCCGACGAGAAAAACCCGCTTTCCGTAGTGCGTGGTCAGGAAATCAACCAGTTGAACGGAGTTTTGATTAGGGGCGGCGCCGGTGTAGATGCAATGCCGAGAGTACTCAAATCCCTCGTATAGTGTCGGATAGAACAGCAGCGCATTACGAGCCTCAATGACGGGCAAAGCGGCTTTGCGGGTGCTCGACATATGGCAACCGAAAACCACTCTGACCCTGTCTTCATCGCAAAGCTTGACCGCAAGCTCCTTATACAGGTTGGGTGTTGATCGTGGATCATAGGCCACAGGTTCGATCGCTCGGCCAAGCACCCCACCAGCCGCGTTGATTTCAGCTATCGCCAGTAGGCACGCCGCCCTCTGGGTACTCTCCACGGCTCCAGTCACGCCCGTTTCAGAGAAAAGCACACCGACCCGCCAATTTTCTGAAGTCATCATCGCCACCAAAAAATAAAAAAAGCCCCCGTCCGTTTCCGGTCGAGAGCTACCCTGCCCATGGATATCAGCGGCTCACTTAAGCCTGTTGTCGCATGATGTCAGTTTCCTCGTTCGGTGACAATAGCCAAAGGATGACCCTTGATCGTTGTCCTGGAGTTGGGTGCCAGCGGTGATCGCCAGCATGTCCGTTAGTCTTTTACAACGCATACGCCTTGAGCTGATCGTCAAGCCTTATGAGGTGGTCGCCGAACGGTCCTTCAATTTTCGGGGGTATCGCTCAAGCGGTTAGGTCTGTCTGGACGTGTTCGAGCAGATCAAAATGATCTACAACCCCAAATGAGAGCACACCAGGATCAGGATGCTGCCGCCCGTCGAGTTCTAGAAGCGGTAGAATATCCAACCCGAGGGTGCCTAAAAAACTCGGGACTATTGAACGAGGGATGCACCTTATGATGACGATCAAACGCATCGCACTGGCAAGCCGCCCATTGGCCGAGCCATCGCATGAAAATTTCCGACTGGAGGACGCCGAGTTGCGCGAAGCAGCCGAGGACGATGTCACGGTCCGTGTTCTCTATCTTTCGCTCGACCCTTACATGCGTGGGCGTATGAGCGACGCCAAATCCTATGCCGCGCCTGTACCCGTCGACGGCATCATGGAGGGCGAGACGATCTGCGAAGTTGTGAAGTCGAGGCACAATGGTTTCGGGCCTGGCGACATCGTGCGCGGGCGGACCGGTTGGTGTACAGGCGCGGTCATCAATGGGGACTTGCTACGAAAGGTCGAGACGCACGGCGCGCCGGTCACAACCGCGATCGGCGTCCTTGGCATGCCCGGATTTACGGCGTGGAGTGGTCTGAAGTTCATTGGCAAGCCGAAGCAGGGTGAGACGGTTGCTGTCGCTGCAGCCTCTGGGCCCGTTGGTTCGATGGTCGGACAGCTCGCAAAGCTTTACGGGGCGAGGGCGGTTGGTATCGCCGGTGGACCCGACAAGTGTGCGTTCGTTAAGGGTGAACTTGGCTTCGACAACGTGGTTGATCATCGCTCGGAGAATTTTGTCAGCGATCTGAAAGCGGCCTCTCCTAACGGGATTGATGTCTATTTCGAGAATGTCGGAGGACGCGTCTGGGATGCGGTACTGCCTCTTCTAAACCAGTTCGGGCGCGTTCCCGTCTGCGGCCTCGTTTCTCAATATAACGGTGCAAACTCGTCGCAGGCAGATCGTCTTCCGGCAACGATGTCGGCGATCCTGAGACAGAGCCTGCTTGTTCGAGGTTTCATCCAGACAGAGTTTGCCGCCGATCATTTCAATGACTTTCTCGCGGAGATCGGCCCAAGGATCGCTAGCGGCGAGATCAGGTACCGCGAGGATGTCGTTGATGGATTGGAGAACGCTCCCGATGCCTTTATCGGCATGCTGAAGGGCAAAAATTTCGGCAAGCTTATCGTCAAAATCGACGGCGTCGTCTCATGAGCCGTCATAACGTAAAACATATCGCGGTTTTGGATGACTACCAGAATGTGGCGATCACCAGCGCCGACTGGTCGCCATTGAAGGACCGAGCCCAAATCACGGTCTTCAATGACCACATCGCGGACGAAGAACACCTGGTTGATCGTCTTTTGCCGTTCGATGCGGTTTGCGTCATGCGCGAACGGACGCCGCTGCCGCGACGTATTCTCGAGCGCCTGCCGAACCTGCGGTTCATCGCAACGACTGGAGGGCGCAATGCCTCAATTGACCTTGCAGCGGCCCGTGATCTCGGCATCGTTGTTTCGGCGACGGGCGCGAACGGATCGGGCGCCCCGGAGCTGACTTGGGCACTCATCCTTGCGGCGGCACGCCATATTCCCACAGAAATTGCCTCGTTTCGGAGCGGTGGCTGGCAAACCACGGTCGGGCGCGATCTCTCGGGCAGCACGCTGGGTGTCATCGGTCTGGGCAGGATCGGCCGCCAGATTGCAAAGGTCGGCCTTGCATTCGGTATGGAGGTGATCGCCTGGAGCCAGAATCTGACCGATGAGGCGGCAGAGGCTGCCGGTGTGAGACGGGTTGAGAAAGCGACGCTTCTTCGCGAGTCCGACTGGGTGACGTTGCATCTTGTTCTGTCGGAGCGAACAAAGGGCATAATCGGTCAGGACGAGCTGGCGTTGATGAAGCCAACAGCTTGGCTCGTGAATACGTCACGAGGTCCGCTTATCGATGAAGGAGCTTTGATCGCTGCCCTGGAAACCGAGAGCATCGCAGGTCTTGCAGTGGACGTGTTTGATCGTGAGCCTTTGCCCGCTGATCATCCACTTCGTACTTCTGACAATGTAATCGCAACGCCTCATATCGGTTTTGTTACCGAAAACTCATACCGAATTTTCTATCGAGATACCGTGGATAATCTCGTCGCATGGCTGAACGGCGCGCCACTGCGGGTTTTGTGAATTTCCGACGCGATCCTTGCTTCCTGTCCCACGACCAAGTGAGGCCATCTCACCTTGCCCAAATAAAATGCGGCCGAATGATCGGCCGCATTCTGATAATAGGAAGAGCATCAGCCCTTGATAAAGGCAAGCAGGTCGGCGTTCAGCACATCGGCATTGACTGTCAGCATGCCGTGCGAAAAGCCGGGATAGGTCTTCAGCGTACCATTTTTCAGCAGCTTGACCGATTTGTGAGCGGAGTCGGCGATCGGAACGATCTGGTCGTCTTCACCGTGCAGAACCAGCGTCGGAACGCTGATATTCTTCAGGTCCTCGGTCTGGTCGGTTTCAGAGAAGGCCTTGATGCCGTCGTAATGGGCCTTTGCGCCGCCCATCATGCCCTGACGCCACCAGTTCTGGATAACGCCTTCATGCACGGTCGCGCCATCGCGGTTGAAACCATAGAACGGGCCAGCCGGCACATCGCGGAAGAACTGGGCGCGGTTGGCGGCAAGCGACGAGCGGAAGCCGTCAAAAACCTCCATCGGCAGGCCTTCCGGATTGGCCTCGGTCTTGAGCATGAGCGGCGGTACGGCGGAAACGAGGACCGCCTTGGCAACACGGCCCGCGGGTTCACCATGCTTTGCGACGTAACGGGCAACTTCACCGCCACCGGTGGAATGGCCGATATGGACAGCGTTCTTCAGATCGAGCGCTTCAACGACCGCAAAGGCATCGGAAGCATAATGATCCATGTCGTGCCCCTCCGAGACCTGCGCCGAGCGGCCGTGACCACGGCGGTCATGTGCGACGACGCGAAAACCCTTGGAAACGAAGAACAGCATCTGCGCATCCCAGTCATCGGAAGAGAGCGGCCAGCCATGGTGGAAAACGATCGGCTGGGCATCCTTCGGGCCCCAGTCCTTGTAGAAAATCTCAGTGCCGTCCCTGGTTGTTACGAAACCCATGTCAATTTCTCCTTGTGCTGAATGGTTAGTGGAAGGGGTCTGCGAGAAGGCGATCGTCGGAATGCTCACGCTGGCAAGCGCGATGCTACCGATGAGTACGCTGCGTCTCGACACGAAAAACCGATCTGCGTCAGATGTCATACATATCTCCTGTCGAGCTTTGCCTTCGAATGCCCTTGGTTGACTTGAACAAGCTAGCGCCATCCGCTAACACAGGCACGTGGCGCAAATGACTTTATCAGAGGCAAAAGTGACAAATCTCAAACCGGCTGACTTTATCGAGGTCGGATTACTGATCTATCCGGATTGTCAGCTGGCTGCGGTCTACGGACTGACGGACTTATTCCGTGTTGCTAGCGATTGGTCGACGGATTTGCAGGAACCATCAAGCCTTCGAAAAATCCGTGTGAGTCACTGGACGGTTGAGGATGGTGCGGTCTCTTGCAGCTGGGATTCGGAACACGGAGTATCGCATTCGTTGAGCTACATCATCGCGCCACCGAGCATCGTCATGCCGGAGAAGATGCAAAGCATGCGGCCTGCGTCAAAATGGCTTTCATCCCAGCATGCACTTGGTGTGACTGTCTGCTCGATCTGCGCCGGCGCTTTCGTTCTCGCCGAAACGGGGCTTATCGATGGCCGGCGCGCCACGACCCACTGGGCCTTTGCCGAGAGACTTGCCGAGCGGTTTCCCAAAATAGACGTTTCGCCCGATAACATGATCATTGACGATGGCGACGTGATCACCGCCGGAGGCATTCTGGCTTGGGCCGATCTCGGCCTGCTTCTCGTTGAAAAGCTTCTAGGGCAGACCATAATGCTGGAGACAGCGCGCTTTCTGGTCGTGGACCCGCCGCGGCGCAGCCAGAGTCAATACAAGACATTCATCCCGCGATTTGATCACGGCGACAAAGAAGTGCGACAAATCCAGCAGCAATTCCACGCAGCGCCAGAGCTGCAAAAATCGATCGGTGAACTGGCAGACAGCGTGCATCTTTCAGAGAGGACGCTCCAGCGTCGCTTTTTACGTGCGACAGGATTGAAACTGACGGAATATCTTCAAAACGTGCGGATCATGAAGGCGCGGCAATTGCTTGAGACGACGAATGGCTCGGTCGAGAGCATCGCCTGGGCGGTCGGCTATGCGGATCCGGCAGCATTCCGCAAGATATTTGGCAGGTTGACGGGAGCGACGCCGAACGTTTATCGCGGCGATGTGCGACTGTGATTAAGCTTGCGGGCGACTACCTTTCCTGTTGCGGGACGAGGCTGCCATCGCGTTGAAGCTAAATCTCCCGTTTCGACGCCGGCCCGTCTTCAGCCATATGCCTGTTCTGGCAGGTCTCATCTGAACGGCGCAAACGGGTCATGTGGAGGTAGCCTTTGCCTTCTTCTGACGCAGCGTTTCTCCGAACTTCATCCGATAGGCACGCGCAAGCGTGGAGGGCGAGGAAAACCCTGTGCGAAAAGCAATTTCATAAAGCGACAGATTGGTTTCCACCGCGAGTGCGCGGGCATGAGAAAGTCTGATCTGGCTGTAGTACTGGCCCGCGGACATACCAAGATATTGGTGAAACAGGCGATCCATACTGCGCTCTGAAACCGCAACACGGTCGGCAATGATTGGCAATTTGAGCGGCTGTTCGGCGGTTTCACGCATAACGATGATGGCACGCTGTAAGGCTGTGGGGAGGCCATGATCGCTCATCCGGCCGGCGAACCCTCGCGCCAGCCCCCTTTCACCAGGTTTTTGAACACCGCCGAACATGTTGGCGACATCAAACCGCAGCGCCTCGCCCGCGTGTTTTCCGATGAGGTCGAGTGACCAGCTCAGAACACTCTGTGCATCTCCGCAAGTGACGATGTTTCCGTCTACGACATAGGGTCCGTCCGTGACACGGACCTCGGGAAAATTCTCCGAAAATTCCTTCTTCTCCATCCAGTGGATCGTCGCCTTGCGTCCTCCCAGAAGACCCACGCGCGCAAGCAGCCACGCACCGGTGTCAAGCCCGCCCACCACCGGCAATCCGCGGGCTTTTCTGCGCACAGCAGCCGCTGAATCGTGATCAAGGTGATTTCGCACACCGTAGCCTGCAACAAGCACCAGTGCGTGGGTCGCTCCGACGCGGGACAGGGGTAGGTCAGCGCCAATCACCGCACGTGACGAGCTGGCGATGGGACCACCGTTCAAAGAGCATAATTGCCATGAAAACAGCTGACGCCCCGAAAGATCGCGGGCTGCCCGCAGAGGCTCAATGGCGCTGGCGAGCACCATGTTGGAAAAGCCCTCGAAAAGCACGAACGTCAGGTGAAACGGCGATTTTGGCGACATTTGCACAATTTAGCGCAAATCATGCACATTGCGACTGGAAATTTGCTGTCACACTCCCTTGGAATTTACCTCGTTTCCGGAGTTTTTCATGAACCGCGATGTCTTCATCACATGCGCTGTCACCGGTTCCGGTCAGAGCCATACGAAGTCAAGTCTCGTACCGATCACGCCAGCACAAATTGCCGATGCCTGCATCGAGGCCGCCAAGGCCGGCGCCGCCATCGCCCACGTCCATGTTCGCGACCCAAGTACCGGGACGCCCTCTCGCGATCCGGCTCTTTATCGGGAAGTTGTCGAGCGTGTCCGCGCTTCGGATACGGATGTCGTGCTCAACCTGACGGCGGGGATGGGTGGAGATATCGTTCTCGGATCGGCGGAAGCGCCGTTGCCGCTCGCGCCACAATCCGATCTGGTTGGCGCAACCGAGCGTCTGATCCATGTGGAAGAATTGCTGCCGGAAATCTGCACGCTTGACTGCGGAACGATGAATTTCGCGGAAGCAGACTATGTGATGACAAACACCCCCGGCACGTTGCGTGCCATGGCCCGGCGCATTCAGGCAGCTGGCGTGCGTCCGGAAATCGAGGTCTTCGATACAGGGCATCTCTGGCTTGCCAGGACACTCGTCGATGAGGGGCTCATCGACGATCCCGTGATGATCCAGCTTTGCATGGGGATCCCCTACGGCGCGCCAGCCGATATCAACAGCCTCATGGCGATGGTCAACAACATCCCGCAAGGATGGACCTATTCGATGTTCTCGATTGGCCGCATGCAGCTGCCATATGTTGCACAGGCGGCGCTCGCGGGCGGTCATGTCCGTGTCGGGCTGGAAGATAATATCTGGCTGGAAAAGGGTGTGCTCGCGCGCAACGGCGATCTGGTCGAACGCGCGGCCACCATTTTAACAGGCATGGGCTGCCGGATTCTTACCCCACAGGAGGTTCGCGACAAGCTCAAACTGCTTCGGCGCTAATCAGCATCTCATCAAACTATAATAAAGAGAGGAACTGTTGAAATGAGCAAAGCACTATTCGACGTAACCCGACGCGGCCTCTTGGCTGGCGCAGCTGGCCTTGCGGCTGCCGGGCTGATCCTGCCATATGGCGCAAGAGCAGCAGAACCGAAGCGTGGCGGCACGTTGCGTATCGGTCATCTTGGTGGCGCGACCTCCGATACCACAGACCCTGCGACATTTGCTGCCGGCCCGGTCGTCACCGCCATGCTGGCGGTGTGCAACAACCTCGTGGAAATCGACGCCGAGGGCAAAGCGGTGCCGGAGCTTGCGGAAAGCTTCGAGACCGACACAGACGCGCGCATCTGGACTTTCAAGCTGCGGCAGACCGCAACCTTTTCCGACGGGCGCAAGCTGACTGCCAAAGACGTGATCGCTTCATTCAATCACCATCGCGGACAGGATTCCAAGTCCGGCGCGAAGGGATCTCTCTCGCAATTGACCGACATTCGCGCCGATGGCGATCATGTCGTGATCTTCGAACTTAAATCAGGCAATGCCGATTTTGCCTATCTTACCTCCGACTACCACTTCGTCATCATGCCGGCCAACGAGGACGGAACGCTGAACTGGCAATCCAAACTCGGCACAGGTGGATACGTATTGGCCGATTTTGAACCCGGCGTTCGCATTACCTTGAAACGTCGCGATGACTACTGGAAATCGGATCGGGCCTGGTTCGATACCGCCGTTCTGTCAACCATCAACGACGCCACGGCGCGTCAGAATGCGTTGATCACCGGCGAGGTCGATGTCATCAACTCGCCCGACCTTGCAACGCTTCCGCTTCTTTTGCGCCGACCGGGGATCAAGGCGACGGAAGTCACGGGCACCGCCCATTACGCGATGCCAATGTTCTGTGATGCAGCACCGTTCAAGGACCCGAATATTCGCCTCGCCCTCAAACACGCCATCGACCGCAAGGCGGTGCTTGACAAGGTTCTGCACGGGCACGGCCGCATCGCCAACGACAGCCCCATCGCGCCCGCTAACCGCTACTTTGCCGCCGACCTGCCGCAACACAACTATGATCCCGATAAGGCAAAGCACTATCTCAAAAAGGCAGGCATGGATGCGCTCAAGGTGGAAATATCCGCATCGGACGCAGCCTCCGTCGGGGCGCTGGCCATGGTTCAGCTGTTCCAGCAGTCCGCCAAGGCGACTGGGATCGATCTCGGCATCAAACGGGAGCCGGACGACGGATACTGGTCGAATGTCTGGCTGAAGAAGCCGTTCTGTGTGAGCTACTGGAATGGCCGCCCGACCGAGGACGACATGTTCAGCCTCGTTTATGCCAAAGGTGTCGATTGGAACGAAAGCCACTGGGATAACGAGCAGTTCAACTCGCTTCTTGTAAAGGCGCGCACCACTCTGGACGAAAAGCTGCGTGCAGAAATGTATCACGAGATGCAGGGGTTGGTCAGTGAGGATGGCGGGACGATCATTCCTGTCTTCGTAAATTATGTCGATGTCTCCAATGACAAGGTTGCGCATGGCCCCGTTGCCAACAACCGCTTTTTCGACGGCTGGAAAATCGTAGAACGGTGGTGGCAGGCATGAAAATCGCAGCAATTGGAGGCGGAGTCATCGGCGGCGGCTGGATCGCCCGCTTCATACTGGCCGGTCATGACGTTGTTGTCTTCGATCCGCATCCCGAAGCAAACCGTATTGTCACAGAAGTAATGACAAATGCGTCCGAGGCATGGGGGAGGCTTTATCAATCACCTCTGCCCAAGCCAGGGGCAATAGTCTGGGCAGGCTCGATCGCCGAGGCGGTAGCAGGTGCGGACTACATCCAGGAAAGCGTTCCGGAGCGGCTGGATCTCAAACATCGTATCATTGCCGAAATCGAAGCGGCGGCTCCGCCACAGGCGATCATTGCCTCCTCTACCTCCGGGTTCAAGCCGTCAGAATTGCGCCAAGGTGCAGTTCATCCCGAGCGCGTCATCGTGGCGCATCCCTTCAATCCGGTCTATCTTTTGCCGGTCGTTGAAGTGGTGGGCGGCGGCATTGCTGCGCAAAAGGCGTCGGACATTCTGGTGTCGGTGGGCATGAAACCGGTGCAGATCGGTCGGGAAATCGATGCACATATCGGTGACCGCCTGCTCGAAGCGATCTGGCGGGAAGCACTTTGGCTGCTCAAGGATGGTATCGCCACCACGGAGGAAATAGACGATATCATCCGATACGGCTTTGGACTGCGCTGGGCGCAGATGGGTCTGTTCGAGACCTATCGCATCGCTGGCGGTGAAGCTGGTATGCGTCACTTCCTTGCTCAGTTCGGTCCGGCGCTGAAATGGCCATGGACCAAGTTGATGGACGTGCCGGACTTCAATGACGACCTGATTGACCTGATTGCCGGCCAATCAGACGCACAGTCAGGGGCATACTCCATTCGAGAGCTTGAGCGCATTCGCGATCTCAACCTGATCGGTATTTTCCATGCGCTCAAGGCAAATGATTGGGGAGCCGGACAAACCGTAAAAGCGATGGAAAATCGCTTTTACGCCCGTCACGGTAAGATGCAGTCAGATTATCCGCTGCGTCTCCATGAAGCCCATGTGAACGGTGGCTGGGTGGATTACAACGGTCACATGACCGAGTTTCGCTACTTGCAGGTATTGGGGGATGCGACTGACGCCTTTCTTATCCATATAGGGCTCGACGCCGACTATCGCGCTGGCGGTCATTCCGCTTACACGGTCGAAACCCACATCCGTCATCTGGCGGAAGTAAAGGCAGGTGCGCGGCTCACGGTGGAAACCAGGCTCTTTGGTTATGACGAGAAGCGCCTTCGCCTACATCATGAGATCCTGAACGAAGATGGCGAGACAGTCGCGACCGGGGAGCATATGCTCCTGCATGTCGATACCAAGGCAAACCGTACAGTGGCAATGCCGACAGCATTGATGCGCGCACTTGATCACGTCAACGCGCAGGAAAACGGACCACTTCCAGATCATGCCGGAACTGGTATCCGTGCGGTACGGTTAAAGGAGACGTCGGCATGACGAGCGGACGAAAGCGCCCCATTCAGCACATGGTGGCCGTGCGGCTGGGTCTCGGCTTGTTCACTCTGCTTTCTATTTCCCTCCTGATTTTTCTTGCCGTTGGCCTGCTGCCGGGCGACATTGCCCAGCAGGTCCTCGGCCAATCGGCGACGCCCGAAACTGTGGCAGCTTTTCGCCGGGAGCTGGGCCTCGATCAACCTCTTTCATGGCGGTATCTTACCTGGATCGGCGGCATCCTCACCGGCGATTTTGGTCATTCGCTCGCCAACGGTCGACCTGTTGCGGAGCTTCTGTCGGCGCGGCTGGGCAATACGCTGTTTCTTGCTGCATACGCAGCCGCGATTGCGATACCACTGGCGGTGCTGTTGGGGCTGCTGGCGGCGATGTGGAGAGGTACGTGGTTCGACAGGGTCATCAACATCATGACCCTCTCGGCGATCTCATTTCCCGAATTCTTCGTCGCATACATCCTGATGTTCTGGCTTTCCGTACACATGGGATGGTTTCCATCGGTAGCCGATCCCGGCGCGGCACCCGACTTCTTCGACATGCTGCGCCGCGCCTTCCTTCCGGCAATAACGCTCGTCCTTGTCGTGACAGCGCATATGATGCGCATGACGCGCGCTGCGGTGCTGAATGTGCTCGCCGAACCCTATGTCACAATGGCACGCCTCAAGGGCGCCTCCCGCTGGCGCATCATCACCAGGCATGCCCTGCCCAATGCGCTTGCGCCGATTTCCAACGTCATCGCGATCAACGTTGCATGGCTCATCACCGGTGTCGTCATCGTAGAGGTTGTTTTTGTCTACCCTGGTCTCGGCCAGTTGATGGTCGACAGTGTTACCAATCGTGACATGCCGGTGGTGCAAGCCTGCGCCCTTATCTTTGCCTCAGTTTATATCCTCCTGAACCTCTTGGCCGACGTGCTGGCAATTGCCACCAATCCGCGCCTGCTGCATCCAAGGTGAGCTGATGACGAGCCTTGCCCGGACAATCAGGACCATGCCTTTAACGGCGCTGATCGGTCTTATCATCATCGTCATCTATGTTGTCGTGGTCGCGTTTGCGCCAATGATCGCGCCCTACGACCAGGCCGAAATCGTGGGTGCGCAATTCGAACCCTGGAGTACGGCTTTTCCCCTAGGCACGGATGCGCTCGGCCGCGACATGCTCTCGCGGCTCATCTGGGGCGCTCGCAATACCGTCGGAATTGCTGTCACGACCACCGTGCTTGCCTTCGCGCTCGGCGCGGTAGCCGGTCTTCTTGCTGCTGCCCTCGGCAAGTGGTTTGATCTCGTTCTTTCCCGCATTGTTGATGTGATGATGGCGGTGCCGCCTCTGATCCTGACATTGCTGGCGCTATCCGCGCTTGGGTCGGGCGTGGTCAATCTGATCCTGATCGTTGCCGTTCTCGACTCAACACGCGTCTTTCGCCTGGCGCGCGCGACGGCGGCAAATGTCATGGTCATGGACTATGTCGAGGCGGCGAAACTCAGAGGCGATGGCATCGCCTGGATCATTCTCAAGGAAGTGCTTCCCAACATAACCGCGCC
Source organism: Rhizobium sp. NFACC06-2 (assembly GCF_900101425.1). NCBI lineage: Bacteria > Pseudomonadati > Pseudomonadota > Alphaproteobacteria > Hyphomicrobiales > Rhizobiaceae > Rhizobium > Rhizobium sp. NFACC06-2. The sequence continues at coordinate 58,110 of NZ_FMVA01000016.1, read as the reverse complement.
CCTCATTGCCGAATTCGGGCTGCGGTTTTGTTTCGTCTTTCTGACCATTTCGGCGCTTGCCTTCCTGGGGCTTGGGCTACCACCACCGATGGCTGATTGGGGCGCGATGGTTCGCGACAACGCCGCCCTCATCACCTTTGGAGATATCACACCGCTTCTACCGGCCGCCTGTATCGCCGTGCTGACGGTTTCGATCAATTTTGTCGTGGACTGGATGTTGCATCGCGCCTCTGGATTGAAAGACTAACGCCATGTTGCTGAAGATCGAAAACCTCAAGGTTGAAGCAAAGAGTGAGGATGGCTGGTCCCCGATCCTGCACGGCATAAATCTCGAAGTGAGGCGCGGCGAGGTCGTTGGCCTCATAGGCGAATCTGGTGCCGGCAAATCGACGCTTGGCCTTGCAGCACTGGGTTTTGCCCATGCCGGCCTGCGTTTTGCAGGTGGGCGTGTTCTCGTCGAGAATGTTGATCTGCTGCGTCTGAACGAACGGGAGAGATCGGTCTATCGAGGACGGCGCGTCGCCTACGTCGCCCAATCTGCTGCCGCCAGTTTTAACCCTGCCTGGCGATTGCTCGATCAATTCTGCGAGGGCCCGGCCATACACGGCACCGCGAGCAGACCGGATTGCGAAATCTTTGCGCGTCAACTTTACGCCAGCATGCATTTGCCTGATCCGGCAAATTTCGGGCTGAGATTTCCGCATCAGGTTTCGGGTGGACAGTTGCAACGTGCCATGGTCGCGATGGCCATGGCTTGCAAACCCGATCTCATCGTCTTTGACGAACCGACGACAGCGCTCGACGTGACAACGCAGATCGGCGTACTTACCGCCATCCGCTCAGCCGTCGAAACATCGGGAACTGCAGCGATCTACATCACCCACGATCTCGCCGTCGTGGCTCAGATGGCTGATCGCATCAAGGTCATGCGTCATGGCAGGGAGGTGGAGGAGGCGCCTACACGCCAGATCATGCAGGCTCCACGCCACGAATACACCCGCTCGCTCTGGGCGGTGCGGGAGTTCCGTCGCCCTGAACGCCGTCTGGAGAGAAAGGATGCGCCTGTCATCAGTATCAACAATGTCACCGCGTCTTATGGCCACTTCGATGTTTTGCGTGACGTCACGTTTGAAATTCCGCGCGGTGCCACCGTCGCTGTCGTCGGAGAGTCCGGTTCGGGAAAATCAACCGCCGCCCGCGTTGTTACGGGCCTACTGCCGCCGCGCATCGGCAGTATAGAGCTGAATGGTGAAGTGCTGCCACCAAGTCTCAGTCGCAGATCGCGCGAGCAACTGCGCAAGATCCAGATGATCTATCAAATGGCTGACACAGCCCTCAATCCACGCCAATCCATCCGCCAGATTCTCTCCCGTCCGCTACAATTTTATCTGGGCTTGAAGGGGGCGGTGCTGGAAAGGCGCCTTGCGGAACTGATGGAGCAGATCGAGCTTGAGCCCAGGCAATTTCTTCATCGGCGACCCGGCGAGTTGTCTGGTGGCCAAAAGCAGCGGATCGGCATCGCCAGAGCGCTGGCGGCAAATCCTGAGATTATCATCTGTGACGAAGTCACGAGCGCACTTGATCAACTGGTGGCCGAGGGCACCCTGCGTCTTCTCAGTCGCCTCCAGGACGAAACTGGCGTTTCCTACATGTTCATCACGCACGACATCGACACAGTGCGCGCGATTGCTGACGACGTTGTGGTGATGAAGGGTGGAACGGTGCAGGACAAGGGCAGCAAGGCCGAGGTCATGGATCCACCGCGCCATGACTATACGCGTCAGTTGCTCGCCTCTGTGCCGCAGATGGATCCGGATTGGCTAAGGCGTCATAACGGGGGCAAACCATATGATCAGTGATCCTCAGGTTCTCGCCTTCATTCGCAAAACCGAAGACAGCTATCCAGCGCAGGCAAACACAGCGGACGCTGCGGAAAACCGCATCCTTTACGATGCGATGTGCGCAAATTTCCGAGCACCTCGACCAGAAAAAGTCATTGTCGTTGATCGGGAGATCGGTGGGGTGGCGTGTCGGATATATGGCTTGGCATCACCCGTTTGCGTCCTCTACCTGCACGGCGGAGGCTTTGTCGTGGGCGGGCTCGACAGCCATGATGACGTCTGTGCGGAAATCGCTGATGCGACCGGTTTGCAGACTGTCTCGGTCGATTACCGCCTTGCGCCGGAGCACCTGTGGCCGGCACAGATAAACGACGTTGAAGCGGTTTGGCGAGCACTGGACCGACCAGTTGTGGTCGTCGGCGACAGCGCTGGCGGTCTGCTTGCTGCAGCACTTTGTCTTTCGCAAAAGGGCAATAGGCAACCCCTGGGGCAGGTCCTTATCTACCCGGGCCTTGGTGGTGATGGGGACACGGCGTCCTATCGCGAAAATGCCGAAGCCCCGCTGTTGCGTGCCAGTGACGTAATTGTCTACAAGGACTTGCTCTTTGGTCGCACCCCGCCAACCGATCCGGTTGCCCGCCCCCTGAAGGCTCCAGATCTTTCAGACCTTGCCCCTGCATTTATTGTTACGGCAGATGTAGATCCCTTGCGTGATGATGGGTCAGCTTATGCCGGGCGGCTGGCAGCGGCGGGTGTCCCGGTAACTTGGCGCAACGAGCCCCAGTTGCCGCACGGTTTCCTGCGCGCGCGTGGAATGAGCGACCGCGCGCGTCGAAGTTTTCAAGCAATCATTGCCGAAGTCCGACGCTTTTCGCTTTCATAAGGCGCGTCGCTGATTTGCCGGACTTGAGCGAGATGCCTAAATCCCGGCACACCTCGCTCATTCCTTCGCCCTCGAATAGGCGGGCGAGAAAGTGCAGACGCTCTTCTCCCTTATGCCTGGCACGCTATCGGCTCCTGCGGCAGCAGTATCCGAAGTGTCAGATAAGATCGCGTTCGTAGCGCTCGTCCCATTGTCGCGTCTTGACGATTCTACCATTCTCGAAAGCCAAGAGTTCTCCGATTAAGTAGAAAGACCCTTCATCGGAGCGCATTTCAGTCCGGCTCTCGATCTTGATCCGCCACCCGTCCCGGCTCATTTCGTATGTCTGGGTGAGCACGTAGCGAGCGGAGAGGGGATCGTCGTCGCGAATGCTCAGTTCACGGCGCAGACTGTGGCTGAGTTCGGTATTGATCTCGTCAAAGCGCAGCACGCCCTCGCCGAACAAGCCACCCACACCTTCCGTGATATAGGTGTTGACACCGGTTTCGTGGTCCTGTTCCGTCCAGCGACGAACCGTGCCGGGGTCGATCTGCGTCATAGGTGTCAATGGGCCATGGGCGGGCGGCTCGAAGCGAACCTGCTTGCCGTCGCCTACAGCACGAACTGGCAGGTCGAGCGCGCTTTCCGCAACCGAAATGCTGATCGTTGCATCGTAAGGCGATGTCCACACCATCGGCCAATATGCGGTGGCGATGGCGAGTTGCAGTTTGTGGCCTTTGGTGAAGCGGTACCCACAATCATTGAGCTTGATCGTGACATCGTAAAACTTGCCGGGTTCCAAGGCCTCCGGATTTTCGTGACTGTCGCGGTGGGTGAGGTTGAAAACCTGGTAGCTAACGCGTGTTATGCGAGCGTCGGGAAGCACATCGTTGAGGCGCAGCGATATCTGGGCGACGGGGCAATCTGCCGCAATACGCAGACGCGCAACAGGTGCACCGCGTACGTCGAAATCTTCGTCTAGCAAAGCGGTTTCAAAAACCAGCGCGCCACCATTGTCGAGCCGCTGATCGGTCGGATGTTCGCCCGGGCACCCGGTCGCCATCCATTCCCCGCCCGCCTTGCCATGGCTCTGGGGTGAACGGATAGCAAGGATCGCAGGATCACTCACCGCGTCACCCAGCTCCCGGGCTCCACCAAGATAGAGTGATCGGGTCGAGATTTCAGGTGAAGGCCAGGCCGCTTCGCCGACCCACCGGCCCTGCGTCGTCGTGCGCGTGCCTGTCGGCTCGATCGTGTCGCTGACGAAGGCGCGCAGCATCGGCTCGTCCATGACGCCGAGAGAGCCGTCTCGATTGGCCGAAGTGCGCTTGATGTCTGGCTGTGAAAGCGCGGCGAAGATGTCACGGCTTCGCGGACGAGCCCCTTGCGGAGAACGATGCCGGTCACCGGTCCCACACGGCTCTATGGCAGAGGTGCTGGATTGAAACGTGCCACCAGCCAGAGCTTCCCCTGATCGGCGGGGTGGATCCGCATCACGAATAATGCTCCCGTAGTTCCGCGCTATCGTATCAAGGCCTGGATCTATTCCCTCAACTCCATATCGCCCACGCCTTGATGACGGCGCGTGGGATCGCGCTTGTTGTACAGTTGCGTGATGAGGGCATAGCGGCCTACAGGATAACCGGACACACGCTACCACGCCAGTTACGGGGGCACGAGCGGCGTTTCACCGGCGGCCATGCCGGTGATAGGGTATTTCTGTTGGCGCCTTTCGGAGGGGAGGTTTTTCCATCAACATTTCAGCGCACCCTGTATTGAATCGGCAAAAAAAAGCGAAATTTCGCTAAAAACCACCTGATCGTGCATGTGACAGCAACAGCGGCGCGACTACCCTGTCCAGCCTCTCGATCGACCAGTTCTTGACAGGCGCAGACACCACGATGGCACCGAGCGGCCGTCGGTTGGCGTCGAGGATCGCGGCAGCGACATTGACCTCTTCGCGGATTGATTGCCGGTCGGTGAAAGCGTAACCGCGTTGGCGGGCATCCTTGATTTCCTGGCGGATCAGTTCCTTGTTAGCGATGGTGTGCGGCGTTGCCATTTCGATGACGCTGTTGCCAAGGATCGCCTCGATTTCATGGTCTGTGAGGTAGGATAGGATCGCCCGTCCGCCCGATGAACTGAGTGAAGGCAGACGCCTGCCTGCGTAAGCAGTTCTGAACGAGGGGTGAGGGCGGCTCTGCACATGCAGCAGATGCACGATCTCCGTGCCGTCGAGAATGCAGAAGGAGCATCGTAATCCGCATTCCTCCCGCAAACGGATCAGCCTTGGCCAAAGAACTTTGAGCAGCGGGTTGCTCATCTGGAACTTGAAAAGCAAGTCCAGCGCCCGCACGGACAACTCGAATGTCCGGCGACGATCATCTTTCAACAGATATCCCGTCGAAATCAGCGTCTCTGTCAAACGTTGGACGGTTGGTATCGGAAACCCTGCCAGTCGGTGAAGCTCTGTGAGGGTGAACTCTGGAGTCGATGGTCTGAAAAGCCGCAGCAAATGGATGCCCTTGCCGACCGAGTTGACGAAAAGCGGGTCAGTGTCAGCCGGAATGGGCAGCAGATGCGGATCAGCCTTCTGTTCGAGAAACAAAGGCCGCGTCCCGTTGGAGATCCGAAGTTCCGACAAGTGGTGAGCGGCGCGCGACAGTTGCTGGCCAAGCGCCTTCAACTCGCTAGGATTCGATGAGGGGCCAGCAAGAGAAATCGCGGCCAGGGGATCGCCAGAGGCATTGCGGAAGGCGACTGCCAACATGGTCTGGCCTACTTTGGTCTCAGCCGCATCGAAGGCAAAACCTTGGGCGAGCTCCTGCTCAACGCCCTTTTCTATCGTTGTAGCCGACGCGGGCGCGAGACGGTTGTTTTGAACAAGACGCTGAAGACAGGAGTTTCTCTGTATATCCGACATCAGTCCCAGCAAGGCGCGGCCGGGCGCTGACGCTGCCAGGGGTAGGCGCTGGCCGGTGGGCGCGATGGTCAACGAGGCTACGGGAGAGGGGACGCGAGCCAGCGTGATAACATCATCTTTATCCAGAAGCCAAAGATCGCAGCTCAAACCTGTCGAAGCATTCAAGTCTACCAGAGACGGCATCACGAATTCGATGAGATTGTTGGAGGTAAGATAGGTGTGAGCAAGATCGGCAACGCGGTGGGAAAGGGTCAGTGTCGAGCTGTGCTCATCCCTGAGTAGTAGCCCGGTTTCCACCAGCGTATGAACGATGCGCTGGGCGCTTGAGCGGTTCATCTCGGCCATCCGCGCTATATCTGTGATCCGGAGTTCTGGCCTTTCGGGGCCGAAGAGTTCGAGAACGGACAGAGCCTTTTCCAGAGCTACGATCTGACCTTTGCGATGGTCGCTTCCATGTCCACTCATTCTGCTCTTTCATTTCTCATGCGGCGTTGACAACCTTTTGATACACCATATAATCGTTAGACAATAAGAGCAATCGCATCGCGGTAAAATTACAAAGGGGAACGCATGCTTCAAACGACAGGAATGGCGCAGCCGTAAATTCGCACGATCTGCATTTACAGTATACAATCATAACGTTATCCGGACGCATGCCTTGCATGTGTGATGAGATTTCTGTTGGCAGCATTGATATTGGCAGGCACTTCGGTGTCTCTCGAATGCTGACTTTAGGCTGGTCGCGATTTATCGCGGTAATCAGCAAAACCATTCTGGAAGAAATCACTTAGGTTCTGGCGCGCGCGTCCTGGCTCCGGTTTCTTGCGCCTCGTTTTCAGACTTCGAATAAAGGGGAACTAACAAGAATGTATGCTCTTAAATCCAACAGAAACGGCAGTATCAAACGACATGTCACGGCGGTTGCGCTCGTGCTATCTGCCTGTGTCAGTGGAATTGCGACCCAAGCGCAAGCCCAGACGATGGTTGCCGTACCTCATTCCGGTCTTCGTATTCTCGATCCTATCATCACCACTGCGCATATCGTCCGCAATCATGGCTATATGGTTTACGATACACTTCTATCACTTGACTCGACCTTCACGCCCAGGCCACAGATGGCAGAATACGTCATTTCTGAGGACCGCCTTACCTACACATTTACCCTGCGTGACGGTTTGAAGTGGCACGATGGCGCGCCCGTCACCGCAGAGGATTGTGTTGCTTCCCTGAAGCGCTGGGGTGCGCGTGATACCTCAGGCCAGGTCATGTTTGACAAGACGGCGAGCCTGGTCGCTACGGACGACAAGACCATTACGCTGACCCTGAAGGAACCGTTTCCCTTCGTGCTTGACGTATTGGCAAAGCCCTCGTCCGTTGTGCCATTCATGATGCCGAAGCGCATCGCAGAAACACCGGCAGATACGGCCATTACGGAGCATATCGGTTCAGGCCCGTTCAAATTCGTCGAAGCTGAATATCAGCCGGGCGTGAAGTCTGTTTACGACAAGTTCGAGGAATATGTGCCGCGCTCCGAGCCGCCGGATTGGTTGTCGGGTGGCAAGGTCGTCAAGGTTGATCGGGTGGAATGGGTCTCCATGCCCGATGCACAAACGGCGATGAACGCTATTCAGTCAGGCGAAGTGGACTATGTTGAAGCCCCGTCAGTCGATCTTTTGCCGCTTGTTGAAGGCAATGACGAGCTGACGGTCAAACTGCTTGCCAAACTCGGCTCCCAGACGATGGGGCGCATGAACTTCCTGCATGCACCCTTCGACAATCCCAAGATCCGCAAGGCGGCCATGATGGCCATGAACCAGAAGGATGTTCTGGATGCTCTGATCGGTAACCCGGACTATTACACAGTTTGCGGCGCAATGATGGGCTGCGATACGCCGCTGGCAAGCGAAACCGGTGCCGAAACACTGATTGGCAAAGGCGACGTGGAAGGTGCAAAGGCGCTGCTGAAAGAGGCAGGCTATGACGGCACACCGGTTGTCATTCTGCAGCCTACGGATGTCGTCACCGTCAAGGCTCAGCCAGTCGTCGCCGCGGCCGCCCTGCGTGCTGCAGGATTCACCGTCGATCTGCAGGCCATGGACTGGCAGACGGTGGTGACACGCCGTGCGTCACAAAAGCCGACCTCGGAAGGCGGCTGGGACATGTTTTTTACCAACTGGATCGTGCCGGAAATCATGACGCCGCTGAACAATCCGATGCTCAACGGCCGTGGGACCAAGGGCTTCTTTGGCTGGCCAGAAGATGCCAAGCTTGAAGAGTTGCGGGCCTCATATGTGAAGGCAACGACACCGGAAGAACAGAAAAAGGTTGCCGGTGAAATCCAGGCGCACGCCATGGAAACCGTCAACTACATTCCTCTCGGTCAGTACAAGCTTCCATCCGTATGGCGTAACGAGTTATCCGGCTTGCTCGAAGCTCCGGTTCCCGTGTTCTGGAACATCGAAAAGCAGGAATAGTCCCGCAGGATTGAAACTGAGCAAATGCAATTCCGCCCGGCGACGTTTGCCGCCGGGTAGGCAATACAGACCGGACATACGAGGAGCGCCAAATGCTGGCCTACACCTTACGACGTGTGCTGTCGGCCATCCCCGTGATGGTGACGGTTGCCGTCTTCGTTTTCCTGCTGCTGAGACTGACCCCGGGCGACCCCGCCGCGATTATCGCTGGCGACATGGCAACACCGGAACAACTCGAAAAGATCAGAACATCACTGGGCCTCGACAAGCCACTTCTTGTACAATTTTTTTCCTGGATCATGCTGCTAATCCAAGGTGATCTCGGTACTTCGCTGATATCGAACACTCCCGTTACGGGAATGATCGCCAAGCATATTGAACCAACCATTAGCCTTGCTCTCATGACGATCACCCTGTCTATCGTCATCGCTGTGCCCCTTGGTGTGCTCGCGGCCTGGCGCCATGGAACGTGGATCGACTACGCTGTCATGTCCTTGTCGGTCATCGGCTTTTCAGTGCCGGTTTTCGTTATCGGTTACATCCTCATTCAGTTTTTCGCCATCGACCTGAAATGGTTTCCGGTGCAAGGCTTCCGCAGCATCACCAGAGGCATAGGGCCGTTTCTGGAGCGCGCCGTGCTGCCATCCCTTACCTTGTCGTCAATTTATATAGCGTTGATTGCCCGTATGACCCGCGCATCGATGCTTGACGTGCTGGGTGAGGACTATATCCGCACAGCCAGGGCCAAAGGATTGCGCGAGAACATCGTGCTGTTCCGCCATGCCTTGCGCAATGCAGCCGTGCCTGTCCTGACCATCATCGGCACTGGCTTTGCTTTGCTGATCTCAGGTGTCGTTGTGACCGAGAGTGTCTTCAACATTCCAGGTATCGGTCGGCTCACGGTCGATGCCATTCTGGCGCGGGATTACCCGGTCATTCAGGGAATGATCCTGCTGACCAGCGGTATCTACGTTCTGCTGAACTTGTTGATCGACCTTTCCTATTCCTTCTTTGACCCAAGGATCCGGTACTGATGGCTGCTTCACGTCCTTTCGGCGCAGCGCTTCGCCTGCCGTTCACGAAAACCTCGGAAAAGTCGAACTCGCGTATCGGCGTCATTCCTGTCATTGCCTGCATCGTACTCGTCATGACCGTTCTCTTGGCGATTTTCGCACCGCTGCTTGCCCCGCACGATCCCATAACGATGACACCCTCAGCTCGGTTGAAACCCGCAAGTGACATCTATCCACTCGGGACCGATGCGTATGGTCGCGATCTGCTGTCGCGTGTGTTGTATGGCGCGCGCATCTCGTTGCTGATAGGCGTCGGTGCTGCCATTATCTCTGTCGGTATTGGTCTCGCGATCGGGCTGATGTCCGGTTTCTTCCGGGTGCTCGATGCCATCGTCATGCGTATCATGGATGCGCTGATGGCCATTCCCAGCCTGCTGCTTGCCATCGCTGTAGTTTCGCTGACGGGTGCCAGCATCTGGACCGTGATGTTCGCCATCACCATTCCGGAAATCCCGCGTATCGTGCGGCTGGTGCGTTCGGTGGTTCTTTCGGCGCGTGAGGAACCCTATGTCGAGGCGGCGATCGCCGTCGGCTCCAGCCTGACGAAAATCCTCTGGCGACACCTCATGCCCAACACACTGGCACCACTTATCGTGCAGGGTACCTATGTCTGTGCCTCGGCAATTTTGACGGAAGCGATCCTTTCCTTCCTTGGTGCCGGTGTTTCGACCGAAATTCCGACGTGGGGCAACATCATGGCCGAGGGTCGCGCTTACTTCCAGATCAACCCGACTTTGATCTTTTGGCCTGGGCTGCTGCTGTCACTTTGCATCCTCTCAATCAACCTGCTGGGCGATACGGCGCGTGACCTGCTCGATCCTCGCATGAAAAAAAGGGAGGCCGCCAAATGAGTGCGACAGCCATGAAAGACGGCGCGGCCGAGATACTGTTCATTCGTGATCTCGTTGTTGGCCTGACTGATGATGATACGAACAAGCCAGTGCTGGACGGCATATCGCTTACCATTCGGGCGGGCGAGACCGTCTGCCTTGTGGGCGAAAGCGGTTCGGGAAAATCCGTGACATCGCTGGCAACAATGGGACTTTTGCCACGCCAGTCGCTAGAACCGAAGGGTGGCCAGATCATGTTTGAAGGCGAAGACTTGCTGAAGGCAGACGGTGCACGCATGCGTTCCCTGCGTTCAAGCCAGATCGCCATGATTTTTCAGGAGCCGATGACGGCGCTGAACCCTGTTCTGTCTGTCGGGCAACAGATATGCGAAGTGCTTCAGGAACATACGAGCCTTGGCCATCGTGAACAGCGTGAACAGGTTCTGGCCATGATGGAGCATGTGCATCTACCGGATGTCCAGCGCATCTTCGATTCCTATCCCCACCAGCTCTCCGGCGGCCAGCGACAGCGCATCATGATTGCCATGGCGCTGATCCTCAAACCCAGGTTGCTGATCGCTGACGAGCCCACGACAGCGCTTGATGTGACGACCCAGAAGCAAATCTTGAAGCTGATCGACGAGTTACAAGAGAAGCAGGGAACCGCGGTGCTGTTCATCACTCACGACATGGGTGTCGTCGCCGAGATCGCCGATACGGTTTATGTCATGCACCATGGCAAGGTGGTTGAGCACGCGCCGATCGACAAGATTCTACGCAGCCCGGAAAAAGATTATACGCGGAGTTTGCTAATGGCCGTTCCAAGCCTGGTGCCGCGCGACCCGCGTCCGGTGATCAGTCAGGAAATTGTCCTTTCTGTTTCCGAACTCGACAAGGTTTATACAAAGCGCAGCCTGTTTGGAAAAAAGATCGACGGGACCAGGGCGGCTGACATGGTGTCTTTCACTTTGAAGCGCGGTCGGACCCTCGGCATCGTCGGTGAAAGCGGGTCTGGAAAATCGACCGTCGCTCGTTGCATCATGCGGCTGATTGACCCGACATCGGGAAGCATCCGTGTCTCCGGCAGCGAGATCGCCGATTTTTCCCGCCGTGCATTGCGCCCTTATCGCCAGCACATCCAGATGATCTTTCAGGATCCCTATCGGTCACTCAATCCGCGTGTGACAGTGGGCGAGAGCATTGTCGAGGGACCGGTCAATTACGGAAAATCGCGTGCGGTCGCCTGGGAGGAAGCCAAGGAACTGCTGGGCCTTGTCGGCCTGCCGGAAGATGCAATCAGCCGTTACCCGCACCAGTTTTCGGGTGGGCAGCGCCAACGCATTGCCATCGCCCGTGCCATCGCCATGAAACCAAAGGTTCTGGTGGCGGATGAAGCTGTCTCGGCGCTGGATGTCTCGGTGCAGGCACAGGTGCTGGATCTTCTGGCGGAACTTCAGGAAAAGCTCGGTATCGCCATTCTCTTCATCACCCATGATCTGCGTGTCGCCGCACAGATCTGCGACGACGTCATCGTCATGCAGCGTGGCAAGATCGTCGAATACTCCACCGGTTACGACGTGCTGACCAAGCCGACCGATGCCTATACGCGCCAGCTTATCGATGCCGCTCCCGGCAGACATTGGGACTTCGCCAACTTTCGTCCGCTGGACATGGCTACCGCAACAGCAGGAGAGGCATGACAATGAGCAACCGCCGTGTCGCCATTGCCGGTTTCATGCACGAGACCAACACCTTCGCACCTGCCAAGGCTTTTTACGAGGATTTCGTCAAAGGCGGCGGCCATATGGCCATGAGCCGTGGTGAAGAGATCATCGCACGCTCCAGGGGCGCCAATCTCGGTGTTGCCGGTGCGCTGGAGTTCGCCGGTGAAGCAGACTGGCAGGTTCTGCCCGTCATCTGGGCCGGTGCCGTACCATCCGCGCATGTCACACGGGATGCTTATGAGCGGATTGCCACCGAAATCATCGACGGCATCGTCAAGGCGGGGCCGCTGGATGGGATTTATCTCGACCTGCACGGAGCCATGGTCTGCGAGCATGTGAATGATGGCGAGGGTGAGCTTCTGGCAAGGCTGCGCGCAGCCGTCGGCGATGATGTTCCCATCTCCGTCAGCCTTGATCTGCACGGCAATACAACACGGCTGATGATGGAAAAAGCCGATGTCATGGTCGCATACCGCACCTATCCGCATGTCGATATGACGAAGACTGGTTACCGGGCAGCGCGCCAGCTTCAACGCCTGATGGACGGTGACATGCTCTTCAAGGCGTTTCGCACTATTCCGTACCTTATCCCGATTTCATGGCAATGCACGGAAATGGAACCGTGCCATTCGATATATGCTCGGCTGGGCGCTCTGGAAACGCTGGATGTCAGTTCATTGTCCTTCATGCCGGGTTTTCCAGCCGCGGATTTTGACGAATGCGGCGCTACCGTTCTCGGTTACGGCCTGACACAGGCGGCAGCTGATGCCGCCGTGGATGATCTCGCAGCGCTGGTCAATGCCAGCGAAAGTGCATTCGCCGGCAAGGTCTACACACCCGACGAGGGCGTGAAAGAGGCCATGCGCATTGCCAGATCTGCGCAAAAGCCCGTGGTCATAGCCGATACGCAGGACAATCCGGGTGCGGGCGGCAACTCCGACACCACCGGCATGTTGCGTGCACTTGTCGCCAATGACGCGCAGAACGCCGCACTCGGGCTGATGTACGATCCGGTGGCCGCGCTTGCGGCACATGCCTCCGGTGTCGGTAGCACCATCCATCTAGCGCTCGGTGGCCATTCCCACATCGAAGGCGATAGCCCATTCGTTGAAGAGTTCACGGTCGAGGCTCTCTCGAACGGCCGGTTCGAGGTGCATGGCCCCTATTACGGCCACAGCGAAATGGACCTTGGCCCGTCGGCCTGCCTGCGCATTGGCGGCGTGCGGGTAGCGGTTGCCTCGCATAAAGTGCAAATGGCCGACCAGGGCCTCTTCCGATATCTCGGTATCGAACCGAAGGAGGAGGCTATTCTCGTCAATAAAAGCTCTGTGCATTTCCGCGCCGATTTCGCACCCATCGCAGAAACCATTCTGGTCTGCGCTGCCCCGGGTCCGATGGCTGTCGATCCCGCCACGCTGCATTGGCAACATCTGAAAAAAGGCATCCGCCTCTCGCCCAACGGCCCCGCCTTCGTCTGAAGGTCTCAACACAGTCATTCCATCATACTGCAAGGATGTACCCATGCCCGTCATAGAGAAGATCGCAGCTTTCAAGGAAGAACTGACCGCTATCCGTCGCGATATTCACGAATATCCGGAAATCGGTTTTGAAGAGGTCCGCACCTCTGGCATCGTCGCTGAAAAGCTGGCGGGCTATGGCATCGAGGTGCATCGCGGTATTGGCAAGACAGGCGTCGTCGGCGTCCTCAAGGGCAGTCGCGGTGAAGGCAAGACTATTGGTTTACGCGCTGATATGGATGCCTTGCCGATGGAAGAACATACTAATCTCGGTTACGCCTCGAAAATCCCCAACAGGTTCCATGGTTGCGGTCATGATGGCCACACCACAATGCTGCTGGGCGCTGCGCGTTATCTGGCGGAAACGCGTGACTTTGCCGGAACGGCCATTTTTATCTTCCAGCCGGGCGAAGAGGGCTGCGGCGGTGCACGCGCCATGCTCGCCGATGGCCTGTTCGACCGTTTTCCATGTGATGAAATCTATGGCCTGCACAACTCTCCCTATGACGAGCCATATCGCATCGGCATCAAACCGGGCACCAGCATGGCTGGCGCCGATTTCTTCGATTTCCGTATCAACGGACGTGGCAGCCATGGCGCAATGCCGGAGGTCTCCAAGGATCCGATCATTGTCGCGACAGCTCTGGTTCAAGCTCTACAGTCTGTCGTCAGCCGAAATGTCAGCCCGTTGAAAAGCGCAGTCCTGTCGGTCACGCAGATCCATTCCGGCAGTGCCTATAATGTCATTCCGCAAGAGGCGACGGTTTCCGGTACTGTGAGGTTTCTAGACCGCGAGGTAAACGAAATGATCCGCCAACGCATGCGGTCGATCGCTGCCGGGCTTGCTGCGTCCTTCGAGGTTGAAATCGAAGTCGATATCCGGAACGTCTTCGACGTGTTGTTCAATACCGAAGATCTGGTCGAAGGTTTTGCCGAGGCCGCCCGCGATATCGTCGGTGATGCTATGGTATATACCAAGAGCGAACCAATCATGGGCAGCGAGGATTTTGCCGATATGCTGCACAAGGTTCCAGGCGTTTATTGCACAGTGGGACACTCCGGCAATGTGCCTGTGCACAATCCCGGTTTCGTGCTGGATGACGGCATTCTACCAGTTGGCGCCAGCCTGCTTGCCCGCATCGTCGAGCGCCGTCTGGCGGCCTGATTTTTGAAGGGAGCCGCATCATGAACTTCACGCAACTGCCTTTCGAGGCAGACGTCATGCTCGAGGGCTTGCGCCCGTGGATCGAGTGCGAAAGCCCTACCTATGATGCCGTTGCCGTCGATCGCATGATGGATCTGGCGGCGCATGATTTCGCCGCCGCCGGGGCAACAATCGAGCGTATTCCCGGGCGTCTCGGGCTCGGCGGTTCCCTGCGCGCCCGCTTCCCGCATTCCAGACAGGGAGAGCCGGGCATTCTTGTGGCCGGCCATCTCGATACCGTGCATCCGGTCGGCACGCTGTCTGCCCTGCCGTTCAGGATGGAAGGCAATCGGTGTTATGGCCCCGGAATTCTGGACATGAAGGGCGGAAACTACATCGCGCTGGAAGCCATGCGTCAGCTGATCCGGCAAGGAATGCAGACTCCGTTGCCGGTCACGTTCCTGCTGACGCCGGACGAGGAGATCGGCACGCCCTCCACCCGCAAGCTGATCGAGACCGACGCCTTGCGCAACAAATACGTCCTCGTGCCAGAGCCGGGGCGGGAAGACAACGGCGTCGTGACCGGTCGTTACGCCATCGCCCGCTACAATCTGGAAGCACGTGGTAAACCTTCGCATGCCGGTGTCGATCCCAAAAAGGGTCGCTCTGCCATCCGCGAAATGGCGCGCAAACTGCTGGAGATCGATGCGATGAGCAGTGAGGATTGCACCTTCTCCGTCGGTGTCATCCATGGTGGGCAATGGGTCAATTGCGTCTCGTCGCTCTGCACCGGCCAAGCACTAAGCATGGCCAAGACCGATGAAGATCTCGAAGCGGGCATCAGTCGCATGCTGGCTTTGTCCGGTGCCGAAACTGGTGTCGAGTTTAACGTCACGCGTGGTATGACTCGTCCCGTCTGGAAACCTGATCAACCGGAGACTATGGCCCTGTACAAGCTGGCGCTTGAACTGGCCGGGCAACTCGGCAAAAATCTGCCGCACGGAAGTTCCGGGGGAGGTTCGGATGGCAACTTCACCGGCGCACTCGGCATCGCAACTTTGTGTGGGCTCGGCGTCCGGGGTAACGGTTACCACACACTGGAAGAATATATCGAAATCGACAGTCTGATAGACCGTGGGCGCCTGCTGGCGGGTCTTTTCGCGACGCTCAACTGACCCGCGGGGAGAATTCAATTGCAAGACATCACCAGGCTGACAGCGGCTGAATTGTCGCGTTCTATCCATGCGTGCAGCATCTCCTGCGTTGCGGTAATGGAAGCCTATCTCGATCGCATCGACCGGTTGAACCCATCGCTGAACGCCATCATCAGCCTGCGCGACCGGGGAACTATTCTCGATGACGCCCGCACCTGTGACCGCGAGCTGGCGGATGGCCATTCGCGTGGATGGATGCATGGTTTCCCGATCGCCATCAAGGATCTCTCAGAAGCAAAGGGCCTTCCGTGCACATGGGGTTCCAAACTCTTCGAAAACTTCATGGGCCAGACCGATGATATCCACGTCGAGCGCATTCGTGCCGCTGGTGCTATCATCATCGGAAAGACCAACACGCCGGAAATGGGGCTCGGTTCGCACACCACCAATTCCGTGTTCGGTGCCACACGTAATCCTTTCGACAACAGCCGCAGTGCGGGCGGCTCCAGCGGTGGGGCAGCGGTTGCCGTTGCTGCCCGCCTTTTGCCGGTTGCCGATGGCAGCGACATGATGGGTTCGCTCAGAAACCCGGCCGCTTTTAACAACATCGTCGGTTTTCGTCCCAGCTTCGGGCGGGTACCGTCCGGCAAGAGCAACGAGATATTCTTACGACAGCTGGGTGCTGCGGGGCCGATGGCCCGCAATGTGCAGGATGCAGCGTTGCTTCTGGCGACGCAGGCCGGGTATGACATGCGGGATCCCCAATCGCTGGCGGACGAAGCGTTGGATCTTCTGCCGAAGGCCGGTCACGCGGGTACCAAAATTGCATGGTTCGGGGATTTCGGCGGTTATTTGCCATTCGAGCAAGGTGTTCTGGAGGTCGATCGCAAGGCTCTGGATGTTTTCGCCGCAATGGGCTGCGAGGTCGACGAGATCGTTCCCGAGTTCGACATGGATGCGCTATGGAAATCATGGATTGCGCTGCGCACCTTCAATGTCGCCAATGGTTTGCGCCCGCTTTACGACATTCCTGAAAAACGCAACCTCATCAATGTCCAGGCCATATGGGAAATCGAACGTGGCCTTTCGCAAACGGCCGGAGAAATCTTCGAAGCGTCCGTCATTCGCAGCGACTGGTACAAGTTCGTCTGCAGGCTGTTCGAGCGATATGACTATCTCGTCATGCCATCCGCGCAGGTCTTCCCCTTCGACGTGACCAAAAAATGGCCGGATGAGATCGCTGGTCGCAAGATGGACACCTATCACCGGTGGATGGAGGTGGTCATCGGGCCGAGCATGGCCGGGTTGCCGGTGGCGGCCATGCCTGCCGGTTTTGGTTCCAATGGCTTGCCCAACGGTATTCAGATCGTCGGCAAACCGCGCGGTGATCGGGAGCTTCTACAATTTTCATTGGCTTACGAGCACGCAGCAGGCATTCCACTGGCGGCCGTGGCGGCCGTGGCGGCCGAAAAGCTCTTCGAACTGGATCACGTCGAGAGCCTAAGCCGTTAACCTTGGGATTGGCCGTTCAACCAATCGCAGGGATCGTTGGTTGTAGGCCCCCGCAACCACTCTACAGCACGACATGCTATCCGGCAGTTGCCCAAAACTACGATACAGTACGCCACCGTACTGCGATCTAACGCTAAATCCCCGTCATAAAAAACAAATTCCAAAACCCACAGGAGCAAAGCGGGGAGCGCACCTTCGTGCGGATGAAGCGCGTGTCCGATGAGCATACAACCTGGCTGTAGGTCAACGGCCTCCTTCATAGGCCAAAAGCGCCAACCCCGAATGCATATATCTTGTGACGTTGCCCCCAAGTTTTATCCAGTTTTGAGTTCGCTCCAGCGGTTTTGATCTGAACCCTTCAAACTGGACCGTTTTTGGTTAGAGTTTTCCGGAGCATTTTCCTGGCTGGGAAAGGAACGGAAGACGATGAAAGCATCGCAGTTTTCGGACGCACAGAAGGCATTCATTCTGAAGCAGGGTGATGAAGGAGTGTCGGTGGCGGAGATCTGCCGGAAGGCAGGGATCAGCCAGGCGACCTATTTCAACTGGAAGAAAAAATACGCGGGCATGCTACCGCCGGAGATGAAGAAGCTAGAGCAGTTCGAGGACGAGAATGCGCGGTTGAAGAAGATCGTCGCGGACCTGACGCTGGACCGTGAGATGTTGCAGGATGTCATTCGGCGAAATGTATGGTCCGCCCTGTCATTGCAAGGATTCTAGGTTCCGGCGATAGCAGTTTGCGTAAATGTATCCGGCCTCTCGCGAGTGGACTGCTGTTGCAGCCAGGCCCTGATGAGATCCGCACATTCTGTTTCCAAATAGCTTCTTCGGGCACGAAGCCCGCTTTCGACCAGGATTTACAGAATGTCGATCAACTGTCTCGTCATCACCCTCGAACCTCGCAATCTGTCCGGCCTCAACGGCCAGAAAGGCGCTTGGGTCAAGCTGCGACCTGACGCATGTACGTGGCCCCGGCTTTGTCAGGACAACCCAAACGATACGGGCCAGCTTGGCAGCCAAAGCTACGGTCACCTTGTTAACGTGCATTCTCAGTCGCAAGGTATCGATCCAGACGCCAAGACGATCTTTGCCGCGATCGAGATGCAGCATGCATGACCGTGCTCCATGAATGATCAAGCGACGAAGATAATTGTTGCCGCGTTTGCTGATGCCCAGGAGGTTCTGCTTCCCTCCAGTGGAATATTGTCGAGTCACCAGGCCCAGCCAGGCCGCAATATCCCGGGCTTTGGAAAAGCGTGTCGGATCACCGATCGCGGAAAGAATGGCGGTTGCGCTAAGCGGCCCGATCCCCGGAATTGTCATAAGGCGTCTTGCGCGTTCGTCGGTATCGGCGATCTTCTCAATGTCGTCGGAGACCTGTCTGATCCGGGCTTCGAGCCGGCGGAAATCATCATGCAGATCTCGTAGAACAGATCGCGCCATAGGCGTCAGATCATTGTCGAGGTCATCCATAACCCGGCAAATGTCGACCTTGAATACGCCAGCTCCCTGCCGCATCGCGATGCCATGCTCGAGGCAATAGGCGCGCATTTGGCAAATCAGGTTCGTCCGGGCCGATACCAGTCGGCTACGAACCCGGTGCAGCATTTGTAGGTCAACCTGATCCGCTTGCTTGACACCAACAAAACGCATTGTCGGCCGCGTTGCAGCCTCGGCGATTGCCGCGGCATCGATGATGTCATTCTTGTTCGACTTCACATAGGGCTTGACGAATTGTGCAGGGATAATGCGGACGGAGTGGCCCATCGTCTGCAGTTTGCGCGCGAGCCATTACGATCCCGGGCAGGCTTCCATTCCAACAAGCGTCCGGTGCGCCAGTTCGAAAAACTGCAACAAAGTCTCACGTCGGAATTTGACGCGCTGAATGATCGCGCCTGAGCAATCAAGGCCCACGACATGGAAGAGGTTCTTTCCAATATCTATTCCAAAGACGGCGCACTCCTGCGGTTGGTTACGATTCATAATCAGGGCCCTCCTTTGCCCATCTCCACTATGCTCTCGAGAGACAGGGCGGACCATCCCATTAGCTTTTGGAGAATCTTCCCCAAGTGCATCATGCCTGTTTTACAGGGTAGGGGATGGGTAAGGCGGCCCCCCAAGTTTTCACCCCAACCGAAGCATTCGTTTTGAAATCGCTCTGGCCGAAGGGCACGAGTGGCGCCGGTCAGCGCGTATCCTATGAAGGAATGACGCCGCGAACGATGGAATTCATGATGGTCTCCGCCGCCGTGTCGTAGTCCCGCTTGGAGATACTCCTGCTGTGAAGCGCGTCGCAGGCGAGCGGTTCGAAATCGCTGTAGAACTGTGTTGCGCCCCAGAGCATGATGAAGAAATGCCGGGCATCAACTTTTGCCATCCTCCCTTCCTGCATCCAACGGTCAAGAACTGCCACATATTTGTCGGTGGCAGCACGCATGTGTGCACGATCCTTCTCACTCAGGAAGCGGGCACCCTGTATGATTTCGCTGGCAAAAAGCCGTGATTCCCGCGGGTTTTTGCGGGTATATTCAAGCTTGGCGCAGACGTAGTCGCGTAGGGCATCTGCGGGATCCCGATCGGTACGCAAATTCGACAGGGCATCGTCCCATCCTGAGATAAGGTTTGCGATAATGGTCGAGTAAATTTCCTCCTTGGAGGAAAAATAATAATAGATGTTTGCTTTGGGGAGTTTTGCCAATTCGGCAATCTCGGCAATCCGGGTGCCGTCGAAACCCTTGCGTGAGAACACGTCGATGGCGACATCGAGGATGATCCTGATGTTGCGGGCACGGATCTTCTCGTCGAGTTTTTCCGCTGTCCGGGCCATGTTCCGTCCTTTCCGACGCGGCATCTGCCACGTGTCCTTATTTCGCAGGGGTATAATCGAACTGCCGTTTGCGAGGTAGGCGCGCGGAGTTGTATTTCCTCAAGCCGGAGCGATCTAAAAAATTGACGACCTAGTCAGGTTACATCTAGTCTGCGGCCATAACAACGACTGGTTCGATCAGGAGAACCGGCGATCGATGCTCGTCTGGGGAGCGACACCACCAACATGTCTGGAGTCAACTGATGACCTTCGATCTACTCGTCAAGAACGCCAATCTTCCCGATGACCGGACCGGCATCGACATCGCCGTTTCGGGCGGCAAGATCGTTGCCGTGGAGGCCGGGATTTCTGCCGAGGCAGGCCGCGTCATCGATGCCGGCGGCAAGCTGGTGACGGTGCCCTTCATCGACATTCATTTCCACATGGACGCGACGCTTTCGCTCGGCACGCCACGGCTCAACCGCTCCGGCACGCTGCTCGAAGGCATCCAGCTCTGGGGCGAGCTGAAGCCGTTGTTGACCAAGGAAGCCGTGATCGAGCGAGCGCTGCGTTATTGCGATCTCGCCGTCTCGCAGGGCCTGCTTGCCGTCCGGTCCCATGTCGATGTCTGCGACGACCGGCTGGTCGGCGTCGAGGCGCTGCTTGAGGTCAAGGATCTGGTGAAGGACTATCTCGACCTGCAGCTGGTCGCCTTCCCGCAGGATGGTTTTTATCGTTCGCCGACAGCTGCCAAAAACCTGATCAGGTCGCTGGACATGGGCGTCGACGTGGTCGGCGGCATTCCGCATTTCGAGCGGACGATGGAGGATGGCCGGCTTTCGGTAAAGGCGCTCTGCGAAATCGCCGCCGAACGCGGGTTGATGGTCGATCTGCATTGTGACGAAACCGACGATCCGATGTCGCGGCATATCGAGAGCCTGGCTTACGAAACCCAGCGGCTTGGTCTCAAGGGCCGGGTGGCGGGGTCGCACCTGACCTCCATGCACTCCATGGACAATTATTACGCATCGAAGCTGCTGCCGCTGATCGCCGAGGCCGAGATTCATTGCGTGCCGAACCCGCTCGCCAATATCGTGCTACAGGGTCGGCATGACGCCTATCCGAAGCGGCGCGGCATGATGCGGGTGCCGGAACTGATGGCGCTCGGCGTCAATGTCGCCTTCGGCCAGGACAGCTGCATGGACCCCTGGTATTCCTTTGGCAGCGCCGACATGCTGGAAGTCGCGCATATGGCGGTGCATACCGGCCATATGACCAGCCGCGATGCGGTCAAATCCTGCTTCAAGGCGATCACCGAAAACCCAGCAAAAACTTTTGGACTTGAAGGTTACGGCATCGCGGTTGGCTGCAATGCCGATCTCGTCCTGCTAGAGGCCCGCGACACGATAGAGGCCGTCAGGATGAAAGCCAACCGGCTTGCCGTCATCCGTCGCGGCAAGGTGATCGCCGAAACCGCGCCGCGCACCGCGACGCTGTCGCTGCAGGGTCGCCCCGCGACCATCGAGCCCTGGCGTTACGCGCCGGTCGAAGCCGGCGCCAATTGAGAAAAAGGCGGGCGGCTCAGAAATTACCCATCGAGCCGCCATCCTTCCAGGCGTAGATTTCCCAGAGCTCATCGTCGGGGCCAATGAAATAGGCGCCGCGGGCATTCCAGACATAGTCGGCAGGCTCGCCGTAGAAGGCCACGCCCTTGTCCTTCAGCTCCGCATAGGAGGCATCAACCGCTTCCGGCGAAGGTACACGCACGGCGATACAGGCCTTGTGCGGCCCTTCCGCCTTGGCATTCGAAACGCCGGTATTGTCGCTCAGGTGATCGATCTCCCAGCAGGCGAGGGTGAGGCCGGCGCCGTTGAACTCGACAAAGCCCTCGGCGCGGCGGTTGATCTCGAAACCGAGCTTGTCGACATAAAAGTCGATCGAGCGCTGGGTGTCCTTGACGAGAAGGCAGATGTCGGTGATCGCGTATTCTTGGGCAAATGCCATGGTTTTCTCAAGCTCTTGTTAATCGAGGGTGGAAAGGCGGCCGGTGACGACCGGCCGGCAGTCCGGTTGTGTGTCGCCGATGGTGATGGCCGCGGTGATTGCTTGGGCCGCGGTATCGAAATCGGCCTGGCTGCGGCAATGAAGGAAACAGAGCGGCTCACCTGCGGCGACCGCATCGCCGATATGCACCATGCCGGTCAGGCCGACATCCTGGTCGAGGGGATCGCTCGCCAGCTTGCGGCCGGCACCGAGGCCGACCATCGCGATGCCGATCGCATAGGCATCGACCTTTTCGACGAAGCCGGTCGCCGGTGAAGGGAGAGGCGCAATGACGGGAGCCGGCGGGAAATAGGTATCGGGATTTGCGACAAGATCTGCCGGGCCGCCGAGCGCCGTGACCATGCGCTGGAAGCGGTCGAGGGCCGATCCATCCATAAGCCGTGCTTCGGCCAAGGCGATTGCCTCATCCTTCGAGGCGGCGAGCCGGGCCATGACCAGGATTTCAGCAGAAATATCCATCACCAGCGCCCGGATGCGGCTCTCCTGCTTGTCCCCCGACAGGAATTCGATCACCTCGCGCAGCTGCAGCCGGCTGCCGATCGCATCGCCCATGATCTCGTCCATCTCGACGATCGGGGCGACCATGGGCAGGCCGGCGATGCGGGCAACCGCGATCAGGCTTTTTGCCAGCGCCTCCGCCTCCGCGTAGGTCGGCATGAAGGCGCCGGAACCGTAATTGACGCTCATGACAAGGCCGGAAACGCCGGCGGCAAGTTTCTTCGACAGGATCGAGGCGGTGATCAGCGGGATCGATTCCACCGTCGCAGTGACATCGCGGACATAATAGATCGCCGCATCCGCCGGCGCGAGTTTTGGCGTCGGGCCGATGATCGCGGCACCTGCCGAAATCACGGCCTGACGAAACATCTCGGTCGAAGGTGCGATCGCAACACCCGGCATCGCCTCCATCAGGTCGATCTCGCCGCCGGTATGGCCAAGCCCGCGTGCGGAAATCATCGGCATGGCGACTCCACAGGCGGCCACCAGCGGGGCGACGATCAGGCTGACATTCTCGTCACCCGTGCCGCCGGTCGAATGTTTTTCGATGATCGTTTCCGGGGCAAAACCGCTTCCCGACCAGTCCACCACATCGCCGGAATCGCGCATGGCGAGCGTCAGGGCCGCCGTCTCCTGCGGTGTCATTCCGTTCAGGAAACAGGCCATGGTGAAGGCGCCGATCTGCGCCTCGGAGACTTCGCTAGCCCCGATGCCCTCAACGAAGCGACGGATATCGGCATCGGACAGGACCTCGCGATTGCGCTTGGCGCGGATCATCTGTGCCGGAAGAAACATGCTCATGCCAGCGTCCTCAATGATTGGCACCGCGCCAGAGCGGCAGGTCGCCCTGATAGCGGTTCATGCCGATGTCTTGGATCGTCGCGCGGCGATACATTTCCCGCATGTAGGGTTCGAAGCGGGCGTTGAGCTTTTCGAGTTCCGCATGTTCGGACATGTAGGCGGGCAGGATCGCGCGCAGTTCGGCGAAAATCTCCGCCTCGTTAACTGTCAGCAGCCTGCCATCCTCGACGGTGATCTCGCCGTTGACGACGACCATGCGGATGTTCGAGCCGTTCTCGCAATAGACGAGGTGGTGGTCGAGCCGGTTCATCGGCATATAGTCGTAACCGGAGATATCGAGCATGATCAGGTCGGCACGCTTGCCGATTTCGAGCGAGCCGGTGCTCTCGTCGAGCATGGCCGTTCGCGCGCCCTCGATTGTTGCCGAACGCAGGACTTCGACGGCCGTCATCCAGCCGCCCGTATCCGGCGCTGCGATATCGTGCAGCAATGCGGCGAACCGCATCACGTCGAAGATGCGGGCAGTGTCGTTGCTGGAAAGCCCGTCCGTGCCGAGACCGACATGCACGCCCGCATCAAGCAGGCGACGGACCGGCGCGATGCCGGAACCGAGCTTCAGGTTGGAGACGGCGTTGTGGGCGACCGAACAGCCCGCAGCCCCCATCAGCGCCATGTCGTCATCGCTCACCCAGATCGAATGGGCAATCGTCGTGTTCTGCGTCAGCAGGCCGAGATCGTGCATGTAGCGGATCAGGCTCTTGCCGTAGAATTCCGGCCCGGTCACGGCCTGTGTTTTCGTCTCCAGAACATGGGTGTGGTAGGGCACGCTCTTTTCCTGAGCCAGCGCCACACAGGCCTGCATCAAGTCTACAGAACAGCGCTGCGGGGCGGAGGCCGAGACCATGAAGCCAAGCCGCCCGGCACGGCCGTGCTGGGACGCGAAGATGTCCTGGCAATACGCCATGTAATCGGCCGTAGTGATGGAAGGGCCCTTGACCTCGGCCTGCAGGTCAGCCGGCATGATCTCCCGCAGATAGGGCATGGTGTCGAAGACGTGTTTGTCGATCACGCAATGGGAAACATTGGCGCGAATGCCGGCGTGGTCATAAGCGTCATAGACGAGTTTCAGGCGGCCGGCTTCGAAACCGGGCGGATCAAAGAAATCGTCGACCAGCGTCGTGACGCCGGCCTTCAGGGATTCCATCGCCGTCAGCAGGCTGCGCAGGTAAAGCAGCCTTTCCGAAAGAGGGTCGTTCATCAGGATCGGATAGGAATAGAGCATCCAGACTTCGAGCGGCGTGCCCTGATAACGGCCCTTGAAGAAGGTTTCGGACGAATGCAGGTGGGCATTGACGAGGCCGGGCATCAGGAGCTTGCCGGATGCAGCGATGACGCGTGCCTCGGGCGGCAGCGGAAGATCCGTGCCAATCGCCGAAATCCGGTCGCCTTCGACGAGAAGGTCGCCCGTGAAGGGCGTGGCCCCATGGGTCTTGTCCATGGAAAGAAGGGTGGCGTTCCGGAACAGGAGGCGCATGAAAAAAACTCTATGATTGATTCTTGGACCTGCCGACCAGAAGCGGCAGCAGGACGAGTTCGAGGCCGATGAGGAGGAGGCAGGAAATGCCGAAGACGATCGTACCAATCGCATTCAAGGATGGATCGATGGCGGCGACGAGAACCGAATAGATCGCCACCGGCAGGGTCGGCTGGAAGCCGGAGACGAACCAGGCGATGATGAATTCGTCGAAGGAGAAGGTGAAGGCGAGCAGCCAGGCACCGAAAATGCCGGGCAGCGCAAAGGGCAGCACGACCTTGGTCACCGCCTGCCATTCGGTGGCGCCGAGATCCCAAGCCGCTTCTTCGAGAGAGGCCGGCATCTGCGCCAGCCGCAGCTGGATAATGGCAAGCGCCGGTGCTGTGATCAGCACGACATGGGTGAGGAAGACCGCAAACAGCGTGCCGGATAGGTGAATGCGGGCCAGAAGCCCGAGAAAACCGACGCCGAGGATGAGCGGTGGGATCAGGATCGGCAGCGTCACCAGTGCCAGAAAGGTCGTCTTGCCGCGGAAAGCGAAGCGGTTGAAGGCGTAGGCCGCGAAAAAGGCGATGACGGTCGCGATCGTTGCGGCTGCCGGCGAAACGATCATCGTGTTGCCGAGCGCATTGAGCAGCGTGCCGTCGGAAAACAGCTTGTCATACCATTGCAGCGTAAACCCCTGCAGCGGGAAGCCCGGAAAGCGGTTCTTCTGGAAGGAGAAGAGGACTAGAACCACGAGCGGCAGGAACATGAAGGCATAGGCAATGCCGAGCCAGAGGCGCCCTAAAAATATCCAGGGATTGCTTTTGGATATTGCGGTCATCAGCTTGTCCTCCGCCGGGCTCGGTCGGCCGCCACGAAGCCGGCGGCGAGCGCCAGAACCATGACAACGATCAGGATCGTCGCCAACGCCGAGGTGCGCGGCAGGTTGGTGGAACTCGAATAATCCGACATAATCATCGAGGCATAGGTCGGCAGCTTGCCGATGATCGACGTGCCGGCGCCGCCGCCGAGCAGGTTTCCGGAAAGCGCGTCACCCAGCGAAACGATGACGGCGAAACTTGCTGCGGTCATGAGACCGAAGCGGGAAAGCGGTAGGATGACGCGTGTAAAAGCCTGCCAGCGCGTACAGCCCAGTTCCCGCGCCGCCTCGATCAGCACCTTGTCGATGGCGAGGATGCTGACATAGAGAATGACGATCAGGATCGGCGCCAGATAATGGATCAGGCCGATACGGGTGGCGATCTGGGTATAGATGACGTCGATCCGGTAGTCGGAAAGCCCGAACTGTTTCAGGACCGAATTGATGACGCCGTTGCGCGACAGGATCGTCTGCCAGGAATAGAGCCGCAGCACATAGCTCGACCAGAACGGGGCGATGGCAAACAGCAGCGCCAGCCGCTGCCAGCGCGCCGGCACGGCAAAGGCAATCGAAAGCGCCACCATGTAGGACAGGATGGTCGCGAAGAAGGCGGTGGTGATCGCCACCCAGAGCGACTGGATCAGCGCCAGCCCGTAACGCGATTTCGAGAAGAAGCTCGAAAAGATTTCGCTGTAATTGCCGAGCGAAAAATCCGGAATGGTCTGGAAATTCTCGACGCGCCAGAAGCCGATCCAGAGCAGGAAGATCAGCGGCAGCAGGAAGAGGACCGTCAGCCAGATGGCGAGCGGCGCCAGGAACCAGATTTTTAGCGGGCTGTCGTTCGGCGTTTTCATGCGTTTTGCGGTCGGGGTTTCGCCCGTGGGTTCCATTGTCGTCATGCCGCCCCCCGGATGAGCGAGGCATTGGCCGGCGAGAACCAGCTGGTGATCTTCTGGTTTATCTCGACGGCAAGAACCTGCTGCACGGTCATCTTCACTTCGGTCCCGTCGACGAGATCGAGAAGATAGATGTTGTGAGAGCCGGCATATTCGCGGCCGCGCAGCGTTGCATCCAGCCGGTTTTCGCCGGCAATACCCGTCGGAGCCGGCGTCAGCTTGTCTGCCTGGACAACGACGGAGACGGAGGCGCCGATCGGCGGCGGATCGTCGGTCGAGACCACGACCTGACCATGGGCGCAATGGACGATGACATGGCCTTGCCCGACTTCCTGAATGCGGCCGGCAAAGAGATTGTTGGTGCCGACGAAACGGGCGACGAATTCCGTCTTGGGGCGGGCATACATTTCTTCCGGGGCATCGATCTGCTCGATCCTGCCCTTGTTCATGACCACCACGCGGTCGGCCATGGAAAAGGCCTCGACCTGATTGTGGGTGACATAGATGAAGGCCATGCCGAGTTGCTTCTGGATACGGCGCAGCTCGCCTTGCATTCGAATTCTGAGATGTGCGTCGAGCGCGGAAAGCGGCTCGTCGAGCAGCAAGATTTCCGGCTCGGTCACGAGTGCACGGGCAAGCGCGACGCGCTGCTTCTGGCCACCGGACAGCTGGCTGATCTTGCGGCCCATAAGCTCGGAGAGGCCGACAAGCTCGGCCATCGCCTTCACCTTGCCGGCGACGACGGCCTTGTCATAAGGCTTCAACGTCAGGCCGAAGGCAATATTGCCGGCCACGTCGAGATGCGGAAAAAGCGCGTAATTCTGCCAGACAAGCCGGGTGGAGCGCAGGTTCACCGGCACATCGGAAACGTTTTTGCCACGGATATAGAGCTGGCCGGAAGACGCATTTTCGAGGCCTGCGAGAATGCGCAGAAGGGTCGTCTTGCCACAGCCGGAAGGCCCCATGATCGCCACGAATTCACCCCGGCCGACCTTCAGATTGATGCTGTCGACGGCCGTGAAGGTGTCGAAGCTCTTGGTAATGGCGAGAAGTTCGAGATCGGGGGTGGTGGTCATGGAATGTCCCATTTAAGAGTGGAGCAGCGCCCCGGCACTCCGGGACGCTTGTGAGTAGTTGGCTGGCGTGGTGCCTTGTGGCGTCATCCTCGGGCTTGTCCCGAGCATGACGACCTCAATTAAGCCCCGGGCGTTCAGAACCACCGACCTCAGGCCGTCTTGAACTCGTTGAACACGTCGATCCACGCCTGTTCCGGCTGGTTGCTTGGCAGACCGCGCGGCATGGAGCGGTCGATCAGCGTCTCGACCAGCATCTTGCCCGGATTGGCCGGATCCGGAACGTAGGACAGAAGCTTCTTCTGGTCGTCATCCCAGTAGTCGACGATCTTCATGTTCGGGCCGCGGGCCTTGAACGCCTTGGTATAAACGAGCTTCGATTGGATCTTGGGGGAGGTCATGTACTTGACCCATTCCATCGCCAGATCCTTGTTCTTCGAAGCCGAGCAGACGCAGGCAACTTCCTGCCAGCGGATGCCGCCCTGTTTCGGGATCGTCGAGGAGAAATTATCGTAGCCTGCAAGCTTCAGGTCGACGTCGAGGTCGCCGGTCGGCGAAGCAATGATGTCGCCGGCCAGCATCGCCTGGGCGATCGGTTGGTTGGACGAGCCGAACATGCCGATCTGCGGCCGCAGCTTGGTCAGGAACTCCTTGACCTGCTTCAGCTGGTCGTCGGTGATTGCGTAAGGCGTCTGGTTGCCCGGATTGATCGCCAGGCTGGCATTGCCGAGGTTCGGTAGGTACCAGTCGAACATGCCGATCTTGCCCGCATATTTCGGATCGAGCAGCGAATTCCAGTCGGCGGCCTGCTCGGCAGACATCTCTTCGGTATTGTAGGAAATGCCGTAGAAAGAGAAGCGGGTCGGGATGCCGTAAACCGTGCCGGCCGTTTCGCCCCTGGTCGGGGCAAAATCGCGGAATTTCGGGTGGTAGTTGGCGAGTTCCGCAAAACCTTCGGTCTTGTAGGCTTCGATCGCTTTGTTGGCCTTCAGCTTCTGAACATATTCGGCGTCAGAGATAATCGCATCAAATGTGCCGGGCGGCGTCTGGGCGAAGAACTGCAGCATCTGCTCGCCGCCGATATAGATCTTGAACTCGACCTTGGTCTTGTGGAGATCCTCGAACTCGGCGATCACGTCCCTCTCTTCATAACCCGGCCAGCACAGAATGCGCAGCGGCTCGGCCGCCTGCGCGTGGCGCGAGAAGATGGTGAAATTCCCGAAAGTGGCGGCAGCCGTTCCCGCCACAGCACTGCCAAGAAGCGTGCGGCGCGTGATCTGGCTGGATTCTGATGGCGTGGTCTTTGGCAACTGAGGTTTGGTGGTCATGACGTTCCCCTGATGGCAGTGTTTGCACCGTAAGAAACACAGCAAAATTCGTGCCAGTCAGCTAGTTGTTTGAATTATTGATTGTTTCTGCATGATGTAACTTATTCAACTTGCCGGAGGCAGATCAAAACCTGACCATCTGGTCAAAAAATAATCTGACAGACTCGCATACATGGAGTCTTGCTTGAAGGTCATTGGTTTGGACGGAATGAATGCGGGTGGTGGTTATGAGCGGCACGTTTTATTGCTAGAGGGGTAGTTCCTCCAGTCGTCCCGAAAGAGTTTATCTGCGCGAGCTATTCATCGGGTAATCGGCTGGACCGCTTGGTACAAAGGGCTCCTATACATCCGCGCACAGGCTGACGATCTGTCATTCCATATGCGCTCGGATGGGGCGAGGATTTTCTGCGCCGTTATCCGCAACCAAAATCTTCGATTTAGGCGGTGTAGATGTCTCGCAATGGGCTGGGCATCGACCGACAAAAACGATCTTTGAACTTTGTGGAGCCGACCTCGCAGGATGGCGGCGTCAAACAGGGTGAGATCGCAGCGGAGATAACAATCTGGTTCCGTAATAGCGCTTAGCCACAGGCCGCCTTCATCGCTCTAAAGCGAGTGCAGTATCAAGTGCTTAGAAAATCTGAGGCGTTGGTTGAGGGTTCGAGTCCCTTAAAGAGCGTAGATTTGAAACTAGTTCGGTCGTCGTTCGATGCCGATCAAGAGCACTCGCACGAGCAGCTTTCACGAAAGAGATCGATGCAAAGGATTCTGCGGTTCTAATCCTTCGCTATGCATTTTCAGGCAGAAAGATCTGAATGTCGGTCGCAATTGAAACTCCATCACCCGGTAATCGGCCTAGGAGTTTCGAGATCGTCTCGACGGCAAGCCGCGCCTCCAAGAGCGGCCTTTGGTCAATGACCGCGTTGATCTTCCTGGATTTCAGTAGCATTCGTCGATTAGGAGTGAGTTCGTGCGTGATGACCACCGTATCATTGACCCGCCCAAGGCGTTGAAGGGTGCTCACAATCGGCATCGCCCCCGCGGATAATGCCGTCACGCTGGTTGAGGATTTTGCTGGCGGTGCGATAGGCGATGGCGGCGACGGCACTTTTGCCGGCACTGCGGCCGACCGGTTTTACACTGCAATGATAGATCGCCATGCCGGTCTCCCGATAAACATCGCTGGCAGAAAGACAACTACCGGGCCAAAACCGATGGCGTCTGATCCGGCACTGGTCTTTCTGGTGATCCGGCAATGTTGCCTGCCGCCGGTGCGCCAACTCGTAAGTGCGCCCTTGTTGTTTCCTGTCTAGCGGGTCGGGGGATGGCTGGCTCTATGGTGAATTCACCAGAATGCGCTGCAAACTGATCCCCGCTACCATCGGCCCTGTGACACCGGGAGCAATGGAGATGGTGATGGATGCGGTCAGGTCCGGGGAAACGAAACGACGGTCAGGGACAACGGGCGTCCGGCAAAATACCGCCACCGGAACAGACCGGCACAGGCAGAGACTGGCAGTGCTGATTGACGGTGACAATGTCTCGTCAAGGGAGGTGGACGGGCTGTTCGGTGTGATTGCGATGCTTGGCGATGCGACCGTCCGGCGCATCTATGGCGACTGAGCTCTACCCACACGTCCGGGTACATCTGCATGTATTACCGAAGATTGCGATGAGACATCAGCGTCCTTCAGTAATCTTGCCAAAATATGCAGGCTTGCGAGATCGACGTGCGGAACCGGCAGGCTGCGCCAGGATCCACTCACAGATCGGTCGAACATCCATGCCGGGACTTCAAGAAGTCGATCAGAAGAAGAACCAGAAAGGCTGCAGCGGAAAATATGCGTCCTTTTGGACAGCGCCTCATGGACGTGAACAAATCGTCCGGACCAAGGATGCCACGGATACAAAAGCTCGCGAACCTCGGTCCCGTGGGTGTTCTGTCGTCGTGTTGTATAACGAGTTCCGGCCACACAGCGCGATCGGCAATAAGGTGCCGATCTCGCTGATGAAATCAGGAGGCTCAACCAGCCCGCCTCCCTGAATGAAGTCGGAAAACTCTAGCCTCAGTTGGTCCAGAAACCTGGGGCGGTTCAGAAAACCCAAGACTCTCCTGAAAACTGGAGGGAAGATGGGGCTCAGGTCAGTTAATGCGCGCTAAAATGGTGCCGGAGGGAATTCATGTGTCAGGTGCATCCTCGATTGCCTTCGCAAGGCGCTCTAGTTCGACGGAGTAGCAAAAAAAACTGAACAGTACCAACAGGATCAAAGCCCCCTGCAGAACCGTATGACCAAGCGGGGGCAGCGTGTTGGATTCCGGCAAGTGCCGAAAGAAGATTGTTGAGAACAGGACGCCTCCGAACAGGAAGGCCAGGCGTGCAGCGAACGATAAGAGGTGAGATACGAATATGGAGTGGAACGGTGCGCGGACCTCGACCCAACGCATTCTTGTCCAGTAGCTTGCCTGTAAAAGCAGCGCAACCGCAAGGATTGTGAGCAATGTCGACACAGGCACTTGTTGGCGTTCGCCAAGATGGGTGACGACGGCGTAAAAGATCGGGAAGATAACCCGGAGCAGGAATGCGACCGCCAGGGACTGGAGCACGATGAGTGATCCGTAAGCGAGAGTATTTTTCCTTCGATCAGTCATCATGCGCATTCCCTTCGAGCCGCCTGGAGAGGCTGCGCCCTATGGGTCAATGGCCCACCGCCGGCGCAATGATCCCTAGACGCCCCAGCCCGCTGACAATCAGCTGGACTGCGACAGCGGTCAGCAATATCCCGAACACGACCTCTGAGACGACCATGCTCGCCGGCTTCATGTGTTTGGACAGCTTGTCGGTATTGGTAAAGACGACATAGTCGAAAGCAGCCACAATCAGGATCAGAACAGCGACAACTACCGCGCTGGCGACTGAGACAACTTCGCCAGACGCCAGGATTATGACGGTTATGCCGACGGGGTTGAGCAAATAGGGAACCGCAAGCGGGAACACTGCGAGTTTGTCCGGATCGATCGGATCGGCAAGCTCGTCATGCGGCTTTTCCGTCGGTCCGGAGGCCATCTTGATCGCTATGAGCGCAAGGATGATGCCTCCTGCCACAGCGACGGCGCCGCCGGTTATGTGGAGAAGTCGCATCAGAAGCGCGCCGGTCGCAAAGAGGATCAGTGCTGTGACGAGTGCTGTCAGTACCATCTGGCGGCCGATGCGCACTTTGGTCGCGGTGTCGAAACTATGGGTTTTCTCAAGAAATGGCACGAGGGCAATTTTTGGACCCATTCCGATCAAAAGCAAAAGAAGAAGCTTTCCGACAAGCGTGGCGTCGATGGTGTTGAAGTCCATGGAAGATCCCCTTCGTTGATGATCTGCGCGTGCGCGAGCAGCATGATTATCCCAGCCAAGCAGTTTCAGTGCGGGCAAACGTCCCAGAAGCCGGTCGTTTTGGCTGGAGACGTGTAATACCAGCACTGGCCGGGCTGCGGCGGTGTACCAGCCAGTGTGACAGCTGCTGCACCGGTAACAACGCCAATGGCTGCGCCTGCAGCTATCGCGGCGCCCGGCCGCCAGTACCGGCGGGGAGCGACAACGACAACGCCGCGCCGCGCTGGTCGGTAGGCCGGGGCCGCAGGCCGATGGGCAGGGCGATATGCGGGTGCATGACGACGTCCGGCAGCAGCGCAACCGCGCGGTCCGCACGCCGCCACACCGCAGCCTCGGGGGCCACAGGCTGCAGCCCCACGGCGGGCTTCAGCGGTCGAGGGTAAAAGAACCGGTATGCTGATCAGCATCAGCACGGCGATCAGGCTCAGTAGGTGTGATACGATTTTTGAGGTTTTCATTTCATATCCTCCTTGTGATTTTTGATGACGTTTCGCCTGGTTCACTTCGTGATCAAGCTGGCCCGGGCACGGCCACGGCGTTGTGTTTTGCCAGCGCCTGCTGGGCAGCGGCAGCAAGACCCTCTTCCTTTCCGCCTGCGACTTGCACAGTCGGAACGGCGATCTTGATGCCTTGGGCGTTGAATGCTTCCCGCAGCATCGCATAAGCTCTGCGACGGATGGCGGATTGCAGCTGGGTAGGTTTCAACGTCATTCCGAAGCTCAATTTTATTCCAATGTCGGTGATCTCTTCGACGCCTTTCATTTTGAGGTTCTCAATAATGAACGGCTGGAATTCGGGGTCATCGTACAGGGCTTTACCCACGGCCTTGGTAATTGCCTTGACCTGGGCGACGTCGGATTCGTAGGACACGGACAGAAGGAATTTGACCACTGACCAGTCGCGGCTCATGTTCTGGATGGCACCCAGTTCACTGAACGGGACGATGAATATCGGGCCCCTGTGGTGCCTAAGCTTGACCGAGCGGAGACTGAACGCCTCGACGGTTCCTTTGTAACTGCCACTCTGAATGTATTCACCAATCCGGAATGCATCGTCGAGTAGATAGAACATGCCGCTGATGATGTCCTTGACAACGGTCTGCGCGCCAAAGCCAATGGCGACGCCTACAACGCCAGCACCGGCGATCAATGGTCCGATCTCGATTCCGAGTGAAGACAGGGCCATCATGATCGCAATCGCTGCGAAAAGGATCATGACGAAGTTGCGCAGGATCGGGAGAAGGGTTCTCAAACGGGTACGCCGCCGCTCCCGCTCGCTTCCAATCTCAAGCGCGGCTTCCGTGTCTCCCATTTTCCGA
Organism: Rhizobium sp. NFACC06-2; assembly: GCF_900101425.1. Classification (NCBI taxonomy): domain Bacteria; kingdom Pseudomonadati; phylum Pseudomonadota; class Alphaproteobacteria; order Hyphomicrobiales; family Rhizobiaceae; genus Rhizobium; species Rhizobium sp. NFACC06-2. The sequence goes on along the minus strand of NZ_FMVA01000016.1, from coordinate 24,490 downwards.
TCGATCAGCACTTTCACGACATTCCATGCCAGATCGACGACAAGGAGAATGATGCCGGCGCTCAGCACTCCACGTAAGAGCCGTAGCGCGGGTGAATCCTGCATCGTCATCTCGGTCAGTCGAACGTCCATGACATCGGCGAGGAAGAGGATGGCTGCAACGATCAGGGCTGCCCTTATCCCACGCTCGACGACAACCGAAGCCACTGTGACACGGTTATGACCGTCCTCTTCAACGCCGGAGCGGCGCAGAATGTTGTTTATGGATGCTTTGGTAAGAACGATCGCGCCTGGCAATGCGGCGCAGACGACCATAACCCAGAAAAGCGTCGTCGCGCCCGCCACCCAGAGCAACCAGATACCGGTTAAATAGGCAGTCCAAAGCCAGTTGCGACCATTCAATCCAATCCGGCTGCCCTGTAGCGCGGAGGAATGAGGCGGGCGTCGCCATATGGCCTCGATAGCAATGCCGAGAAGAATGAAACCCAGGAAGTAGGCCGCGAGCTGCCGCGCCGCGATCGATAGGCCAAGCGTACCGAGAAGCCGGATGGTCACCCAGCCAAAGGCGTACCAACCCACGAGATAGCTCAGTCGTTTTGCCCAGTGACCTGCCGTCTCGTCAGAGATCGGAACCACGCGGAAATGGCCTTTCTCGTTCGAGCGTGGCGCCAGAAACACATCCAGTACTGCGCTGGCGAGGCGGTAAATGACGACAGCGAACAGGAAGCCGACGACGATTTCCCTGACAATCGGTGGCCAGTCAAAAAGCAGGAAGAAACCGATGCTGCCCAGCCCGAACGACAGCACGTAAAAAGCCGCCCAGAGCAGCCGGGCGGTTAGGGCAATAATCCTCTGCCAAACGGTAGTGAACGAGGCTTCTGCCATCCATGACCGCCAGCCAGCACTGATCCACCAAAATACCCATTGAGCGGCAAGCCCTGCGGCAACAAACGCGACCACCAGCACGATGGGCCGGGTCCCGCCAATCGTCTTGATGTCCTGCTCAAGCAAGGCGGCGCCACGCATTGCTTCGGACGGAAAAGAATGTGCAGAGTCGACCATTGCGGCGGCATGGGCGCGGAAACGCATTGTCGATGCGGCAAACGAGGGACCGACCTCTGCGCTGGTCGAAGGCGGCGCTTCAGGATTCGCTCCACGAGCGACGTGCTGCAACCATTTCTGAACATCGGGATCCGACATTAGGGTGATGAAGTGCTGGACATTGGGTGGTTGTTCCGCCGGTGCGGGCGCGTCAGGCATTTGCGCTGTTGCGGCTGAGATGCCAACGAACAGGATGAGCATCGCCGCAATAGACGTGCGAGATATTTTCATCAGCAAAAATTTCAGACGCATTACCATTGTCTGTCCCTGTTGTGGTACCTCGGCGCCCTTCCGAAGGACGCTCGACCAGCTATTGATGACATGCTTCAGTCGAAGTATTCGGTGTGTTGCAGCGCGATGATTTCCGTGCCGTGCCACCTGAACCAAGGAGGAACTGAACCCCTCCGGCATAATTGTCTCTGGTGTCGGCATCGACGACGGCAACCGGAGCGGCAAGGATCAGCCCTGCGGTACTGCCCACTGCCGCTGCCGTGCCGGTTGTTGCTGCAAGGATCGTATCTCCAAGGCCAATCTTGCTGTCCGTCAAAGTCTGTCCATCAGAAATCCGGGCTCCAATCAGCCGGACGATCTCTGGCGACTCCGCGAACTTCCCGTGGTTGAGGCTGTCCCCGGCTTTGATCATGGTGAGGTCGATTACCGAGATCTGGCTTTCGGCCAATTCACTCTTGTAGGGAGGCTGCTCAGGGTCGATAGCGCCAAGCCTCGCGACGTTGCCCCACACTCGGCGGGACACGGCCAATGCCCGGTCATCCCGGGAGACAAATAAAGTGAATTTCGGATGCTTTTTGCCCATGTCGGCGATCTGTTGCCGGAAGACGTCGACGTCGACGTCGGGAGATGCGAGCATCACATTCTTGAACTTGGCCGGAAGGCTTCCATTGCGAATGGCCATTTGACGAAGCGCCTCGAGCGCGAGCCAGTTACCCATGGAATGAGCAAGGATCGAAACTTCCTTCACCTGCTTATCCCTGGCCAGATATTGAAAAAGCAACTCCAGGGCATTGCGCGTATAGTTGGTGCTTTCGCGGTCGTAGCCGTACGCAAGTAGGCTTCCGCGCGACGGCCAGGTGACCAGTACGGGAGCGCTCGCTACGCCGGAATCCTGGACGATCTGGGCAAAGCGATAGACCGAGTCTTCAAATCGATTGTTGAAGCCGTGAATGAAGACCAGCACGCTGCCGTCACGGCTCTTTCTAACGGAAGCGCTCAGCCATTTCCGGGCATCGTCGCGACTGATTTCCTGTGCCTTTAACGTCGCAAAATCAGTGGCTGGATTGGGAGGAATCCTTTTCGGCCAGGCAACATTACCAATCTTGCGGACATTTCCCGGAGGAATGGACACGGTGATCTCCGCGAAGGCCGCATCCCTTGCGCGTTCACCCGTAAACATCTCGCCTTTGTTCGCGGAGCGACTACGCGTTGTTGTGATCAGCATGTCCACCTTGGTGGATGTGGGGGCGCTATCGGCAACAGGGACAAGAACGTTTTTCGCGTGGCCGCCGCAACCAACGAGAGCTGCGAACATCACACAAAAAGGGAGCCTTCCCATTCGATATGGAAAGCGTCCGTTACGGAGGTCCCTTGTATCGTTGCCGTTCACCAGATCGCCCGCCGCCATTTGTCACAGCTTTGTCCTCGCCACGTCGGCGCACAAAAAAACTATGCGAATGACGGGCTGTTTTCCCGTAACATCGGGTATGTTACGGGCATCCGGCGGGCGATGCCGTCATCTGAATGCGTGAAAGTGTCGAAGTTGCCAGAGACAATTACACGCGGCCCCGTAACCGTCGTCTTTCTCGCCCGCTCGCCAGCGTGGTAAGACATGCGAGGCCTTGACGGTGCTGCAATCTGACCCCGGTAAGCTGACCGCACCAGCGTATATTACGGTAACATACTGCACGAGCCGCGCTTCATCAAAGAATATGCCATCGAGACATTCGGCGTCGCCGTGACGCTGTGACGGTGGGAGAGGACAATGGATGAAGGTGTGGCTGCGGTCAGGCTGCGGTTTCCCACAAGAGTTCAGGCCATCAACGAGCTTGCGTCGCGGGACGTCATATTCTGTGAAATCTGCCAGGATTTTGCCGAAGCCCAGACGGAGTTGGCAAGATGGGAGGCGGCTTCTTCCGATCCGGTCCGAGATGACCGTGTGGCCGAATACAGGGAATTGTTGGCGGCCCTTGGCAGAGAGATTGAAGATGCTCTCACCCGAGCCACCGTTGTCTCTCTTCATCGCTCACCCGGTCCGCGCCCGGTGTAACTCCGCCGGATGAGCGGTTAACTTCGAAGGAACAAGATCGTGGCTTCCGAGATATCACACGAGCCTGTAACTACCCCGCCACCCCGCAATCCCCTGCGGAGGATCGCTTTCGCTGTCGTTTGTCTGGCGCTGGTCCTGTTCGTGCTGTCAGTCTTCATGGAGCGGCGGACACCATTAACATCTCAAGCGCAGGTCCAGGCGTATGTCGTTGGTATCGCGCCTGAAGTCACAGGTCGCGTCGTGGAAGTGGGCGTTAACGACAATACGCGGGTGGAGGCCGACCAGGTCCTGTTCCGAATTGATCCCCAGCGCTACCAACTCGCGGTGAACGAGGCGGAGGCCGGTCTGGCCAGTGTCGGCCAGTCAATCGGCGCATCGACCGCTGCGGTGGATGCCGCCCAGGCAAAGCTTGTCCAGATCCGTGCCGACAGGGACAACCTTCGCGACCAATATGCCAGGGCCTCCGAACTCCTCAAAAACGGCGTGTTTTCAAAAGCCCGTTTCGACGCCGCCAAATCTGCCTTGGATCAGGCAGAGGCCTCGGTCTCCGGTGCGCAGGCTGATCTCACCAAGGCCCGCGAGCAACTCGGCCCTTCCGGAAACGACAATCCGCAACTGCGCGCAGCTCTTGCTGGATTGGAGAAGGCCAGGCTGGACCTGATGCATACCACAGTGCGGGCGCCTTCGTCCGGGGTCGTGACAAACCTTCAGCTCACCAGTGGTAAGGTTTTGCCAGCCGGCCAACCGGCCATGACCTTTATCGATGTAGGCACCATCTGGATCAATGCCGCGTTCAAGGAGAACAGTCTGGAAAATGTCGTCGTCGGCAACAGGGCGGAAATCCTTTTTGATGCCCTTCCAGGCCGACTGTTCCCTGCCACGGTAGAAAGCGTCGGCTTCGGTGTTTCGCAAGGGAGCACAGATCCGAGTACCGGGTTACCAACCATGCGAAGTGACAGCGGCTGGGTCAAGGAGGCGCAACGGTTTCCAGTCCGTCTCAATATCGATGAAGCTCAAAGACCAAAGGGCGGCGTGCGCTACGGTTCGCAGGCGACCGTTATCATCTATACTGGTAACAATCCGGTTACTAATGCTTGGGGATTACTCTGGGTCCGTATCATGTCGGTGCTCACCTATGTCAACTGACAGCGCCGTTGCCGAGCAGAAAAGAAAAGGATTGCGGGTCGCTTTTGCGGTTTCGATCGGCTTCGTGCTGGCGGTGTATTGGGGGGCTTTTGTTCCGTTCCTCGGGCCGCTTTTCGCCGCACAATTTCTGCTGGGAAGCTCTCGACCGATGCCACTTGGCAAGACACTTGGTGTGGCGCTCGTCATTCTGGTCGCGGGAATGGCGATGATGGTCTTGACCAGCAGCCTCGGCAATCGTCCTGTTCCCTTTCTCCTGCTTCTGGGGCTAACCTATTTCCTGTGTTTTGCCTTACAGACGTCGGGAAAGGGCGGGCCTGCGGTCTTTCTGGTGTTGGTTGTCGCGATCATCGTGCCACTGCTCGGTATTTTGAACGATGAGTTGGCCAATTCCATCCTTTCGATCCTTGTCGGTGGCGTGTTGTCGGGCACGCTTTTGATGTGGCTCGCCCATGCGATCTTTCCCGAACCGGTAGTTCTGGACGGAGGTGCCGCGCCATCCTTCGACCAGCCGCCGGCTTTGTCGAGAGCATTGGCAAATACGGTGATCCTGCTGGCGTCTGTCGTAATCTGCCTGACGAGCGACAATCTGACGGCCGCGGCGGTCATTCCGATCACCGTTGCATCCTTACTCGGCCAGCTCGACGTCGCCGCAAGCACGCGGGCAGCTGTTGGGCTTATAATGGTCAATCTATTCGGCGGCGTCCTCGCATCTTTAGCGTATGCGATCCTCACGCTTCGCCCCAACCTGTTCTGGATCTTTCTGATTGTCCTTGTCGTTGCCCTCTTTCTGGGAGGTCGGGCAGCAGCCCGGACCAAGGAGGCGCCGATGTTTGCCGGTGCTCTGACGATTTTCCTCATCCTGTTCGGGCTTGGTGTGTCGCCCCTGCCTGGCAGCGCTGCGGAAAGCTTCGCTACCCGCATTGTCTATATCGCGGTGGCTTTGACCTACACTCTGTTGCTCGCCACCATTCTGTGGCCCAGAAGGCCGCATCTGAAAAGGATAAACTCATGAAAACGCAGCTCGTCTGATTCCACAGTGGTGCGTGGATATGGAAGTATCCGCGTAAGACGCGATCGTGCGAAAAAGGAATGAAGGAAAGAAATATTGGCGTCACTTTTCCTCCCTGCCCGTTTGCAAGTCGCAGGGAGCGGCATTGTGATTTTCAGCGTGTTAACCCTCGGCTCTAGCGCGGCTCCAAATCCGAAGCACTGATGGTTATCGCAGCGGGGTCTTCAACCTTGGGAGGCAGCATTCCGGCTTTGCGAAGTCCCTCTATCAGTCGGTCACGATCGCCTGGCTGTACGTTCCGCATCGCCAGTTCTTCAACGACGTTCGGTAGGAAGTTCGGCCGCATTCGAACAAAAATCTCTGCCTCGTACCGGGCTTGATCCATCAATCCGGCATCTGCGTATATGACCGCCGCAACCGCATGAAACAGCGGAAATCTTTGCATATCAGCCTTGGTGATCTGGCGGACGGCGGTTGCATTGTCATGGAGCATGTAGGCGGCAAGAGCGCGTGTGCCGTGATAATAACCGCTGCCACCCGGATTAAGTGCGATAGCCTGATCAAGCAGGTTGGCTCCCCATTGCCAATGGCCGCCAAGGGCCAGCCTGGTGCCGAACTCGCCCATCAACTCAGTGTCGTTGGGATTGGTAGCGAGGGCCTCCTCTCCTGCTCTAATCGCCTCGGTAAGCTCCCGGTTGAAAAACAGGGCCATCATCAACGCCTGAAGCCCCCGCGTGTTGCTCGCATCAAGCTGCGTCGACCGTCTCGCCGCGCGAAGCGCCCGCTGCACTGGTGTCTCCGGACCCTGACCCGTATTGAACCTGAAACGGTCTTCATCGAGATAGATAATCGATAGCATCGCCCAGGCAGTTGAAAAGGTCGGATACCGTGCGACGGATGTTTCCAGGCATTCGCGAACGTGTGCATGCTCTTCGGGGCTGAGTTCGGTCCGATATGCGTAAAAACGCAGGCTGCATTCGTAAGTACCAAGATCTTGCGGTTGAGGATTTGTCATATCGACCTGTGCAATCACGCCATATGGTTGCGCAATGGCGGTGGCGACCCTTCTGGCCACGTCCGCCTGTATGGAAAAAAGGTCTTTCGATCCGAGATCGTTATCATAATCCCGCGACCAGACTATTTCGCCGTCGTCCGTGTCCAGCAGACGAGCTGTCACGCGCAGGCTGTTTCCAGCAGTTCGCACACCTCCGGTCAGGAGATAACGGGCCCCAAGTTCCTCCCGAACTTTGGACACATCGATGTCCGACGGCAACGATTTGGACGTCTCGCGACCGAAGACCCGGATCTCCTTGAAGCGGGGCAGGGCGGTCAAAAGCTCCTCCGTAAGCCCAAGACTGTATAGCTGGGTGTTTGGTCCATCGCCCAAATTGGCGAAAGGAGCCACAATTAGGGCGGGTCTGTCTGGAGCCGCGCCTCCTGGTAACTCTGCCTTTGGCGCCAATCTTAAGTGACTTGAGAATTGATAGGTAGACGCAGCTATAAGCAGGACGAGGCAAGCAAGCGAAAGCCGCCTCACGCTCCACCATTGGACCATCGGCGATAGCTGTGATGTCGGAACGGACCCATTATCGACCTTCTTGGAAACCACCGCAGTATTCAGTGAGAACACCGGGGCATATCCGCCCTTCGGTATGTCGATCCAGACCAGGTCCTTGTGACCTTCCACCAGATAATAGCGTTCCAGCGAACGCCTTAGACGCGCGGCCTCGATCCGTACGACCGGATCGTCCTGCGTGAAGCTTTCATTGCGGCCGAATACCTCAATTGCGATGGAGTAACCCTTGATGCGGGCGGCCCGCCCGGCGATGGCTTCTTCAACAACATATCGCAGAAACGCGGCACTTCGCCCCAAGCCGGGAAACTCCGCGCTCGCGACGATGCGTTCGAGTTGCGACCGGATTTCCTCTACTGCCGGAGGGTCTCGTGCTGTTGTTGAAGCTGTGGACACCGTCGTCTGCATAGCCGCCTCCCGTCCCCCTCGAGATTCATCGCATGCGTGTAGTGTGTTGTGAGCTTACACCCGAGACATGGGCGCGTCCATTTGTTCTGCTCAAACCTTTAATATGCCAGATCGCCGCAGCGGTGGATGTCGATATTATCGGCGCGTCTACCGTAATCCGGTACAAACGATCTTGCTGCATTGTGCCGGTGTCTGGTCGTGGTGCCCGATCCATAACGGTTCGTCGTTCACAAGCCGATTGTGGCTGACCGGCCTCAAGGTGATGCCGGTGAAGACAAAGAAGGAAGAAGACTTGCGTCAGGCCGAAGGCTATTCGAGGCGCCGCAAGAAGCTGGAACCGTCCGCGATCTGGCAGATGCTCTTCGCCACATGGGGTGGTCCATCATGAACAAATTGCGATCATAGTGGGCGTTGATGCCATCAGGGCAATATCAACCGGCAAATAAAATGGAAAATTCCCGAGCGCTACGACGGGTCATAATGCTTCACATCTAGAGCGCGATATCAAACCAATTTGATCTGGAGGACTCAAACGGATGCACGGGTTCGATATGGTTCAAGACCAAGGCGACGAGGTAAGCACGGCGGATGCCTCGACGGCATAGAGTGGTTGAGCCGAGACCGTCTTGGTGGGAAACGGTTATGGACCTGCGCCTATCAAGCGCTCATGTAGTTGGCCGATGGCACGGTGGAAAACTGTCGGATCGTCGAGCGCCCGAGACAGAACGATCGCTCCCTGGATGGCGAGAACGGCGTCCTCCGAGAGGAGGCGCGCCTGCTCAGCGTCACGGCCTTGCCGGACGAGCGCTGCTTGCAGAGCGTCTACCCAAGCGACGAAGTAACCCCGGATAGCCTGGGCGAAGAGGTCTCGCGTGTTGGCGACAGCCAGGGCACCAACGAGACAAACGCGCCTGCCAGACCGGAAGTAATTCGCAGTTTCATCGAGCATCGTCGCGATTGCGGCGTTGGCGTCGTCTCCGTCTCGCAGAGGTGAATAGACGGAATCTTCAAACCATTGCTCGATTTCGGCGAGAACAGCCCGGATCATCTCCTCCTTCCCATTCGGGAAGAAGTGATACAGGCTGCCCTTTCCCAGGCCGGTGGCCTTGCCGATCAGGGCAAGGCTCGCACCTTCGTATCCATGCTCGCGAAATACTTCGGCCAGAGATGCGATGGCGTCGGATCGTTCAGCGACCATGCGGGCCATGATCAGAGGCCCAGATCGCTAAGGCTGGGATGGTCATCCGGACGGCGGCCAAGCGGCCAATGGAACAGGCGATCTCTCTCGGCGATCGGCATTTCGTTGATGCATGCGTAGCGGTGTGCCATCAGACCGTCCTCTGCGAATTCCCAGTTCTCGTTACCATAGGCACGGAACCATTGACCACTGTCATCTCGATATTCGTAGGCGTAACGCACAGCTATGCGGTTGCCGGTGAAGGCCCATAGCTCCTTGATGAGGCGGTACTCGTGCTCCTTGTTCCATTTACGTGTCAGAAATGCCTGAGCTTCTTCACGGTTGGTGGCGAATTCGACGCGGTTCCGCCAGCGGGTGTCGAGAGTGTAGGCGAGGGCGACCTTGGCGGCATCGCGGCTGTTCCAGCCATCTTCGGCCAGACGGACCTTTTCGATGGCGGTTTCGCGTGTAAACGGGGGGAGTGGAGGGCGTGACATGAGTAATTCCTTTGTGAGTTGTTTTGTGTACTAATTGGTAAAGACTTTACTTATTGGTACAATAGGTCGAATGATTTTCGGTGTCAACGGGTTTCATACGGCGTCCGAGCGAAAACTTGCCACGTGCTTTCCCGATGCCGAACCCGAACCGGAGGGCCTATGCTGAGACTAGCGAGAACAAGACGGACCATCCGTGCGTCCGTGCGCAATGGACTTCATGCGCAGCAACCCGGTTCCGTCATCACAACAAGAGCGCTCGTTGGCTCTAAAGCCGGGACACAGGCCCGCGCCGATGCATCAAAGCCCGCCCTATCGCCTAGAGGCGACCAGCCATGGCAATGATGTATTCCGGAGAGGCGTGGAGAAGGTGGTGTTGCCAGTATCAGGGAGCTCGGCGGCTTAGAGCGCCGCATCGTCGGACCTTGTCTATCGTGATCCAACGAACTCAGTCCCCTGCAAAGGAGCGACTTCGAAAAGCCGGCGAACGGCTATGCCGTAGTAATCGCTACGGAGAGTACTGCGAGGCCGAGTGCGGCCTTCGGGGCGTTGATCGTTAAAAAGGGGCGTGGACGCCCCTTTTATTTTTTCGATCGGCCACAGACGGCCGCGGCATGGATCATCCACGCCGGAGCCGGATCATCCCTTGATGAAGGCCAGCAGATCGGCGTTCAGCACGTCGGCGTTGACGGTGAGCATGCCGTGCGAGAAACCGGGATAGGTCTTCAGCGTGCCGTTCTTCAGGAGCTTCACGGCCTTCAGTGCAGAGTCGGCAATCGGCACGATCTGGTCGTCTTCGCCGTGCAGCACCAGCGTCGGAACGCTGATATTCTTCAGGTCTTCGGTCTGGTCGGTTTCGGAGAAAGCCTTGATGCCATCGTAATGGGCCTTTGCGCCGCCCATCATGCCCTGTCGCCACCAGTTCTGGATAACGCCTTCATGAACGGTCGCACCATCGCGGTTGAAGCCGTAGAACGGGCCGGCCGGTACATCGCGGAAGAACTGCGCGCGGTTTGCGGCGAGCGACGAGCGGAAGCCGTCAAAAACCTCCATCGGCAGGCCTTCCGGATTGGCCTCGGTCTTCAGCATCAGCGGCGGCACGGCGGAAACGAGAACCGCCTTGGCGACACGGCCGGCGGGTTCGCCATGTTTGGCGACATAACGGGCAACTTCGCCGCCGCCGGTGGAGTGGCCGATATGGACAGCATTCTTCAGATCGAGAGCTTCGACGACGGCAAAGGCGTCGGCGGCGTAGTGGTCCATGTCGTGACCGTCGGCAACCTGGGCGGAACGGCCATGGCCACGGCGGTCATGGGCGACGACGCGAAAACCCTTGGAAACGAAGAACAACATCTGCGCATCCCAGTCATCGGACGAGAGCGGCCAGCCATGGTGGAACATGATCGGCTGAGCGTCCTTCGGGCCCCAGTCCTTGTAGAAGATTTCGGTTCCGTCCGTGGTTGTTACAAAGCCCATGTTGATATCTCCTTGTGATGAACTGTTTGTGGAAGAGTTGTGTGAGAAGGCGAGCGCCGGAATGCTCACGCTGGCAAGTGCGATGCTTCCGATCAGTACGCTGCGTCTCGAAACGAAAAACCGATCTGTATCGGATGCCATTGTATTTCTCCTGTCGCGCTGCCTGCAGCAGAGTGCTTCGCACCTCTTCATCGCTGCGCCATCCGCGTTCGATGGAGAGGGCCACGGTGTGGATGTCGACGAGACTGTCACGGCCGGGACCAGATGGAATTCCGATTGTTTCGCGCATGTCGCGGATTGTTGTCACTGCCCGTTCGAGCATACGCCGCTTCTGATAGTCGTCGAGGTGATCGAGCCTGTTGGCGTCGCGGACAAGTTCGGCAATGGAACTGTTGGTCAGGGTCATGGCATGAGGTTGCCGGGTCGGCTGACGGGCGTCAATGGAAGACCTTAGGTGAGCTCAGGTGCCGAAGTTGACGCCAGGATGTGACGCCGATGCATCACGGCGCGTGGACGCCGAGCTGAGCTTGCTCGGCGAAAAATTTCTGAAATATTCGTATTGTTATCATGATTTGGGGAGCGTTCCGTAAGTAAGATATGAGGATCGCGTCGTGCTGGCCTGTTGTTTTTGGATGGTCGGTGGCCGAATGCAGAAATCTGGTGGTTGCGTTCCGTTTGTACACAATGAGATTATCGGTGCGGAGATTGCCGGAAAGCAAACGTCGATCAGTCTGCTACTCTCGGGGGATCGATTGGCGTGGGGGTTGTCTACAGCGACAAAATGGCGGTGGATCAAAACGGGGTGACGATATGAAAAACGGAGCGTGGGCGTTCCGACGTCGGTACCGCAAAGTATCGACAATCAGTTGCTTTGCCGCATTTTTGAGTTTCGGGGAAGCCGCGGCCACGTCGGCGGATATGACGGTGGACCGCCTTCTCGGTGTCTGTGAAGCGCCCACCGTGCAAGAAGCGATGGTGAACGGCGACAAACTCGACTGGCAGCGTCTGTCCAGTACCGACATTGAGGAGTGGCGTCGCAGCTTCGTCGGTTATAATGGCGGATCTGTTGATGTGGTCGGATGGCGACATGAGAGAGAAGGCGGCGTGGAGTTATTGTCGTTCTGGATTGCCGCTGGTCCTGATGGACACAAGGCGTGCGCCTTTACCACGCCAAGGCCTGCCGGTTTCGTGGATGCGTTATCAGAGCGGCTTGGAGCACCAGACAATCTCGACAAGAATGACGCTATCGAAAGTGTAACCGCGGCGTGGAAGCGGGGCGCGGTCGAGTATTCTTTTGTTCAGGTAGGCTCTTCCGCTGTTATCAATATCGGTTCAAGTCGGTGACGTCGTGGCGTGTACATCAGGTAATGTCGGCACCAATCAAATCGCGTGATGCCCATGTGGCAGGGCTTTTATTCTTGCCATTTATCATTATGAATCATAACTAATGTATTGCGGAGGGTGGGGACATTCCCCTCGGCGGTTATGATCCTGACGGGTCGCCACTTTCCGCTGTTGGCCTTTATCGCAAAGGAACTCATCTCCCCGGAAAGGACTTGGGCGTCCGTGCCTTCCTGAAAAGCGGCGCACCCAACTGGGCGGGCCGCTGTATGGCCTTAGCTGTTGTCTTCAGTAGGCGCGTCCGGGCCATACTTCTTGATCGAGGCGATTGCGTTCTGCGCACTCGCCTTGGAGGAGTAGCCTTCGGTCGCAAAGATCACTTCACTGTTGTATTTGAAGCGAACGCGGAACTCGCCAGCCTTATCTTTATAAATTTCAAACTTATGCGCCATCTTGTTTTCCTCCGTGTTGGGAATGATTCGAACAATTCAAGCGTGCCATTCGTAAAACGCAGCCGCAAGTTCATTGCGCGCAATCCTTTCCGGCGCGGTGGGAGCTGGGGGGGGGGTAACTCACGGATATTGGTCGGGCCTGCGCGTTACGCGAGAACTCGAGTCCTCGGGCACAATAACGAGCAGGTTGAAACCCTCATCAATATTGAATGTCTGCGGATTGAGCAGTTTGTCCCCATAGGTGGAACTGAACCAGCACGCGATCTTGTCATCATAAATTGCCGTTACGGTTTCCCGGACGGTTCTGTTGATCGCGTCTATGATTTCGGTCCCTGTCTTGCCCCGTCTGTTGAGATGCATGAGCTTTTTCCGCGCGGGGCTTTCTCCGTCGGAAACCGCGATTGATACCCTGTCCTTCGAATAGCTTTTGACCCGAACCCGCAGTCGCTTCGGGCGAGACGCATCAAACTGGTCGTTAATTTCTTTGATACGCGCCTCGATGTCAGCATCGGCCAGACGCACCTCGGGCAAAACATCATCTGCCGGCGCAAGCCCGTCGCCAAATTGCGTGCGCGCAACCTCGGCAGCGTGATGCGCATAGGCAAGATGTGTCACAGGCAGTGCCCTCAGCCATTTGCGCCGTTGTGTAATCGCCATCGACTTTGCCGCCTCGTCGCCAAGTTTGGCGACGGAGAAGTTTTCTCTTTTCTGCCCCTCGTTGGTCATCAGGGTAGCCTGCCACACATCGCCGTCGGTCGTCTCAACACGCCTGACGCCGGAAATTCCGCTTCGGTTGTTCTTGCGCACAAGCACGGCCTGCTCGAGGTTGGTGGCGGGCGGAATGGCAAGGATGACGGCGTCGCGGTAAGCACGCGCCTGACGGTAGGCTTCGTCGCCGGAACCGTAGATGCTGTCCTTGAACAGCCTGACAATCCGGTGGCCACGTCGCCTGATACTGACCCACCAGCCGGCGCCATGGCGAGCCCCGGCGGCTTCTTCGCGGCTAAGGCCGTAGGTATCGGCATCGTGTTTTGTGTGTCTCGGATTTCTTTCGATCGTCACTCCGTGCCCCGGCCTGTCAGATTTCATCGATGGATATTTGGCGTATCCAGGTTGCAGAATTCATGTTGAATCCTTGGTTTCGCCACAATGTTTGATTGCATTCTGTCGAGATTTTGACAGCTGATTGATTTTTTGAGCTCTGCTATCGAGGTTCGCAATGAATGGCCAGCCCTCATCCTCTGACTTCATTCAGGCGAGTCGTGTGCTCAAGGTCAAGTCGCCTTTGGGCGAAGACCAGCTTCTGCCAGAGCGCCTGTCCGTCGAGGAGGGCGTATCGCAGCTCTTCGACATTCGCCTGACCGTGCGGGCCAAGAAAGAAGCGGTCAAGCCCGAAGAACTGATCGGGCGGCTGGTCGATGTTTCGGTTGAGATCAGCCAGGGCGAGGGTGACGGCGGCGGTGTTCGCCGCCCGTTCAACGGCCTGGTGACGGAGCTGCATGAAGGCCCGCCGATCACACGCGGCATGCGCTCCTATGCGCTGACGATCCGCCCGCAAATGTGGCTTCTGTCACGCCGTTCCGATTGCCGCATCTGGATGGACAAGACGGCGGTCGAGATCGTCGAGACGCTGTTTTCCGAACACGGCATTCCGGCACCCGATACATCCGGCATCATCTCGCCACCGCCTGCGCAGCATTATAGCGTGCAGTTTAACGAGACCGATCTCGATTTTCTCACCCGCCGTTTCGAAGAGGACGGGCTGTTCTACTGGTTCAGCCATGAGGATGGCTCCCACAAGTTGCATGTGGCCGATAGCGCCAGCGGCTGGCTCGGGCCATCACCGGCCGCGCAGGGGGAGGGGACGGTGCGTCTGGCACAGGGCTCGTCGGATCGCAACCACATCAACGACTGGGCGCGGCGCTTTTCCTATGTGTCGGGCCAGCGGGCGGGTGCGGACTGGAACTTCGAAACGCCGGGCATGGTGCCGGGCACGATGACGCCCTCACTGGTGCAGATGCCGGATGCGACGAAGCGCGAGCTTTACGAATATCCGGCCCGCATCAGGACGGTGGAAGAAGCCGAGCGGGCGCAGAAACTGCGCACCCAGGCGATCGAGGCCGACCACGACCGGGTATTCGGTTCGTCGACCTCGCGCATTCTGGAGGCCGGCCGCCGCTTCACACCTTACGAGGTTGCTCATCCCGAACACGCCTATGAAGAACATGTGATCATCAGGGCGAGCCACAGCATTGTCGATCTCTCCTATGAGACAAACAGCAACGAACCGGAATACCGCAATCACTTCGAGGCAATTCCGGCCCGCGTTCCCTTGACGCCGCACCGGTCAACAAAACGCCCGCGCATCGAAGGCACGCAGGTGGCGATCGTCGCTGGCCCGGAAGGCGAGGAAATCCATCCGGATCAATATGGCCGTATCAAGCTGTGGTTCCCGTGGGACCGCAAGGCGAAGAAGGATGGCACGGATACATGCTGGGTGCGGGTCAGCCAGGCATGGGGCGGCGGCACATGGGGTGCGCAGGTTATCCCGCGCATCGGCATGGAAGTGATGGTCGCTTTTGTCGATGGCGACCCGGACAAACCGCTGGTTATCGGCGTGGTCAACAATCCCGCCAATTCCGTGCCTTACGACCTGCCCGCCAACAAGACCCGCATGGTGCTGCGTTCCAACAGCCACAAGGGTGACGGTTTCAACGAAATCACCTTCGAGGATGAGGCCGGAAAGGAGAACCAGTTCTTCCACGCCCAGAAGGACCAGACGACGCGGGTATTGAATGACCGGACCAAGCGCATCGACCGGCATGAGGTCGCCTCGGTCGGCGGAAACCGTGCCGTTGAAGTTTCCGGCAACCAGAAACACGAGATCGGTGGTTCGGTGAATACGGTCGTCGGCGGCACGGGGCCGATGGCGATGATGGCCATGGCGGGCGTGCAGGCGCTCTCCGGGCAAACGGCCGGCCTTCTTTCGCAGGCCGCCCAGATCGCCGGCGGTGGTGGCCCGGGTGTCGCGGCTTTCGCCACCACGCTCGCCTCATCTGCGCTCGGTTTTCTTGGTGCGGGCGGTCTTTCCGCACGCGAAGGTGTCGTCTCCGGCCCGAGCCCGCGTGCGGATGCGGGTACGGCGCTTGCCGGTTCCGGCTCGGGCGTCGGTTCCGATGCTTCGGGTCTGTTTCCGCTGCCGGGCATCATGAACACGATCGTCAGCACGTTCAAATCCGATAGCGTCGGTGTGGCGCGGGCTGAACAGATCGGGGTGAGCAAGGTCACCAATGTTGGCCAGACCTATATTACCAGCGTCGGGAAAGAGCAGCGCACCACCGTAGGTAAAACAATCCGAATGGAGGTCGGTGAACTCTTCGATTTGTGGACGCACGACAAGTTCCTAGGCCGTTCCGAGACCTGGTACGTAAACGCCAACAAGAAGATCGTACTCACGGCGCCGGGCGGCAGAATTGAGATCAACGAAAGCGGGATACTTATCAAGGGCCTGCGCGTCGATATCAAAGGCAATCAGATAAACTTCTCTCGCGGCGGCCCCGGCAAGAAGACCGACAAGGGGTTTGCGGAAGATTGTTCGAAGAAGAGCTGACCTATGTTCGAAACATTGAAAACGCAAATCCAGAATGAGTTCATGCAGCCTCGATATGCAGGTTCGAAGCTGTTCGTCCTGATCGATCCCTCTCGCAATCCTGGTCTATTGACAATCGCCCAAGGCATGACTGACGAAGGAGCATGCCTATTCATCGGCGATGCGCGGCAGGAATTCGAAGACGATGCGCCGTGGCTATTCAGGTGCGACGAAAGCGGAGAACTCGTCCGTTACCTTGTCGGCGAAGGTCTTGGCCGACGCTGGAGCGTCTTCGTCGAAAGCAATCTGGAATTCGCCGAAATCTTTACCCATTTTCGCAAGTTCGTGAAGGTCGTTGATGGCGATGGAGACCACATATTCTGGCGCTTCTACGATCCGATGATTATCGCCGGCCAGTTGCCGTTTCTCACGGTCGAGCAGAGAGAGCATTTCCTCAGTGGGATCGAGCGGCTCGGTACGGAGATGGGCGAGCACGCCTTCGCCTGGTTCCGCAGCAATGGCGACGGACGGCTTTCCACGCATGTGCTGGAAGCGCGCGGAGAGAAAGTCGATGTATCCGATAACGAGATATCCGACGTGAAGGACATCCCCTCGGATCTGGTCCAGATTTCAGTGGAGGGAGCTCGCGTTCGACCGATGATGCACCTGACCCAGTCGCAGATCGATGCACCGCTGCTCTACAATCGTCCAGCGCTCGTCGCGCATGTCGTCGAGAATCTCGACGAAGAGTTCTATCCGGCAATTGCACAGGTCGATCGGCAGGTGCTCGATCAGATGATCAGCCATGGCATTTCGCTGGCGATGTTCTCTTATGCCATCCACGACGTGGAGCACATTGAACTCTTTATAGACTTCATGTTTCGGATCGCACCTGGTTGGCACAAGGAGCCCGCTCTCAACCAGATTCTCAGGCGAACGGATATCACCACCAACGAGAAATTCGACCGCATGACCGAAGATCGCATGGCACGCGCCTGGGACGACGCGGAAACTATCGACGACCCCCGCGAATGGCTGCCGGAGGAGATTGCCCGACAACTGAACGCCAAGGGAGAACTTCTCCAATGAGCGAAGCTTATAAGGCAGAACTGAAGGACGGGATCTGGTCGAACGTCAAGCAGATGGCGAAAGACGATCCAGCCATCATCACCGACGTCGCCGGCATTTTCGACCCAACGGGCGCAGCCGATCTGACGAGCGCTGGCATCCGCGCTGTGAAGGGCGACTGGTGGGGAGCCTTGTTCTCCGCGGTATCTGCCGTGCCGTTCGGCGATCTTATTGGAAAAAGTAAGCTGCTGGCCCGCTACGGGCCTAAAGGTGCCAAGCTTGGCGGGGCGATCGCCTCCTACTTCGGCAAAAGCGCCAAAGCTCTGCAGGAGAGCCTCGTGGGCATGAAGGGTGCCAAGGCGGCGATCGCGGCCCGAAAGCGTGCTTTGGAGAAAGTGCGCGAGGCGATGAAGAAAAAGCGCGCCAAGAAAAATTGTGCCGAATGCAAGAAAGTCCCGAACGGTCGCATGCCGCGCAATGGCGAAAACGGGAATTGGGTCGACAAGGCCGGTAACAAAATCGATCAGCCAGCGGACGGCGAAGGCTTCTTCAAATTCAACGAACCGAAAAAACTACCAGACGGCAGGACCGTCGACGGAATTGACTATAAGGACGGCTTCCCTAATTTCGACAACTATGTCGTCGGTCAAAAACACGACTTGCCGGTTGTTACAGGCAATGCCGCAACAGACGGAACCGCCCTGTCCAATATGCTTGGGAAGCCGCCGCCAGATCCGCAAAAATATGTACTCAATCACTTTGAAGACGGGACTGTTGGATACGTTCCTCGAGTCATACATGACACCGGCCAAGGTGGCGTCGCGCATGTCGGCGGCAACTCTCTTATCAATTCCGAACTGTTCTGAAAGATAGAAAATGGACCTGAAATCACTTAACCCGACACTTTTCGCAAGTTACGAACAGGCCAAGGCTTATCCGCCCGATGAATTTGGCGCGCGTTGGAAAGAGGTAAGTAGTGAGGAAGCCGAGCAATTCCAATCGCAAACTGGATTGACGCTTCCCAGCGATTATCTGGATTTCGTCCGCGATTTTGGCGAGTTCACAATATGGACGGAGGGGTTCGGTAAACTTTATACTCGTGTGACTTGGCAAACAGGAAAAAGCGGCGACGCTGAGATTGGCAAGATCGCTGGCCCAGCAGGAATCTTGGAGACCCGGCAGTCCTATCTCAACGCCGGTAGCGGCGCACGGATCCCAGAGGATCTCGTCCCGGTCACATTCGACAGCGGCTATGGTCACGTAATGCTCGATCTGTCGAAGGACGGTTTCGGAAAGGTTCGCTATCTTCAAGTGAAGACTAAAGCTTTTGGTGCCGATGGATATGGGTGGGACCAGGTAGGAACGGTCGCTGACAGCTTCACAGAGTTCGTTCGTCGCATCGACAGTAAAAAAGGTCTCGCCAAGTCGTTTGGCCCGCCTAAAAAGGGATGAGGGCGTTGAACGGAAGTTTAGATACGCTTTTGAACACGCCAGACGAGATGGGACGTGTACATAGGCCGGTTACCAACCCGGAGATCGACGAATTTGAACGCTCCGAAGGCGTCACTCTACCGGACTCACTTAAGAGCTTTTGGTCGAAGTACGGAAGTCGCGACCTTAACAGCAAGAAGATTTTCGCTTTCAAGACCAAGGTGGTTTTTCCTGATGGAAAAAAGAAGAAAGCCGATGTCGGTGCGATCGCCAGTCCCGGCAAAATGATTGAGGCGCGTCAACGCTATATCGACCCGCTATATGGAAACTCCGGTGAGCGGTTGCCTGCAGGAGTTTATCCACTGACATTCGATAGCGGCTATGGCCACTGCCTGCTCGATCTGAACGCGGATACCTACGGTCGTATCCTGTACATCGTAATCAAGGCGAAGACCTTTGGTGATGCTGGCTATGGTTGGGATCACGTCGGAATGGTCGCGAAGGACTTCGATGAATTCCTCGCTGATTTTACTCCGGATTACCTCTGACCTTGGAGAAGGGCCGATGCTTCAGGAAGCCTATGCGCATTTGAGTTCGGTCGCGGAAAAATACACCGACCAGATCATTACGACCGCGTTCGAGAACTGGCCTCCGTTGTATAAAGAATATGCACTGGCGCGTCCCGCGGCATCTCTTCCCCTTAGCGCAGACGATATCGAGATCGTTTTACGCGGCAACTCCGATCGAGCACGCTGGAAACAGCAGGTGATCGCCATACCGGAGATCGCCCAGCATACAATCGAGTTTTACGGAGGTCCGGTGTTCCCAAAGATCGGCCCGGTCAGTTGGAAGGAAGTGCCGACCTTTAGCATAATAGAGTCGTCTGACGCCGTAGCAATGATACCTGCACTGCTCGCATCGGTGACGAGCCGGATGGCGATCATCCTGGAAGCCTTCGTGATTGGGCAGGTGCCGACGTTCCTGCACTTCTTTCCGGCAGTTGATCTGGCCTCGCACGCAGAGTTGCGGGTCAGGGTTCGCGACGGCGAGATGGTCGACGCAAGGTGGCAGTCCGTCCCGCAAGGTGTGCGTCCAGACCTCGCGATCAAGGAGCGCATAGTCCGCACGGCGACAAAGCTCTGCCCGTCGAGTCCACTACCGAGCTTGCTTTTGGACATCAGCGTGGATTGCAGCGATGCGACGTCGCCCGCGAGACTCATCGAGATTAATCCCGATATCCCGATGATTTCCACTCCCTCAGACCGTGCAGCTCTTTCGTGACAAGCTCAGGAGGTTTTACTTTGCCTGGAATGCCCGTAACGTTGAAAGCACACTGGCACGTCTGCCCAATGATCGATCCCGGCCCTAGGCCGCATATTGGCGGACCGGTCGTCTCTACACAGCAAAGTTTTGTAACGGTGGAAGGCGTACCCGTGGCCACGGTCGGTGACAGTCTACTTTGCACTGGAGTGCCTACGACATCAGACAAGATCACAGGTGGATCCTCGATCGCCAAGATAGAGGGCAAGAGGATTGCCCGTATTGGCGACTCCTGCGCGCATGGCGGAAGGCTGGTGCAAGGAGTGCCTTGGATTACGTTCGACTGAAAGAGCTGGGTTGGTTTGTCTGAACAGTTTTGGGCGTTTCGCTAAGTGGTTTACCGCCCTGATCATGCCGGCACCATTATTGGTATCAGCGGGTTGAAGTCTGCTGGTCAAGGGATGAATGTGGGCGTCGACCATTGTAGAAGGTCAGATATCGGCCGAGCCGACGCCGGCCTTGGACGCGGTCTTGAGGCCCGCGGTCGGAATGCCGACAGCCGCTCCATGCTGCGTCAGAAGAAGTCTGTGGCCATCGTCGCCTGCCTCTTCGATCTTTGGGAGAAGGAGCTGGGCAAGGTCTCTGGCAAGTCCAAGACCGCCGAAGCAAACCGCTTCCAACGGGCAAAATCGCTGATGTACTTCGTGCTGGAAAATACTCGTAAAAAGGTGAGACCTTCTTGGATGACATTCTGAATGACGAGCAAGATTTCGAAGAACTGTACGGCAAATGGGAGCCCAAACTCTATCAGGCATCCATGGCAGACACCGACCGTCACTTCGCTTCTCTGGTGGGTGGACCGCGCTGGGACGATCCATACACGATCATTCTAATGCACGACACTGTTGAACAAACATTCTCGCGATCGGATGTTCGCAGGGAGTTGCGCGACATCCGAGTGATACCGTCGTCGAAAGACAATATAGAGCCTTCCTATGTCACGATCAGCCTGCAGGGCGACATTTACGTTGTCGGTCCGGACGGTTCACAGCATTTCATTATCCCCGGAACTCAAGCCGAATCCGAGACCGCGCCTGAAATCGATTTCCGCTCCATTCTTCCTTATGACAATCGTTGGCTTGTCGCAGGCAGCGAGAACTTCTTGAAGCTCGGAAAAGGCGGGAGTTGGGAGGACGTGTCTCCGTCGCTTACGACTGAATATCCCTACTCGGGGACTGAATGGGCCATTCTAGGCAAAAACGTCAAAGGTGAGATCTTTATCGTTGCGACCCAGAGACCGAACCAACGATACTTTACCCTTTACCCGGGCCATCCTCTATTTCGAAGTGACATGACGGAAGACGAACGCTTTGAACTGAAAAAGAGATTGAGAGCTGGAAAGGGTACCCATCCTGTTCTAACGACGCTTTTTACAGGAACACCCGGCAGTTGGAAACGTCAGGAGTTGCCTGCACGGATTGCCGAGGCTTCACCACCATACGCATGGGTGGCCGCCATCACTTCCGACAAGCAGGGCAATGATTATCTGGTTGGCTCCGACGGTGTGGTCATGATTGGAACACCAGAAAGCGGTTTTTCGGAGATTTCATCGTTGCCGGATCGCGAAAAGCATTACTCTGATGCTGCTTATCTCGACGGTAAGTTGATCCTCATTGCTGACTCGGAACTGTTTCGTTTCGATGGACATTTAGCAAAAACCTTTACACCAAAAGTGAAGCTCCAGCTCGGGAGCAAACGGGTTCAGCCATCAGCGATTTTTGCCCGGGAAGACAGACTGCACGTGTTTGATTACGGAAACCGGATCTTTTCTCTCGTTGAGGGAGAATGGAGAGAGTATGCGATTCCAAACGAGTTGCTCGAGCGTCCTTTCAAAGCCAGAAAGCCGTAGATTGTCGGATGTGTGTACACCGTTACTTGATCCAAGCCATCACCGACTCGAAACGCAATGGCAGCGCGGTGTGGCGCCTGATGTCGACCGCGAAGACAACCATGCACCCGGCTTGCGGCTGGATTGTTGCCCTGGGACTGCGGACACGATCACGGGCGGCTCTTCGGTCGCCAGTATAGAGGGCAAAATGATTACAAGATTGGGTGATAACTGCGCTCATGGCGGCAGATTGGCCGAAGGCGTTCCGTAGATTACCTTCGAATAACGGGGGGCGGGTATGAGGCGCTTATCTTCTGGCATGCCGATGCTGGCGTGATCGCGCAGATCATTCCTGCACTTGACGCGAGCCAACTCGATAATCTTCTTGGCTCCACCACCCCGCTGTTGTTTGCACTGGGCCGGACCGGATAGTTGGCCGGGATCACGTCGGCAATCCGGAAAATCATTTGGAAGAGTTTGGGAAATGACATTCCAGGATGGCCTGCAAGATCTGGTCGACAAGCCTGTTGTTTATTCAAAATATATCCACGGCAGTATCTTTCATCTATTATTTGCCGCCAATGGTGGTGAGGTGGAACTCGTCTGCAACGGATGTCAGTGGATCATCCTCGGGAATGCCGGCGAGGTGCTGCTCCACGACGAAGGAGTGCTTTCCAACGAGGTGCTGTCCGATGTTTTTACCAGTCTGCGACTTCGGTCACATGAAGTTCTTTCTGCAAGCCTGAGCTTGCATTTCGACGGCGCCATTTTTCACGGGTTCACAACGGAAGCCTATCACCTTGCTCTCCATGATGGGGTAGTACTCGGTTCTGCCGAATGGCTTAAGCAGGCGGATGCCGCTCGGGACAGTTTCATGTTGTTCAACCCCGGGGAGGATGCGGTTGGCTACGAATTCTCCAACTATTTCGATTTGAATTCTGCGCCGTGGCGCGCGCGTTATCTGTTCGCAAGAGAGGAGCTTTAACTAAATGAGTGCCCAGATTGCGACGAGGATAATAACTGCGTTCGGTCGATGCCGATTACTGAAATAACTGTCTGGTATCTGGATCTGTTACCGATCCGTGAATGGAGAAGCTAAGTGTCCGAGATCGTTTTGGAAATAGATGAAAGAACGATGGAAAACCTGATGACGGGGCCATACGTCTTCATCGAGGAGGCGCGATCCCTGGCAATCCGGAAGACAGCCTATTTCAACAAGGCCGGCTTCATGGCTTATTCGCACCTCATCGACGAACATGGCTGTACCGGATTTTCGATCGAGGTTGAAGATGTCGCCGAGAACGAGCTGCAGGACTATTTCTCTCCTGATTTCAGCAACATTCGCAAAAAGGGTGACATCGTTGAGATCGGAATAGTCGGGTCCGGCGCCTTCTCCGAGGATTTCGACCTCGACGTGTTCAAGAATTTCCGGAACGTCAAAAAGATCACAACGCACGGCCTTTCTTTCCGGTCGAGACTACCGGAGCTTTTTCCGAAGCTCGAGACCTGGCTCAATCTCGACTGGAAGACCAATAAGGTCGAGTATCTCGGCAACAGATGTCCGGATTTGAAAAATCTCGCGCTCCACGGGTTCAGCGGATCGCTTGCACTTTTCGAAAATTCACCGATTAGAAAATTCTTTCTGATCTCGTCGACTATCAAGGACATTGACGACATTCTGCGCTTTAAGGATCTTGAAGTCCTGCAACTTGTGTCCAGCAGGATTACGGGCGACGTGTCGCGCCTTTAGGAGCTTCCCAAACTGCGATCACTGCGTTTCGAGGGCAAGGACAAGCTTGAAGGGTGGGATAAGCTGGCGAGCAGGTCGCTCGAAAACTTCGAGGCATCGCATTATCCCTGCAAATTTCCGCGCGAAAATTTCCCGAAACTTGAGAATTATGTCATCAACGCGTATCGCGCTCGGGACCCGTTCTTTGAAGAAGGAGATCGCGACGCCCTATGCGACCAATTCGCTGCCGTATGACCGTTCTCAGTGTCGCGGTCTCGCCGCGATTGTGGATTTTCGCTGCAGGCTCTCTGACTATTTAGCCAGCGGCGCCTTGCCACAAGGTATTTCGAGCGGGTGGAAGATCGAATTTCCGCAAGCTTTGTACGGCCCCCAACGGTCGACTGTTTCCTGGCGTCGCTGGAGTTCGGCAAACTCCGGATGCCTGTGCAGATAATCAGTCACGCGAGGCGTCCATCGCCGCGAAGATTTCTCCAAAAACCCTTTTTGCTCGCACGCCTGTTGGTTTCCGCGCAGAACTGAGCCGGTTTTTCCACCGAGAAGTGAGCCACCTCTGAGTATGGTTTTGTGATCAGGCTTTGGTCAAGGGATTGGCCTTTTCTCCTCTCTTCTGTGCTGCTGCAGCCGAACTGGCTTTGAAGCGGAAGCTGTCGTTACCGGTTTCCAGGATGTGGCAACGGTGGGTCAGGCGATCGAGCAGAGCTGTCGTCATCTTGGCGTCGCCGAAGACCGTGGCCCATTCGCTGAAGCTGAGGTTGGTGGTGATGACGACACTGGTGCGCTCATAGAGCTTGCTCAGCAGGTGGAATAGCAGCGCTCCGCCGGAAGCACTGAACGGAAGGTATCCGAGTTCATCAAGGATCAGCAGATCGAGACGGACCAGCGTCTCGGCGATCTGGCCTGCCTTGCCCTTTGCCTTCTCCTGCTCGAGCGCATTGACCAATTCGATGGTCGAGAAGAAGCGAACTTTTCGGCGATGATGCTCGATAGCCTGAACGCCGAGAGCGGTCGCGACGTGTGTTTTGCCTGTACCCGGCCCACCGACGAGGA
>NZ_FMVA01000015.1:0-128791 GCF_900101425.1 Rhizobium sp. NFACC06-2 | reverse complement strand
TCAGCGACTGGCTGGGATGGCGCATCGCCATGTCGATGACGGCGGGACTTGCCATAGTTGCCATGCTGCTTCAGATACTCAGCCTGCCGTCACTGCCGGCAAGCACAAGCAACAGTCTTTCCGATGTCCTTGGATTGACGCGGCGCCGCAGCGTTCAGCTCGGTATGCTTGCCATCCTGTTGCTGATGACGGGGCATTTTGCAGGCTCGGTCTATGTGCGTCCCTTCCTCGAAAAGGTCGCGCTTCTTGACACCACGCCGATTGCACTCGCCCTGCTCGGATTTGGCGTTGCCTCGGTGATCGGCAATGTCGTCGGAGGCCGGATGGCGGACACCAGTATCCGCCTCGCGCTCATCGTTACCGCCGCGCTGATGGCATTTGCGACGATTGCCCTCGTTATCCGGGGTGTTCATAGCAGCGCCGCATTCGCGCTCGTCGCGCTCTGGGGCCTTGCCTTTGGCATGGCGCCTGTGGTGCTGCCGACCAACCTTTCCCGCGGAGCACCCGATGCTCTGGAAGCGGCAGGCAGCCTGATGGTTGTTTCTTTCCAGGTGGCTATCAGTATCGGGGCGGTTGTCGGCGGCTATATCGTGGATTCCTACGGTGCCACTGCGCCGCTGGCGCTGACCGCGATCCTAGCGGCATCCACGGTCGCTCTAGCCTTGCTACAGCGTCGCGATTGACCCTGTCCGTGACGGCAGATACCTAAAACGAAAGTCCTGCCCGGAATTGGTCCGGGCAGGACATTTGTAAAAAGCCGATTTATTTGCCGTCGCTCTGGTTACTTGCGGTAGGAAAGACCACCCCAGATACGGCCTTCGTCTCTGTGTCGGCCGCCGTGTACTGCGCCGATATAAGCAGCGGCAGCGGAAACGAGTGCGGAAGCGGCCAGCAGGAACGCGGTCAGAATGCCTGCGACGCGCGCTTTTTCTGCGGCATCCGCAGCTTTGGCCTTGGCATCGTCCAATGCCTTCTGCGCATCAGCCTTCACGGCCTCGACCTGCTTTTGCGCTTCATCGACCTTCTTCTGTGCTTCCGCCCTGACGGCCTGCACACGTTCAACCGTCTGGTTCACGCGCGTTTGCGCATCGGTCTGGCTGATGTTTGTGCGGGCAGCGACCTGGTTGGCGAGCCATGTTTTGTCGGCATCAGATATCTCGCCTGTTGCCATCAGATTGCCGAGGATTCCGCTAATCTGGCGCTGATAGTCACCGGCGCTCTGTTCACCCGTCAGAGGGGTGGCAGGCGTATCGGTCCTCAGTAGCGTATCCGTGAAATAGTCGATCGGGTTGGTTCTCAGGCCTTGTGGAAGCATCTGCTCAATGCTGGGTGCTGCAGCCTGACCGGCTCCTTGCGCCAGACCACCGGCTGCACTGCCAGCGCCGGAAATGATGCCGCCTGCCAGTTGGCCAACCCCTTGAACGGCGCCGCCGACTGCGGAACCCGTGGCCTCGACGGCGGTCTGCGCCACGCTGCCGACAGCCTTGGCGCCACCGGACAGCACGCCGAGCGCGAGAAATGCCGAGACGACCGTCCCTAGACCCCATACAACCAAGCCATTCACACCATCGCGGACCGTCAGTTCGTTCCTGTCGGCCGCGCCGGCAGGCCGACGCATGCGGCCGGCAATATAGCCACCCAGCATGTAGGAGCCGACCATGGAAATGATGACGAAGAGCGCGGTTATGATGAGCCAGACTGTGCTGATCTCGCCGCCATCGTCGGCCGAGATCGAACTCAGGCCTAGGCCGCCCGCAAATGCGGTGAGGACTGCCATGGCGCCCGAGGAGATGACGGCACCGGCGAAAATCGCCGGCCAGTCCACATAGCTGCGGTTTGGATTTGTTTCGATACCCGTTGGATCAACCATCAGCGTAGCCCCAGCAATGAGAGAATGAACAGGACAACGACGACAAGGCCGACTAGATAAATGATGGAATTCATGCGGTATCTCCTCCGAAAGGATGACCAATCCTCCGCGTAGCGGGTGATTATATGCAGCGAGAAATGTGAGCCGAGTGCTCCTGCACCAAACTCATCGCACCCGAAAAAGTTTCACGACTTCTCGTTGTTTCGGAAGGATTTTGCGCAAATTCAGCCGGCGGGCGACGGTGTGGGCTCTCATGAGGAGGAGCCTGGTCACTGGGCGAATATGAGCCTTGGCGAGGAAATCCGGGCCCGAGATCGCAAGAGGGCGCTCGCCGGCCTTTAAGCGCGGCCTTGCCCCCGTGGCGGTGCGCACTGCTACGATTTGATACATAAGTGCCGGTTTCAGGAAACATGCCGGATACCTGCAGGGCAGATCATTACCTGATCTATTTCGGATCAGGCAGGGTTTCCCATGAAAAGCCAGATTTTCTTCGCCGTCGCCCTATCGGTTGCGGCAGCGGGTTTTGGAACCGTTTATTCAAGTTCAGCTGACACACCGCCGGAAAACGCCTCTCCCATCTACGGCGTCACTCTTCCTGACGGATATCGTGACTGGAGGTTCATCGCGCCCGCGCAGGAAGCGCCGCCGCTGGACGAGCTTCGCGCTGTTCTGGCAAACGATGTCGCCGCCAAGGCCTACAAAAGCGGAACCCTGCCCTTTCCCGATGGCTCGATACTGGTGAAGCTTGCCTATAAGCGGCAGCAATCCAAGGAGTTTCCGCCGGCCACGGTGCCGGGAGCGGCAACCACCGTGCAGGTGATGGTGAAAGATTCCAAGAAATATGCCGGCAGCCACGGCTGGGGCTTCGGGCGGTTTGTCAACGGCAAGCCGGTGGATGCCGCGCAACATGAGACCTGTCTCTCCTGCCACGAGGGCAACGTCAAGGACCATGATTTCGTCTTCACGCGCTATGCGCAGTGACAAATGACGGGGACATGCGGTTTCGCTTAAGCGGCCGTGCGCCGGTGGCGGCTTTTACACTCGATTACAAATTCACCGAAGCGCCGACACATCAGGGATACGTGAGGCCGGGAAATTGGCGCCATCGCCGGGTCGCCTTCGCCGCCCGGAGCCCCGAACTCCTGCCTGAAAGGAAAAGATGATGACGTTTCTGGTCATTGCCTATCTCGGAGGGGCGCTGACAATTCTCAGCCCCTGTATCCTGCCCATCCTTCCCTTCGTTTTTGCGCGGGCGGGGCAACCGTTTCTGCGCAGCACGCTGCCGCTGCTCGCGGGAATGGCGGCAACGTTTTGCGCCGTCGCGACGCTGGCCGCGGTGGGCGGCAGCTGGGCAATCAGCGCCAATGAATATGGCCGGCTCGCGGCTCTTGCGCTGCTTGCGGTCTTCGGCGTCGGGCTGCTCTCGCCGCGTGCGGCCAGCATCATCACCCGTCCGGTCGTCGAACTCGGCAACCGGCTCGCCAACGCCGCCGGCAAGCCCGGGGCAATGCCAACGGTTGCGGGCTCGCTGTTACTCGGCATCGCCACCGGCCTTTTATGGGCGCCCTGCGCCGGACCGATCCTCGGGCTCGTGCTGACGGGTGCGGCCCTGAAGGGGGCCAATCTGGAAACCAGCCTGCTGCTTGCCGCCTATGCCGCCGGGGCTGCGACCTCCCTTGCCGTCGCCATCCTCGTCGGCGGCAGGGTATTTGCAGCCATGAAGCGGTCTCTGGGTTTCAGCGAGCGGATCCGGCAGGTGCTTGGCGCGGCGGTGCTTGCCGGCGTCGCGGCCATCGCGCTCGGGCTGGATACGGGTTTCCTGTCGCAGATTTCCTATGCGAGCACGGCATCCTTCGAACAACGGGTGCTCGATCGGCTCCACACCGCCATAGCGCCCGAAGTGGCGGCGGCGGGCGTCAGCGCCGCCGCGGCACGGTCGGAGCTGCCGGTTGAGGGCAAGGCCCCATCCCTCGACGGTGCCGTGGAGTGGCTCAATTCCCCGCCGCTCACGCGTGAGCAATTGCGTGGCAAGGTCGTTCTCGTCGACTTCTGGACCTATTCCTGCATCAACTGCATCCGCACCATTCCCTATGTGCGTGCCTGGGCGGACAAATACCGGGATCAGGGCCTCGTCGTCATCGGCGTCCACGCCCCCGAATTCGCCTTTGAAAAGAAGATCGACAATGTCAGACAGGCCGTCGCCAGCTTCAAGATCGATTACCCGGTGGCAATCGACAATGATTACAGGATCTGGCGCGCCTTTGATAACAGCTATTGGCCGGCGCATTACCTGATCGACGCCAGGGGCCAGATCCGTTACCACCATTTCGGCGAGGGCAACTACCGGCAGACCGAAGAGGCGATCCAGGACCTGCTGCGCGAGGCCGGCAGCAGCGCCTCCGCCAGCGCACCGGTGAGCCCGCAGGCGACAGGAGCCGAAGCCGGTGCGGATATCGGGCACATGCGCTCGGGCGAAACCTATATAGGCTACCGGCAGGCTCGAAGCTTCGCATCCAACGAGGCGATGCGTGCAGACACGCCGCGCGACTACTCCGTCAAGACGCCTTCCCTCAACGAATGGGGACTTTCCGGCACCTGGACGATTGGCGCGGAGGCGGCCACACTTGATGCGGCTGATGGCGGCATCACCTATCGCTTCAGCGCCCGCGACCTTCATCTGGTCCTTGGGCCGGATGCAGCCGGAAAACCGGTTCGTTTCCAGGTCACCATCGACGGGCATCCGCCGGGTGCGGATCATGGGGAAGACACGGATGCCGAGGGCAATGGCGTCGTCACCTCAACCCGTCTTTACCAGCTCGTCCGCCAGTCCGGCGCCGTCGAAGCGAGAACCTTTACCATCCGCTTCCTCGACCCCGGCGTGCAGGCCTATGCCTTCACTTTCGGCTGATCCTGATTTTCCTCCCGTTCCCATCAAAACCAAAGGAGAAATATGATGCATCGTCGTCTCATGCCCAAATTCGCGCTTGCCGTCGCAACCGCACTGATCGCTTTTGCCGCACAGGCGGCAGAGGTGAAGAACATCGTCATCGTCCATGGCGCGCTGGCCGATGGTTCGGCCTGGCGCAGGGCGACAGACATCCTTGAAAGCCGTGGTTTCAACGTCACGATCGTGCAGGAGCCCATCACCTCTCTTGCCGAAGACGTGGCGGCCACCAACCGTGTTCTCGATCTCCAGCAGGGGCCGAGCCTGCTTGTCGGGCACAGCTACAGCGGGATGGTGATCTCGGAAGCGGGTAACCGGCCGGATGTGGCCGGGCTGGTCTATGTCGCCGCCTTCCAGCCGGAGAAGGGAGAGAGCCTTCTCGACCTCGCCGGCTCGAGACCACCGGCTGGCAAAGGCATCAAGCAGACGAAGGATAACGCATTCCTTTATCTCGATCCGGCCGCCTTTGCCCAAGATTTCGCAGCCGACCTGTCTCGTGAGGAAGCGGCTTTTATGGCAAAAAGCCAGGTCTTCGCTGCCAAGGCCGCCTTTGCCGCCAAGGCCGACGAACCAGCCTGGAAAACAAAGAAGAGCTGGTCGATCGTCGCAACGCAGGACCGCTCGATCAACCCCGATCTAGAGCGCGACATGGCCAAGCGCGCCGGCAGTGCGGTGACCGAGATTGCGGCAAGCCATGCGGTCTTTGCCTCCCAGCCCGAAAAGGTCGCAGACGTCATCGAACAGGCCGCCCGGCAATCCGCGAAATAAACCGCGCCCGCCTCGAAGTCTAACACAGCCGCCCCAGATACCGGGGCGGCTGATTGCGTAAGGAGCGCGGACCGAATGTATCAGTCTGTATCCGGAATGCCCCCTGCTACAAAACCATTCACATTCGTCCCCCTTGCGACACATCGAGGATACACGCACCGCGTTACCTGCCCGCATCCAACATGGACAGGAGAGACAGCAATGAATTCCGAGATCAATTTCCAGCGCCGCCGCTTCTTCGGCATTGCCGCAATGACGGTTGCCGCCGTCGAATTCGGGGCCGCAGGCCTTGCTCATGCCAAGGGCGAAGCGCCTTCGCCTCAGCCGTCAACCGAACGCGACGGAGCCACCTCCTTTGGCGCCCTGAAGCAGGTTGAAGCGGGCGTACTCAGCGTCGGTTATGCAGAATCCGGCCCCGCAGACGGCCCGGTCGTGCTGCTGCTGCACGGATGGCCTTATGACATCTACAGCTATGTCGATGTCGCACCCATCCTTGCATCGGCTGGATATCGGGTACTCATCCCCTATCTGCGCGGATATGGCACGACCCGTTTTCTCTCGGACGACACCGCACGCAACGGACAGCAGGCGGCGCTTGCTGTCGACATGATCGCCTTTCTCGACGCGCTCGGCGTGAAGCAGGCGGTCGTTGCCGGTTATGACTGGGGCGCTCGCACCGCCGACATCATGGCGGCGCTCTGGCCCGAACGTTGCACCGGGCTCGTATCGGTCAGCGGCTACCTTATCGGCAGCCAGGAGATCAACAGGAAGCCGCTTCCGCCCAAGGCGGAACTCTCCTGGTGGTATCAGTTCTATTTCGCGACGGAACGCGGCCGTGCGGGCTATGCCGCCAACACCCGCGACTTCGTGCGCCTGATCTGGCAGACGGCATCTCCGACCTGGAAATTCAGCGACGAGACCTTCAATCGTTCGGCCCCCGCATTCGACAATCCCGACCATGTGGCCATCACCATCCATAATTACCGCTGGCGGCTGGCACTGGCCGACGGAGAAGCCAAGTACGATAATTACGAGCGCCAGCTTGCGAAACTTCCCGTCATCACCGTGCCGACGATAACGCTGGAAGGCGACGCCAACGGCGCGCCGCATCCGGATCCTTCCGCCTACGCATCGAAGTTTTCCGGCAAGTACCAGCATCGCAACATCAGCGGCGGCATCGGCCACAACCTGCCGCAGGAAGCGCCCGAGGCTTTTGCCAACGCTGTTCTGGATGTCGCAAAGCTTTAAACTTGCCGAAGCCCGCGAACCGTTGTCTTACTGCATGTGACGCAGGGAACGCGGTAGCGGGCCACTCGAACCGTCCGGACGACGAAGGCATCCAATGGAACATATCGACCATATTCTCGTCGTAGACGACGACAGGGAAATCCGGGAGTTGGTCTCCAGCTACCTGAAGAAGAACGGCCTGCGCACCAGCGTGGCGGCCGACGGACGGCAGATGAGAAGTTTTCTCGACGGCAATACCGTCGATCTCATCGTGCTCGACGTGATGATGCCTGGCGATGACGGGCTGGTCCTATGCCGTGAGCTGCGAGCGGGGAAACACAAAGCCACGCCGGTCTTGATGCTGACCGCCCGCGATGACGAGATGGATCGCATTATCGGGCTCGAAATGGGAGCCGACGACTATCTGTCGAAGCCCTTCGCTGCCCGTGAGCTTCTTGCGCGGATCAAGGCCATCCTGCGCCGCACGCGGATGCTGCCTCCCAATCTGCAGATCAGCGAGGCCGGGCAACTCCTGACCTTTGGTGACTGGCGCCTCGACACGGTAGGCCGTCACCTGCTCGACAGGGAGGGCACGACCGTTGCCTTGAGCGGGGCTGAATACCGGCTTCTCAGGGTCTTCATCGATCATCCCCAACGCGTCCTCAACCGTGACCAGCTGTTAAATCTCACCCAGGGACGCGATGCCGAGCTTTTCGACCGGTCGATCGATCTTCTCGTGAGCCGCGTGCGCCAGCGCCTGGGGGATGACGCGCGCGAACCCATCTACATCAAGACGGTACGGGCGGAGGGTTATGTCTTTGCGGTGCCCGTGGAGATTTCGGAGCCGAGGATATGAACGGCCCGCGCCTGCTCGCCGGCTGGTGGCCGCGCTCATTGCGGTCCAGACTTTTCATCATCCTTTTTGCCGGCCTCGCCATTGCCTACGGCCTGTCGTTCAGCATCCTCTTTGCCGAACGATATATGTCGGCAAAGGCGGTCATGCTCGGCACTCTGGAGCAGGATCTGGCGGTATCGATCGCCATCATCGACCGGCTGCCTGCGGAAGAGCGGGCGCAATGGGTCCATCGCCTGAGCCGCAACAATTATCAACTCGTCCTTGGCCCCGGTCTTCCCGGTGTTTCCGACATCACCGGCCGCGGCGCTGAAATCGCGCAGAGGATCGAGGAAGCCGCGGGACACCGTTTTCCCGTCAGGGTCGAGTCCATTCCCGGCGACGGCAAGCGGCTTCAGGCGCACCTGACGCTATCGGACGGCTCCCCCCTGACAATCGACGTGACACCGCGCGGCGTGATGCCCCTGGCGGAATGGCTGCCTTATGTCTTCGCCGCGCAGATGGCGCTTCTCCTCCTCTGCACCTGGTTTGCAGTGCGACAGACGACCAGACCCCTCAGCGCGCTTGCTGCGGCAGCCGAAGCGCTGGATCCGGGGGAAAAGGGGTCGCCGATGAGTGAGAGCGGCCCAAGCGAAGTTGCCCACGCCGCCCGCGCGTTCAACGCCATGCGCGATCGCGTCGCGCAATATCTCGAGGAGCGTGTCCAGATTCTTGCGGCGATTTCGCACGACCTGCAGACGCCCATCACCCGGATGCGGTTGCGGGCCGATATGGCGGACGATACGCCGGAAAAGGAAAAGCTGGTCAGTGACCTGCGTGAAATCGAACGCCTGGTGCAGGATGGGATCGCTTACGCACGCAGCGCTCACGGCAATGGCGAGAAATCCTCCCGTATCGATCTGGCCTCTTTCATCGACAGCATTGCCTACGACTATCAGGATACCGGAAAAGCCGTAACAGTTGCCGGCATGGTGCGCGGCACCGCGTCGACAAAGCCACATGCATTGCGAAGGATCCTGACGAACTTCATAGATAACGCCCTCAAATTCGCCGGCAGCGCCGAGATTAAAGTGGACCGGCGTGGTGAAGGCACCGTGGTCATCACGGTGCTCGATCGGGGGCCGGGCGTCCCGGACGAGATGCTGCAAAATGCCATGCAACCGTTCTTCCGGATCGAAACATCGAGAAACCGCGATACGGGCGGAACCGGTCTCGGACTGGCGATCGCGCAGCAACTCGCGGGAACGATCGGCGGCTCGGTTCGCCTCTATAACAGGCAGGGCGGCGGGCTTGCGGCCGAGGTGGCTTTTCCCTGAGAGGGAAACGGGTCGACGATAACCAGTGACAAAGCGCCGATACTTTTCGATACAGTTTCGCAGTTTCCGGAAACATGCCGGATACGCTGATCCATCACAAAGCTCCTATCACGAAACGCCGCAGCAGCGGCAAATGAAAGGAGCCTCCCATGACCAAGATCGAGACTGTTCTTTATACCGGCAAGACCCACACGACCGGCGGGCGTGACGGATCGGCACAAAGCGATGATGGCGCGCTGGGCATCAAGCTCTCGCCTCCGGGCAGCGGAAAGCCGGGCACGAATCCCGAACAGCTTTTTGCGGTCGGCTGGTCGGCATGTTTTATCGGCGCCATGACAAAGGCGGCGGCGAAACGCCAGCTCCGGCTTCCCGCCGACACCGCCGTCGATGCGGAAGTCGACCTCGGCACGACGGGCGGCGAGTTCTTCCTGCAGGCTCGCCTGTCGGTAAGCCTGCCCGGGATCGATCGTCCCGTAGCACAGGCCATCATCGAGGATGCCCATCAGATATGCCCCTATTCGAAGGCAACGAGGGGAAACATCGATGTTACGCTCAAGCTCGCTTAAGCCTGTTGTCTCCGCCCGTGCGCTTGTCATCGCCATCGTGTTTGCGGCGATATTTGCAGCACCGTGCGTATATGATGCAACATCCGACGAGCCCTCGCCGCTTGCGGGACTTCTGGGCGCGGTCTCATCGATGTGACCCCAAGGGAACGGCTCGGCGCCCGCCGCAGCCGTTTTCGCTTTTCCACTTCTTCCTGCCATCCCTCTGATCAACTCAGTGAAGTCTTCTTGGACCCATCCGGCGCGCCTCCAGCGCGTTCCGCGGCGTCCAGACGAGCCGGATTTCCAACCATCTCAAACGAGGCCAGATCAATGCGATCAATTGAACACATCTATGTCGACGGTAAATTTGTGGTGCCAGACGGCAATGAACGGCTGGACCTTTTCAATCCGGCAACGGAAGAAAAAATCGGCGATGTCCGGCTTGGCAATGCTGATGATGCACGGGCCGCCGTGGCAGCCGCGAAACGGGCTTTTCCCGCCATGGCAAGATCCACCAAGGCGCAGCGTATCGATATGCTGCGCAGCCTGCGCGATACGATCGAAGAACGACCGGATGAGCTCACGCAGGTCATGACCGAAGAATACGGCGCACCCGCTTATTTCACGGCTTTCTCCGTTCAAAACGCAGCGTCGATTTTTGATGTTATGGCTGAGACCGTGGCGAACTACGACTTTGACCGGGTCGTGGGCAAAAGCACGGTCAGGATGCTGCCGCGCGGCGTTCTCGCCGCCATCACGCCCTGGAACAGCAATTTCGGTTTTATCGCCACCAAGCTTGCGCATGCAATCGGTTCAGGCTCGTCCCTCGTCATCAAGCCGGCCGAACAGAGTGCGTTTCAGACGGATATTCTGGTGAGAAGGCTGCATCGGGCCGGCCTGCCGGCAGGAGTTTTCAACATTGTCAACGGCACGGGTCCGGTGGTCGGTGCGGCGCTGACGCAGGATCCCGACGTGGCGACCGTCAGTTTCACCGTTTCCACCCAGGCTGCAAAGATCATTCAGCGCGCGGCGATCGACGGCATGAAAAGGGTGGTGCTGGAGCTGGGAGGCAAAGCACCCACCATTATCCTGCCGGATGCCGACCTCGACAAGGCTATACCTGTCGCCCTGATGTCGGGCTTTGCAAACAGCGGCCAGGCCTGCGTCGCGGGTACCCGCATCCTGGCTCCGCGGTCCCGTCTCCCCGAGATTGCCGAGCGGTTGAGGATGGCGGCTGAAAAATTCAAAGTTGGCGATCCCCGTGATCCGGAGGTTCGGGTAGGCCCTCTCGCCAGCCTTGCCCAGTGGGAGAGGATCCAGACTTACATCCGGCTTGGTGTCGAAGAAGGAGCAACCCTGCTGACAGGCGGAACCGGACGACCGGCCGGGATTGAAAAAGGATGGTTCGCCCGCCCGACAATCTTCGCAGATGTCACGAACGAAATGCGCATCGCCCGCGAAGAAATCTTTGGTCCCGTCCTGTGTCTTCTCGCCTATGAGGACGAAGATGAGGCCGTCAAAATCGCCAATGATAGCGACTACGGATTGCAAGCCTATGTGCTTGGAGCCGACCTCAGACGTGCCGAACGCATCGCCGAGAGGCTGATGGCCGGCCGCGTCGTCATCAACGGCGCACCGCATGATCCTCGCGCGCCCTTCGGCGGTTTCAAGCAATCCGGTATCGGCAGGGAGATCGGTGCCTTCGGTCTCGACGGCATGCTCGAACCGCGAGCCGTTCTCACCCCGTAACGCGAGAAGTTTGCAGCGCCAGTCCCGGCGCACTCTCCGTTCTGCTTCAGGCCGACTTTGTATCCAGAAGTGTCAGCCGTGCGAAAACCGACGTTTGGTGACGCAACAGCAGGTCGAAAGAAACAGCCGGGATACGATCAACATCTACCTGTTCAGGACGCGACACGGCGTTGGTCATCTCGGATCTCCATCATGAATAACGATATTGCGCCACTTGATGGAGAAGCGTTGTGTCGAGAGTTTTCCATCGAAACCGAAAACGGTACCTCGATGTAGCCTGTCTGGTTGCTGATACAATAAGCTACGGTCGAGGACGGCAATCCCATCGATCAGACCTGAAATTCCGTTTCGTTGTTCGAAGGATCCGGCTTCGCATCGACGCGATTTTCCGCCTCGGCCTGCTGCGACAGGGGAAGCTCCAGTTGGATGTCCTCCATCTCGGGCAGGCTGGCGATGCCGTCACGAAGGACAAGGTCTTCATAAGATGGTTTGAACGGCATCGGAATCTCCTTCCGCGCGGGAAATTGGCCGCCATCCGCTTTTTCCGGCGGCGACCCTTTACCGGTGATCAGCTCTTCACGAAGGCCAGCAGATCCGGATTGATGATGTCGGCATGAGTTGTCAGCATGCCGTGCGGATATCCCTTATACACCTTCAGCGTGCCATTCTTCAGCAATTTGACCGACAATTCGGCAGAATCTGCGATCGGCACGACCTGGTCGTCATCGCCGTGGAGAACGAGCGTCGGCACCGTGATCGCCTTCAGGTCTTCCGTCTGATCGGTTTCCGAGAAGGCCTTGACGCCGTCGTAATGGGCCTTGGCGCTGCCCATCATACCCTGACGCCACCAGTTCTGGATAACACCGGGAAAGACTTTGGCATCCGGACGATTGAAGCCGTAAAACGGACCGGTCGGCACGTCGAGGAAGAACTGGGCGCGGTTTTCGGCCACACCCTTGCGGAAGCTGTCGAAGACTTCGATCGGCAGACCGCCGGGATTGGAAGGCGTCTTCAGCATCAGTGGCGGAACGGCGGAGACGAGGACGGCCTTGGCGACACGGCCCTGCGGTTCGCCAAATTTTGCGACGTAACGCGCGACCTCACCACCGCCAGTCGAGTGTCCGATATGAACAGCGTTCCTGAGATCGAGATGTTCTGCAACGGCGGATGCATCGGCGGCATAATGATCCATGTCGTGGCCGTCGCTCACCTGCTGAGAACGTCCGTGACCGCGACGATCATGCGCCACGACGCGGTAGCCGTTCTGAACGAAGAACAGCATCTGCGCATCCCAGTCGTCGGAGGATAGCGGCCAGCCGTGATGGAACACGATCGGTTGGGCATCCTTCGGACCCCAGTCCTTGAAATAGATATCGACGCCGTCCTTGGTCTTTACGAATGATTCGGTCATTGGAAATGCTCCTTCGTTGCGGGATGGGGTGGATTTTGAAAAGGCTGTTGATGGCACTGCCATCGCAGCGGAAAGCGCGGCACCGGCCAGCAGAAGACGTCGTCTTGAAAGCGCCAGCGCGATTGGATCGTCGGTCATGTCGGTTTCCTGCCTGGCTTCAGCGGGAGCGACGGGTGGTTTCGAACAGGAACCATGTGCGGCGCTCGGTCTCGTCGATCCAGTTTTCGATCAGGCTGGTGGTGGCGTGATCGTTGAGGTCGGAGGTGAGGTTGTGCGTTTGTCGCAGGATGGCGGTCAGCTGCTTGTTGTCCTCGCGCAGTTCGGCGAGCATATCCTCCGGGGTGACGAAGTCGGCATCATTATCAAGGAGACGCTGGAGGCGGCCGATATGACCGATGGACCGGATGGTGGTGCCGCCGACCTTGCGCGCCCTTTCAGCAATGTCGTCGGTCATCGCGAATATCTGCGCTCCCTGTTCGTCCAGCAGCATGTGATAATCACGAAAATGCGGACCGGAAACATGCCAGTGGAAATTCTTGGTCTTGATGTAGAGCGTGAAGACATCCGCCAGCAGGGCGGTCAATGCGGCGGCGATGTCGCGGCTCGCTTCGGCACCGAGGTCAGTCGGCGTTGCGAGTGGAAGCTTGCGGTTGCTGGCAACTGTGGTCATGTCCATAATCGTTCTCCTTTTGCAATCGACCGCCCGGTGTTGAGCGCCCCTGTTGCGGCTGTCTGATCGGCACCGAGGATGAAAGAAGAATGGCTCGGGAGAAATCGGCTGGTGGTACAGTCCACCCGATACCTAAGTGTAGTTTCGGCGGGTTCCCACCCGGGATAGTTTTTGCCTGTCGCCCCGCCCCAGGGCGATTGGCTCGCAGAAGCCATGAACTCCGGTGTCCCCTCTCCCGGAGCCGCGGATCTCCTCCCGATCCGCCAAGGCCGCCCCCGCCGCAGGAGGCGGCCTTTTTCGTTCCGCCCTCCAGGGAGCAGGCAACCTATGCCTGAGTATGATGTTTACCCATCCGCAGTTGCGCTAGCGTCAGCGGGCACGACAATCGTCAATCTGCAAAATCGAAGGAATTCCGACATGGCAGAAGAGCGGCCGGAAGGTATTGAAAAATACGATCATCCCGCTGGCGGCTGGGATGCGTTGAAAGCTGTCGCGAAAACGCTCGCGCATCAGCAGATCGTCGCACAGGGCACGATGACGCTCCTTAAGGCCAATAAGCCCGAAGGTTTCGACTGTCCCGGCTGCGCCTGGCCAGACCCCAAACACACCTCATCGTTCGAGTTCTGCGAAAACGGCGCCAAGGCAATCACCTGGGAATCGACGGCGAAACGATCCGGACCCGAATTTTTCGCGCAGCATACGGTTTCCGAACTGTGGCAATGGACCGATCACAAGCTTGAGGATGCCGGCCGGCTAACCCTTCCCCTGCATTACAATTCCGAGAAGGACCGCTATGAACCGATCGCCTGGGACGATGCCTTCAGCCTGATCGCACGGGAACTCAACAAGCTTGACGACCCCGACAAGGCTGAGTTCTACACGTCCGGCCGGGCATCCAATGAGGCTGCGTTTCTCTACCAGCTTTTCGTGCGCGCGTACGGGACAAACAATTTCCCTGACTGTTCCAACATGTGCCATGAGGCGACAAGCGTCGGCCTTCCGAAATCCATCGGTGTCGGCAAAGGCACGGTGACACTGGAGGATTTCGATCATGCCGATGCGATCTTCAGCTTCGGCCACAATCCCGGCACCAACCATCCCCGCATGATGACGACTCTGCATAATGCCGCAAAACGCGGCGTGACGATCGTCGTGTTCAATCCGCTGAAGGAACGCGCGCTGGAGCGCTTCGCCGCGCCGCAGGACCCGATCGAGATGGCGACGCTCTCTTCGACGCCGATCGCCTCCGCCTATCACCAGCTTCGCACC
This sequence comes from Rhizobium sp. NFACC06-2, assembly GCF_900101425.1. Lineage (NCBI taxonomy): Bacteria > Pseudomonadati > Pseudomonadota > Alphaproteobacteria > Hyphomicrobiales > Rhizobiaceae > Rhizobium > Rhizobium sp. NFACC06-2. The sequence continues at coordinate 114,169 of NZ_FMVA01000015.1, read as the reverse complement.
GGAGGCGATCTCGCCGCCCTCAAGGGCATTATGAAGGCGGTGTTCGAACTCGATGCGGAGAGCCTTCAGGCGGACCGCGGCGGCGTACTCGACCGGGCTTTCATCGAGGAACATACCGCAGGCCTCGACGCGCTTCGCGCCGATATCGACGCGACGTCCTGGGATATGATCTGCTCAGTCAGCGGGCTGACGAAGGAGGCTATAGAGAGTGTTGCGAGGATTTATGTGAACGCTTCTAACGTCATCATCTGTTACGGCATGGGTATAACCCAGCACGCCAAGGGTACCAGCAACGTACAGCAGATCGCCAATCTCCTGCTGCTGCGTGGAAATATGGGTCGCCCCGGGGCGGGAATAGCGCCCATTCGCGGCCATTCCAATGTTCAGGGAGACCGTACCGTCGGCATTACCGAAATCCCGAACAAGGCGCTGTTGGACGGCATGGAACGCGCTTTCGGTTTCCGCCCATCTGCGGAGAAGGGTCACAACGCGATAGAAGCCGTGGAGGCAATCATCGCCGGCGAATCCCGCGCACTTATCTGCCTCGGCGGCAATCTCGCCGTCGCCATGTCGGATACAGGCGCGACCTTCGAGGGCATGCGCAACCTCGATCTGGCCGTTCATATCGCAACGAAGCTCAACCGCTCTCATCTTTTGACAGCAAGGACATCGCTGATCCTGCCTTGCCTTGGACGCACCGATCTGGATACTCAGGCGTCAGGACCGCAGGCTGTAACAGTCGAGGATTCGATGTCGATGGTGCATGCCTCTCGCGGTTTCCTCAATCCACCAGGGGAACTGGTGAGGTCAGAGCCCGCCATCATCGCCGGCATCGCGAAGGCGACCGTCGGAAACCGTCACGGAATTGATTGGGACTGGCTGATTGCCGATTACGACCGAATCCGTGACAAGATCGAAGAGGTCTTTCCAGATTTCAGGGATTTCAACAGCCGGGTTCGGGTAAAAGGCGGTTTTCGCCTTGATGTCGCGGCCTCCTTCCGCCGTTGGAACACGCGGAACGGCAGGGCCAATTTCCTTGTCGCCACAGGACTTGAAGAAGACCCGCTCATCTCCAATCCGGAGGCCCTCGTGCTGACCACGATCCGCAGTCACGATCAGTACAATACGACGATCTATGGCATGGATGACCGTTATCGCGGCGTCTTCGGCCGAAGGGACATTATCTTCATGAACCGGCACGACCTTGCCGCGCGCGGCCTGAAGGATGGTGATCGCATCGATATCCACGGCATCGGCCCGGAAAATGAGGACCGACATCTCGTTCAGGGTTTCACCGCGGTCGAATACAATATCCCGAAGGGGTCGGCCGCAGGCTATTATCCGGAGATGAATGCGGTGGTGGCGCTCGGCCATTATGACCGTCTTTCCGGAACGCCCTCCTACAAGGGTGTCCCGATCACGGTGAGACCGGCAGCCGCCTGACGGCCAAAGGCCCGGCGCGCAACGCAGCGGTCGTTGCACGCTCTTTTCCCCACCGTTTGGGCTGGACGTCACCTCGGGCCATCAGGCATGGCCTGTGGATGACCGGCCATATGTGCGGATTTTTCGATATATCGCCGTGCAGTTTTACCGCTATTCTGATGTTTCGACGACGGTGGCAACCAAGACCTATGTATAGGTCAGGTTGTGCTGAAAAAACCGTATTGTCGGCAAAAATCGCATCGGGGGAACAATGTCGATTGCGTCAAGGATGTTTCGCGCGCGCGAGCCGGAAGGTGGAGCGTACCATCTGGCCTTTGGCCTCGGGGCGCTGGCGCTGGCGGCCGGGGTATTTTACGTCGATACCTATACCGACATAGAAGGCGCGATCGCGGTGCTTTATGTCATCACGGTCCTTTTGGCCGCGCAGGCTGTAAGCTGGTCTGGACTGATCGCGATCTCCTGCGCCTGCGCCATTCTTTCCCTCCTGTCCTATGCAGCGACCCACGCGCAGGATGCGGATTTCCAGTCGGCGCTTCGGTTGGTCGTCGCCCTTGCGGCACTTGCCGTCACGACCATGCTGCTTTTGAAAACCGAGACCGCCCGGTTGGCAATGTTGTCCGTCAATGCGGCGCTGAAGGAAAGCGAGGAGCGTTATCGCTCCATTTTCGACCGTACGCGCGTCGCACTTTGGGAACGCGACTATTCGAAGCTTCACGCCCTGCTGATGGGCCTCAAGCAACGGGGCATCACCGACATGCGGGCCCATGCCCGCGCCAATCCGGGTTTTACGCAGCAATGCATCGATCTCATCACGGTCGTTGCATCGAATGAAGCCGGAAAGGAAATGCTGGGTTACGATTCCTCTATCCGCGGCACCCTCCAGCGATCGGTCGTGTCTTCGGCCGGCAAGTTCGTCGATGTACTGCAGGCGATCATCGACAATCAGGGTGTCTTTGAAGACAAGGTGGTGGTGCGCACCGACAGCGGCGAAGACAAGCTGGTGCTTCTTTCAATCAGTTTCCCCGCGGAGGCAGCCTCCTTCAATCGTGTGGTGGTCAGCATGGTGGATATCACCCAGCGCGAAATGGCGCTGAAGGCGCTGGCCGAGGCACAGGCGGAGCTGACAAAGGCCTCAAAGGCGGCGGCCGTCGGAGCCATGTCCGCATCGCTCTCCCACGAACTGAACCAGCCGCTTGGCGCCATCATCGTCAATGCGCAGACATTGCTGCGCTGGCTCGATCGCGATCCGCCGGATCTCGCCGCCGCCCGCCGCTCGGCCGAACGCATGATCCGCGACGGGCAGCGCGCTAGTGAAATCATCCAGAACACGCGCAGCCTGCTCGCCCATACGAGCGGCAAGGTGGAAACCTTCGACCTCGATGAGTTCATCGACGAAACGCTAAGCCTTCTCGAACATGAGCTGGAACGCAGCAGAACCACGGTGCATGTGGAAAAAGCGGTAACGCCGCCGATAACAGCCGTCAGGATCGAATTGCAGCAGGTCCTCATCAATCTTCTCACAAACGCCATTCAGGCCATGGACGAGGCGGGCACCGGCAATCGCACCATCACGGTGCGGAAGGAACGTGAAGACAGGGACAATATTCATATTGCGGTTCATGACAATGGACCGGGTTTCCCGGCGCAGATGAAGGAAAAGCTGTTTTCGCCGTTTTTCACGACCAAGGAAACGGGAATGGGCATGGGGCTTTCCATCTGCCGCACGACACTGGAAGCACGGGGCGGCAGGCTTACCGGTGACAATCATCCTCTCGGCGGGGCGGTCTTTACCATTTCCATGCCGATCAGCCAGGAGATGGAACATGCCTGAGGCACGCAAGACGACAAAGGAGCCGCCGTCACCCATCGTGTTCATCGTTGACGACGATGTGTCGATGCGCGAGGCGCTCACCGATCTTTTCCGCTCCATGAAGTTCGATGCCGAAGCTTTCGACAGCGCTGCCGCCTTTCTTGAAAAAGCCAATCTGAACCGGCCTGGCTGCCTGCTGCTTGATGTGCGGCTTCCGGGCATAAGCGGCCTGGATTTCCAGATGCAGCTGGAACGCGTCGGCCACGGGATGCCGATCATTTTCATGACCGGCTTCGGCGATATTCCGATGAGCGTGCGGGCGATGAAGGCGGGCGCCGTGGATTTTCTGACCAAGCCCTTCAAGGAACAGGACATTCTCGACGCCGTCGCGGCCGCGATGGAGCGGGATGCGTCACGACGCCGCGAAAGCGCCCAGAACGACGCCGTCACCTCCCTTGCCGAACAGCTGACGCCAAGAGAACGCGAGGTCATGGGCGCCGTTGTCCGCGGCCTGATGAACAAGCAGATCGCCTACGAGCTCGGCATAAGCGAGGTCACCGTGAAGCTGCATCGGGGCAATGTTATGCGCAAGATGGAGGCGAGATCCCTCGCCGATCTCGTGCGCAAAGCGGAGCTGATCGGCGAGAAGCTGCGGCCACCTGTATCTTAGTATGGTATCTTTGATAGCGGCATGGGCGCATAGAAGAAGAAAGAAAAACAGAAAAGGTCGCTTTCATTGCCCCCCGTTCCCGTCATTGCTGTCGTCGACGACGATCCCGCCATTCGCGAAGCCATGGATGATCTGATCATGTCTTTTGGTTACGAATGCCGCCTGTTTGCTTCTGCCGAAGAATTTCTGGAATCGAAGCAGCAGGCGGGCATCGACTGCATCGTCGTGGACGTGAAAATGCCCGGTCTTTCCGGCATCGAGTTGCAGAGCGAGCTGAACCGGCGCGGCGACCATCCGCCCATGATCTTCGTCACCTCCTATCAGGATGAGCGCACCCGGAACGCGGCTTTGAACGGTGGCGCATTGGCCTTTCTCGGCAAGCCAGTCAATATCGTCAGTCTGATCGGATGCCTGCAATCCGTGCTCAACGCACAATCCTGACGACAATCTTTCCCCCGTGAAATCCGTCGCTATTTCATGCTCCGACGCCTGCGTCCGGGCATGCGTTGTCGTTGGGCGAGCGCCATTTCCTGGATTGTTTCGCCGCCAAGACGTTCCGCTATACGAACTAGACCTCTGTATAGATGCCGGCCCCGCCTCTGCGCCGTAACCTTTGCTCCAGTCAAGCGCCTCCCTTCCGGACGCTCCCGACGACACCACCACCCATTTCAGGAGCAGGGCATGACCTCCATCAGCAAGAATGCTGACGCGCAAAGACGGCGTCACCTCAAAGTCGCAGCAATGTTGGTACTGGGTGCAGTCGCCTTGTTGGGAGGAAATGTACTCCTGATCAGGGATAGCGAGCCGGCGCTCGCGGCCTCCGAAGACGTCGCATCAGCCAGCGCCTTCCGCATCCTCACACCGCAGACGATCGACAGACCTGGCGGACATTCCGCGCCTGTCGGGGCCGCCGGCGATGCAACCGAAGGCAAAGAGACTGTCGCGGCCACTGACGACACATCCTGCGTCGCCATCCGCGCCGCCCGGAAAACCGACCGGCACGACGCGCTCGATCCAAAAGCCTTCTGTCAGCTCCAACACCGCCTCTTCAATGCCGAGCTGATCGACCGCATCGCCTTGCTCCAACTCGCATCACAGACGCACACAATCGACACCTCGTCCCAACTCGCCATGAACAAGGAGTTCTGAAATGGAAACGTTGACCAGACGCGCAGTCCTCGCAATCGGCGCCGTCGGCGGCACCGCCCTTGCCGCAAGCGCGGCCGGAGCAGCATCTTTCGGCAATCCCGATCAGCCCGCCGAGGGAGCAATTAATGCCAATGCCGCCGGCCTCAGCGATCCCGGCCCGAAAAACCCTGCGATCAACAATCAGTTTCCGTCTTTCCAGAGCCCACCGGCGACCGATGTCGGCGACATGCAGCTTTTCTGGGGCTCGTTCAACAACGCCGCCAAACGTATCCAGAATGGCGGCTGGGCACGTCAGGTGACCAAGTCGGACTTCACGATTTCGGATGCCGTGTCCGGCGTCAACATGCGGCTCGGACCGGGCGGCATTCGCGAGATGCACTGGCACCGCGCCGCAGAATGGGCGATCATGACCAACGGCCATTGCCGCATCACGGTGCTCGATACGCAGGGCCGAGCTTATGTGCAGGATGTGGAGGCCGGTGATCTCTGGTATTTTCCGGCCGGCTACCCCCATTCGCTGCAGGGACTTGGTCCCGACGGTTGCGAATTCGTCATCGTGTTCGACGAAGGCGACCAGTCCGAATATGGCACCCTGCTTCTCACCGACTGGTTGGCGCACACCTCTCCCGAACTGCTGGCCAAGAATTTCGGCGTCGTGCCGGACGTGTTCCGGAACATTCCACTGCAGAACCTTTGGATATTCCAGGGCAAGGAGCCGGGACCGCTCTCCCGGGATCAAGAAGCCGTTGCCGGCGCGGGGCTTCCCCCGTTCCCGTTCACCTATAAACTCGCGGCATCAAAGCCACTGAAGGAAAACGCTGCCGGCGTCATTCGCCTCGCCGACAGCAGCGCCTTTACCGTGTCCAAAACCATCGCCGCCGCCATCGAAACGATCAAGCCCGGCGGGGTACGCGAAATGCACTGGCACCCCAACGCGGACGAATGGCAATACTGGATCAAGGGTGAAGGCCGGATGACCGTGTTCGACGCGGGGCCACGCAGCCAGACCGCGGATTTCCGTGCTGGCGACATTGGCTACGTGAAGAGGAGCCAGGGCCACATCATCGAAAATACCGGCAAGACCGACCTGCAATTCGTCGCGGTCTTCAAGACCGCCGAATACCAGGAGGTCAGCCTGTCGTCCTGGCTGACCCACACCCCGCCGGCGCTCGTAGCCCAGCACCTCAACGTCAGCATCGAGGATGTGGCGAAGTTTCCCGCAAACCAGCCGGCAATCATGCCGGGCTGAACATCCTGCCCAGCCTTTGACCGGCGTTTCGGCATACCCGATCCGCAGGTCTTCCAAGACAGGACGCAACGCAAAACCAGTATCGAAAGTGAGGAACAGCCATGAAACCATTGACGATCCGGATCGCCGGCGGCTCGCTTGCCGGTCTCTTCACGGCCATATTGCTTCAGCAGGACGGGCACGATGTGAAAGTCTACGAACGCTCTGCATACGGCCTCGCAGGGCGTGGTGCAGGACTGGTGCCGCAGCAGGAATTATTCGAGGTTCTGGACCAGATCGGCTGCGAAGACGTCTCCCATGTCGGTGTGGTTGCGAAGGAGCGCATCTACCTCGACGCCGGCGGCCACGTCGCCCAGCGCCAGAAGACGCCGCAGATGCAGATTTCATGGGACTATCTCTTCGAGCGCGTATCCTCCCGCCTCCTCGCCGATACCTATCGTCTCGGACACCATATCAACGCGGTTCGGGAAGGCCCTGATGGAGTGACACTATCCTTTACCGACGGCACGGAAGACCGCGCTGATCTGGTGATCGGCGCGGATGGCCTGGGTTCGGTCATCCGCAAGGCGGTTAATCGCCATTCAGAAAACGCCTTTGCGGGTTACGTCGCCTGGCGCGGACTGATCCGGGAAACCAAATTGCCGGCCGATGCATCCCTGCTGCTCGACCGCTTCGCTTTTTATATCGCACCCGGAATTCATGTTTTGGGTTACCTCGTGCCGGGCCCAAAGGGTGAGATACAACAGGGACAGCGCCGCTACAACTGGGTGTGGTATCGCCCCACACCGGCTGACGAGCTGCCCCGCACCTTCGCCGGCCGCGACGGCAGGCATTTCGAGTATTCGCTCCCCCGGGGTGAGCTAGCCGAGCAGCGCCGCGAGCAACTGCGCAGGGACGCGTTTTCCCTTCTGCCGCCGCAACTGGCTCTTGCGGTGGAAGCCGAGGAAACCCCATCGATCCAGGGCATTTTTGACTATGAGGCTGAACAGATAGTGTCGCCACATATGGCGCTGGTCGGGGATTCCGCCTTTGTGGTTCGCCCTCACACCGCAATGGGCGTTTCCAAGGCCGCGGGCGACGCAATGGCACTACGCGACGCCCTGCGACAGATGGACGACCTGCCTGCAGCCCTTTCACGATATCAGAAAACCCGCCTGCCGGTGGGCAAATCAATTGCCGCCTATGGCCGGAGGCTTGCCGAGACCGCGATCTGACGACGGGTCAAAATCAGGTGCGCCCGGCGTCATTGTCGTCCGGGAGCTTGTGCCTACGGCTAAGCGTAGGGGGTCATCCGGATTTTGCGATCAGCGAGCGAAATCGCTCGCTCATTTCAGGGTTGGCGGGATTATAGACCATCATGTTGAGATCCGAGCGTCCCTCCACCGCAAAGCATGAAAACTCCAGTTCGATTGTTCCCAGAACCGGATGGTGTAGGCGCTTGAGGCCCTCGTGCATGCTTGTGACCTCGTTGTCATCCCACATGGCCTTGAATTCGGAGCTGGCGGCCGAGAGCTCATCGACAAGTTGCTGGATGCCGGCGCCAGCGCCGGCGCGCGCGGCATCTGCCCGGAACGCGCCGACCACGTAGCGGGCGACATTGCGCCAGTCCTCCTGGGCAGTGCGCACCCGTTCATCGGAGAAAATCAGACGCAGAATGTTTCGGTTCTCCCTCGCCAGTTTGCTGTAATCCGTGAGTATGACGGCGGCGGCCCGGTTCCATGCCAGAACGTCCCATGTCGCCGTTCTGATGATCGCGGGGCTGAAGGGCAACGCGTCGAGCACGCCCTGAAGACGGGGCGTTATCGTCTCGGGCTGGCGATAACGCGGCTCGGGCGGATGTCCGAAGGCCAATATATGCAGGTGGTCGCGCTCGGGATCGGTCAGCATCAGTCCTTTGGCGATACGATCCAGCACATCCGCCGAGGGCGAACCGCCGCGACCCTGCTCCAGCCACGTATACCAGGTCGGACTTATGTTGGCACGCTGGGCGACCTCCTCCCGGCGCAGACCCGGTGTGCGGCGGCGGCCGATGGGAAATCCAAACGTTGCAGGATCAAGCCGCAGGCGGCGATCGCGCAGGAAGGTGCTAAGTGCATTCTCCGTCATTGCATTCCTCGCCGCAGCCTGTTGAGAATTATACCATGATAAAGTCACTACTTTAACAGGACAATTCTTCATGAGATCACCCTCCCCGTCAACGCGGGAGATTTTGTATGCGTGTTTTTCTGACAGGTGCCACCGGGTTCATCGGCTCCCGGATTCTTCGTGAACTGCTCATCGACGGCCACGAGGTGATCGGCCTCACCCGCTCGGAGGCCGGCGCAAAAGCGCTGCAGGCCGCTGGAGCTTCCGCCCACATCGCAACGCTGGAAGATGCGGCCAGACTCGCCGGGGGGGCAGAGACTGCCGATGCCGTCATCCATACGGCTTTCGACCATGATTTCGCGAATTTCGCCGCCAATTGCGAAAAGGATCGCCGGGTGATCGCGGCGCTCGGTGCCGTATTGGCTGGTTCCGAGAGGCCGATGCTCATCACCTCAGGGGTCGGCATGGGTGACCCCGGCAATGGCGAACCCGCCCGGGAGGATGTATTCGATACGCATCATTTCAATCCGCGCATCGCCTCGGAACTCGCGGGCCAGGAGCAATTGCAGGCGGGCGTCAATCTCGGCGTCGTCCGGCTCCCGCAGGTGCATGACACGGTAAAACAGGGCCTCATCTCGCCCTATATCGAGATGTCGCGCGAAAAAGGCATCGTCGCTTATGTCGAGGACGGCGGCAATCGCTGGTCCGCCGGGCATGTGGACGATGTGGCGAAGCTCTACGTGATGGCGCTCCTTCGGGCCGAGCGGGGTGCTCGCTATAATGCCGTGGCGGAAGAAGGCGTTATGGTGCGCGATATTGCCGGGATGGTTGCCGAGAGGCTTGGGCTGCCGCTCGTTTCCATAGGCAAAGAGGACGCCGCCGGCCATTTTGGCTGGTTTGCCCTGTTCGCCGCCATGGATCTTACGGCCTCCAGCGCGCTCACCCGGGAGAAACTCGGCTGGATACCCACTGGACCGGGCCTGCTCGACGATCTCAGAGCCATGGACTACGCGACGATCGAATAACCGGCAGGCAGGCGTCCCCCTCACGCCTGTCGTCAGGATCAGATGCGGCGAAGATGGCAACACGGCAGCACCGGGAAAACCGATGCTGCTTCCAAACATGGTGGATGTTCAGATGGCAGGCATCACTTGCCCGACGCCGGTCTGCCAAGGCCCAGCAGGTGGTAAAAGGCAATCGCTCCGATTGTTGCCGTGCCGATGCCATCGAGCGTGAAGCCCGCGACATTGAGCTTGAAGTTGCCGGCGCCCAGCACCAGAGCGATACCCACGGTGATGAGGTTGCGCGGCTCGGAAAAATCGACCCTGTTTTCAACCCAGATCCGCCCAGCTGTCGCCGCGATGAGGCCGAAGACCACGACGGAAAGGCCGCCGATGACCGGTCCGGGAATGGTCTGAATGAGCGCACCGAATTTCGGCGAAAAGCCGAGAATGATGGCCACCAGTGCAGCTACGACGAAGACGAGCGTCGAAAAAATGCGGGTTATCGCCATGACACCCATGTTTTCGGCATAGGTCGTCATGCCGGTGCCACCGAAGGCGCCTGAGAACATCGTCGCAATGCCGTCACCGATAAAGGCGCGACCGAGATAACGATCGAGGTTCTGCCCGGTCATCGCGCCTATCGCCTTGATATGCCCTAGATTTTCCGCCACGAGAATGACGACGACCGGAGCAATCAGCGCAATCGCGGAGCCGGAAAATACCGGCGCGGTGAATGTCGGCAGACCGAACCACGATGCGGCCGCAACGCCTGCAAAATCGACCGGTTTGCCGAGACCGAGGCCGTTCGCCACCACGAGATAAGCGATATAGGCAATCGCGCCGCCGAGAAGAATGGGCAAGCGGCGCGCCATGCCGGGCGCATAGACAGCAATCGCGCCGACCGATGTGACAGTCAGGATCGCAATCCAGCGCGAGAGCTGGTCGCCGTCGGGATTGCCCGGGCCGGAGCCGGAAGCGCTTGCAATCGCAATGGGTGCGAGAACGAGACCAATTGCCGCAACGATCGCGCCGGTCAGAACCGGCGGCATCAGCTTTTCGATCCAGTCATGGCCGGCGATCATGACGATGACGCCGATCAGCGCATAAAGCACACCGGCGGCGATGATGCCGCCGAGCGCCAGCGCGATATCAGGGCTCGCCGCACCCGCGGCTGCGCCCGTTGCCACGAGCACCGGTCCGATGAACGCAAAGGAAGAGCCAAGATAGCTCGGGACACGTCCGCCAACGGCGATGAAGAAGATCAGTGTAGAGATGCCCGAAAACAGGATAGAGACGTTCGGATCAAACCCCATGATCAATGGTGCAAGAACCGTCGATCCGAACATCGCCACGACATGCTGAAGACCGAGCACCGCGGTCTGCCCCGCAGGCAGACGCTCATCGGGCAGGATGCGCCCTTCGGTTTTCAGTCGCCAGCGCGGAAAATAACCACCGGTATCACTCATGTCGCCCCCCAGGAAACAGCCGGCACGCGCTTCCCGGATTTTCCGGTTTCAGTTCGTCGCCGTGCAAAAGATTTGCTTTTTATGATTTGCGCCCGCCTCCGGAGATCGAATCGGCAGCCGATGCATCTTTTCTCCGTTAGCGCGATCGGCTGCACCTGTCATCGGCAACGGACCGTTTCCCACTGTTACGCATTCCGGCGCGGAACAATCAGCTCCCGCGCCGGTAAAATGATACCAGATCGACGGTATTAGCGCGCTTTTTCAAGCGCCGTCAGAATCTCATAGGCCGCCGAAACCCGCTCCTCATTGGGGTAGTTTTTATTGGCCAGAATGACGATGCCCAATTTCTGCTTTGGTATGAACGCCACATAAGCGCCAAAACCATTGGTGGAGCCGGTCTTGTTGATGAAGACATCCTGGCGCGGCTTCATGGGCGGTGAGATTTCGGAAACCGGAACAGTCTTGAGCAGGGCACCGGAATTCAGCTCTCGCAATGTCTTCAGCGGTGCGGGATAGGCATATTGCTCCCAGACCATGTCCTGCGTCATGGCGCCGACGCTGAAATATCCCGTATGGGTGTTGGTGAGCGCCTGCTGGATTTTTCCGTCCAGCTTTTCCAGTCCCATATTCGCATTGACGAAACGGATCATATCCTCCGCTGTCGATTTGACGCCGTAGGCTTCCGAAGAGAGAACGGCCGGTGTCACGCGGGCGGGCTCGCCCGTTCGCTTATAGCCCTGCGCATAATCGGCCATCTTTGCCTCGGGCACCACGGTAAAGGTGTTCTTCAAGCCCAGCGCGGGGAACAGCGCATCTTTCATGGCGTCATCGAAGCTTTGGCCCATGGCCTTTGCGGTGATGTATCCGAGCATTCCGATGCTGGGATTGGCATAAGTTCTGTGTGTTCCGGGCTTGTATGAGGGTTTCCAGGCCTTGAGATATGCCAGCAACTGCTGTTCCGTCTTGACGTTATCCGGCACCTGCAACGGAAATCCGCCGGCGGTGTGGGTGCCGAGTTGCATCAGCGTGACATCACCGAAGGGCTTGCCCTTCATGGAGGGAAGATAATTTTCCACCTTGCCCGAGAGCGAAAGCTGGCCATTCATTTCGGCGTAAGTGCTGAGGGTGACCGTGAAAGTCTTGGAGATGGAGCCGAGTTCGAAAAGCGTCTGCGCCGTCACCGGCTGGCCCGAGCTTTTGGACATGACGCCATAGGTGAAGATGTGGCTTTCGCCATCGACACTGATACCAACGGCAAGGCCAGGAATGCCGTTTTTCTCCATGACCGGTTTGATCGCGGCATCCGTTATCGCTTTCAGCTTCGCATCATCGGCGGCGAGCGCCTGCGTGAACAGGCCCGTCGAAAGCAAAGTGGCCAGTGCGATATGTCTGCGGTTAAGTTTCATATTTCGCGTTCTCCAAAACCTAGGGTGGATTTTCAGCCCGTGGGCCGTTCCCAGCGAAAGACGTTTAACCGGCCTACATTGCACGAACAAATCATGATATCTCGGAGAAGACACAAGAAAATCTAGGTCATGAATGGTTCGGCAATTTCTTCCACTGAACGGCTTACGGGCTTTTGAGGCATCCGCGCGGCACCTGAGCTTCACCCGCGCGGCCATCGAATTATGTGTGACGCAGGCGGCTGTGAGCCAGCAGGTGAAAGGGCTGGAAAAGCGGCTTGGCGTTTCGCTTTTTCAGCGGCTTCCGCGCGGCCTGAAGATTACCGCCGAAGGCGAGGCCCTGCTGCCGACGGTGACAAGTTCCTTCGACCAGATGGCGACGACGCTCGACCGGATCGAGGCCGGTCAGGTGCGCGAATTGTTGTTTCTGGGTGTTGTGGGAACCTTTGCCGTGGGCTGGCTGCTGCCCCGGCTGAAGGCGTTTCAGAAGCAGCATCCCTTCATCGATGTCAGGGTTTCCACCAATAATAACCGGGTGGATATGGCGGCTGAAGGGCTGGATTTCGCCATTCGTTTCGGCCAAGGCTCCTGGCATGGCACGGATGCCTTTCGGTTATTCGAGGCGCCTCTCTCCCCGCTCTGCACGCCGAAACTGGCAGAGACGCTGAAAACGCCCGCTGATCTGATGGAAGCGACGCTGCTGCGCAGCTACAGGGCCGATGAATGGAGCAACTGGTTTGCCGCGGCCGGCGTGACGCCCGCGGCGCAGGTGAATGCCGGCATTGTTTTCGACACGTCTCTGGGCATGATGGAGGCCGCCCTGCAGGGGCTGGGCGTGGCGCTGGCGCCGCCATCGATGTTTTCGCGGCATCTCGCCTCCGGCGCGATCATCCAGCCTTTTCCGGTTACCATTTCGCTCGGGAGCTATTGGCTGACCCGGCTGCAATCGAAACCGCCGACACCCGCCATGCAGGCCTTTTCCGACTGGATGTTCAACAGCATAGGCGCTGCGGAATAAGGCTTATGCAAGGGCGAGCAGAACGCCGCCGGCCGCGCAGAGGACCACCACGGCCCATGGCGGGGTTTTCCAGATCGTCAACAGGATGAAGCCAGTGAACGCCAGGGTGAAATCCTTCGGGGTGAAGATGGCGCTTGTCCAGACCGGATCATAAAGCGCTGCGCCCAGAATGCCGACGACAGCGGCATTTGCGCCGCGCATGGCGGCCTGCGCCAGAAGGTGCTTGCGGAACCCTTCCCAGAAGGGCAGCGCGCCGACGAGCAGCAACATGCCGGGCAGGAAGATCGCGACAAGGGCGATCGCCGCACCTGCAACGCCGTTGGGCTGCGGCCCTGCCACCGCACCGAGATAGGCGGCGAAGGTGAAGAGCGGGCCGGGCACGGCCTGGGTTGCGCCATAACCGGCGATGAAGGCATCTTCCGTAACCCACCCCGTGGCGACGACTTCCGATTGCAGCAGCGGGAGCACCACGTGCCCGCCGCCGAAAACCAACGCGCCGGCGCGATAAAAGGCATCGAACAAGGAGAGGCCCTGTGACGCCGCGACCGCCGCAAGCAGGGGCAGCAGTCCAAGAAGCAGGGCAAAGGTGGCGAGCGCAATGTATCCCGCACTTTTCGGCACCCGGAAGGCGAGATGGGTGGCCTGCCGCGCGGCATCGGCGCGACAGAAGGCAAGCCCGGCGAGCGCGCCGACGGCAAGCGCCAGGATCTGCCCGAAGGCGCCGGCGACAAACACGACGCAGACGATGCCGGCAAGCGCGATGCTGGCCCGCTCACGATCCGGCGCAAGGCTTTTTGCCATGCCCCAGACCGCCTGGGCCACGACGGCGACAGCGACGATTTTCAGCCCATGCAGGAGGCCGATGCCGACTGGCCCTTCGATGGAGGCGGCGACCATGGCGAAGAAAAAGAGGAGAATGGCGGATGGCAGGGTAAACGCCGTCCAGGCCGCCAGCGCACCGAGCGGGCCTGCCCGCAGCAGCCCGAGCGCAAACCCCACCTGGCTGGAGGCCGGGCCGGGAAGAAACTGGCACAGCGCCACAAGATCGGCATAACCGGCCTCGTCGATCCATTTGCGCCGCACGACCAGCTCATCGCGAAAATAACCGAGATGGGCAATGGGGCCGCCGAAGGAGGTGACGCCGAGCTTCAGGAAAGCTGCGAAAACCTCGCCGGGCGTGCCGTGTCTCCGGCCGTGCACTTCGGCCTCCATGCTTCGCGTTGACGATTTCACCAAAGAACTCCCTGTGTGCAACGGCTAGTCGTCAACACATATCAGCCTCAAGACGGTTTCGGTATCAGATACCATTATGACAGGCATATGAAGGGACTGACGGCGTTGACGCCGGAACGTTGCGATAACGTTCCGGCGTCGTTTGGCGATTATCCGGCGAAGGGCCTATCGCTCGGTGGGCAACAATGCGGTGAAGTGCGAAATCCAGCCATTTTCATCGGTGCCGCCGGAAAAGCCCGTCGCATCCCAGATGATGTGATGCCGGTTGCTGCCGTTGTGGATGGTCACCGCGGCGGCGATGGGGGTTGGGGATCGCCATGAGAAGTTTTGGTTGGCGCCCGGCGCGAGGTGGCTGAGGGATTCAAGCTGGACATCGTCGAGGAACAGGACAGTGCTCATCTGGGTCTCATAGAGATATTCCCATCGTGCCTGCGCCAGCCCATTCGCTGCCGCAACGAGAAGATTGCTCTCGCCGACGGGATCGGCCAGGGCCGCAAGACGCCAGGCGGCGAAGATGCTGGCGATATCCCCGCCGCTGAGCCCGAGACTTGTGAGGAACTCGATGGTTTGGTCATTGCGGAAAGCATTATAGCCTGCTTCACCGAAGGGCCGGATATGCTTGACGACGAAATTGCCAAGAAGTGGCATGTGTATCTCCTTTTGGACATTGACCACCTGTTCCCGGACGTTGGCGTGCAGGATAGCATGGTGGGATCTGTGGTTGATTGGGCGCCGGATAAATCCGGCAATCGATGGAAATGCGGCCGGTGTTCGGCTTTGCGGCTTAGCCGAAGGTGATGGCGACGCGGGCCGGCATTGCCAGAAATTCCTGCAGGCCGAGCCGCGTTCTGGCACCGCCCCGCCCGGCTGGCCATGGATCGAGGATATGAAGTTCCAGATCCTTGCCATTCACGGTGTAGCCATAGACGAGGTAATAGTGGTACTCCGTTCCGATTACGAAGACGCGGTTGTTATCGATCTCGTGTCTGACGATGTCGGCCGTCAGGCCATTGACGAAGTGGCCGCCGGTCGTTTCGTGATCGAAGGCGTTCCACTGGCTGGAAACCAGCTGGACGATATTGCTGTTCCGATTGGCGCCGGTCTGTTCATTGATGCCGCCGGTTTGATCCAGAACCTCCGCCAGTTCCCAGCGCTCGCGAACCTCGGGATCGACGGTGGCGAGTGCCGCGGTGTTGCGCCTTGCAATGACGTATTGCGTCGCCGCGGGAAGTCCATAATAGGCCCGCACCATCTGTTCGACGGCGGTAAAGCACCAGGCGGGGGTTAGCTGGGGCACCAGGGCGGGAGGGTTGTTGACTGTTGGCATGGTCTTCTCCTTGTTGAAAATGACGGGGTACGGGTTACAGCCGGGTGCCCGTCGTTGATTACATCTGCTGGGTGTTGAGGTCTGGGTGGTGTTGGCCGTCCTGCCGGCATCTGCGCCGGCAGGACATTGCCCATGATCCCATGCCCGAGGGGACGTGTTCGGCCGGGATCATGGAGACGCTTCCTGTCGGGCCGGGACAGGAGCGGCAGGCTCTCAGGGGATCAGGCGGTCTTGCTCAGATCCTGACGATAGGCCTGCAACGACGCGATTTTTGCGTCCGCGGCGGCCTCGCGTTCGGCGACGATGGCCGAGAGCTTCTCCGCGACACCCGCCAGATAGGCCGGCAGATTGGCACTGTCGATATATCCGCCCTGCAACTTGTTGAGCTTCGACCATCCTTCGGCAAAGCTGCGGTTGAAGCGGTCGGAGACGATCACCACCGCGTGCCACTGGGCGGTTTGCCTGACGAAGAACTCGTCGACGGAGCGGATGAGCTGCGCGAAGCGGTTCTTTCGCAGCGTCTCCTGCCCGGCGACATTTTCAATGCCGGTGATCTGACGCTGTGCATCATCTGCAACCGCCTGCATGAAATCGGCGAAGCCTTTGAAGAAGAAGGCGATTTCTTCAACGATTTCCTTCATGCGTTTCAGCGCCGAAATGCTGACGTTGAGCGATTGCACCGCAAGCTTGATCTTGTCATCCTCGGCCTGCTTCCCCTTCAGCAGGGCATTGATCCTGATGAGCTCGGCCGCCTGGGTACGGCGTTCCTTCTCATAGGCCTCCGCCTTGTCGATCATCTGCATCTGGATTTCGCGCAGGCTGGCCGCCTGTTGCTGCTGCTCTTCGGAGAGCTTGCCCAGCCCCTTGTCCAAAGCATCGAGCGAAGCCTGCAGGCTGGAAATAACCGTTTGCTGAGCGGCGATCTTTTCTTCCTGCGCCTTGAGTTCCGCGGCACGTGCAGCCAGACGCTTGTCGAGTTCGGCAAGCTCGATGGCCTTGCTCGATTTGGGGTCCGCGCTCTCCGCGTCCTGCGCAAGCTTCGCCTTGGCGTCCTCGAGCGACTTGACATCCCCCTTCAGAGCGTCGCGTTTTTCCTCGCTTTTGCGAAGCTCGGCTTTCTTTTCGGAGAGCTCGCTCTGCTTGGCGGCCGCATCGGCCTTGCTTCCGCCGCCTGACGGGTTGCGGGAGCCGCCGCCCTGCCCCTGCCCGTCTGCATCCTGCCCGGCCTTGGACTGTCCCGAAAGCGCGCCGCCAACCGACGAGGCCAGCATGGAGGCAGGACCGCCCGCCACCATGGCGATGGCGGGAATTGCGCTTGAAATCATCTGCGCGCCGACGCGGACGATCGACATGACAAAAGCACGCTGCTCGGCCGTATTGGCCCGCTGCTCATATTCCCGTGCCTTCTTTTCGAATGCCGCAACCTGTTCCTTGAGATCGTTGACAAGCGATTCAAGCTGTTCCCGCCGTGCGTCCGCCTCCCGGATTTCCCGTTCCATCACGGCTTTATCGGCGAGGCGTTTGCTCAAGGCCGTTTCGCTCATATCCGTGGTTTGCGCCGTGTCCCTGATGATGGCGTCATAGGTTGCAGCAAGGGCAAGAAGCTCGTCTCGAACGCTGAGCGCCCTATCCCGGATATTCGTTGCGAGCTTTATCAGATCGTTGGAGACAAATGCCTTGATTTCCGCCTGATCGTTTTCTTCCCTGACATCGAGCCAGTCCGGGAAAAGATCGGCGATGGACAGGCCGATGCGGGTGGCTGCCTCCATCGCGTTCTTCATGACTATTTCGCTTTTCTGCTGCGACGTGATCAGCCTGTTCATGATCGCGCTGATGCGGACGCGAATATCGCCGTTTTCCTGCGGCGTGGTGTTATAGGCGATGTAAAGCAGATCGATCGCATTGTCGGTGTCGCGCTTGGCGCGCTCGACATCATAGGTTCCCTGAATTTTATCGACATAAGACCGGACAAGCGCCGTATCCGACTTGGGAAGGCTGAAATTCGGTTGCGAAACGATCGCATCGACGCCGGCATCGATTGCGCTGTTGATCTGGGCGGTCCGGCTTTCGAAAGTCACGACATTGTTCATTTTCATGCTCCTGTTGATGGGTGGTTACGGAGAGTCATTTTTTTGGGGGGTGATCGTTCACGACCCGCACTGCTTCTTCGCGTCGTCCGGCAGTCCGGCCTCGGTGGAGGAAATGAACTGCGGCACGTCTTTGGTCAGGCCGTCGATCTCGGCGGAGAGCCGCGTAACCTGACGTATTTTCGCGTCGTCAGGATTGACCTCGCTCGCTTCCTTCAGAGCGCTGGTGAAGTTGCCGACCTGAATGTTGAAGTCCTGAACCTTGACGTTGATGGTGGAGATCGCCGCTTTGAGCCTGGTGATCTGCTCCTCCAGAGTTTTCACCGCCTTCTGGTTTTCCGCGTGGCTCTGCTGTGCCGCCGCAAGCTGGCGGCGATTGTTTTCGAGCTGGTTGCGAACGCTTTCAAGAGCTGCCCGGGCATTGTCCAGCCGTGGCTGCGCGGTCCGGTATTCCCGCTCCGCATCATTCATCCAGCCCAGCGCCTTCACCGCGGCGTCACCGGCCTGGCAAATTCCCGGCAGGAAAAAGAGGACGCCGCTGCATATTTTTACTCTCTTGGCCTGCTCGTCCCTTTCCTTCCGGGCTTTTTCGAAGGTGGCCTGGCGCGCCTTGACGTTCTCGTTTTCGGACTGAACCAGCTCCTCATAGCCCTTCACGCTGGTTTCGGACTGCACCACCTGCCGCTCCAGCTCGATCTGCAGGTACATGGCCTGCCCCAGCGCCTTCTCGCGGTCGGCGCTGAGCTGCTGTTGCGCCGTCAGATGTTCCATCAGGCACACGGATCGGCGGCCGAGCAGCTCGCGGCTCGCTTCCGCCTGTTCCAGTTTCGACTGGAAAGCCGCCGTCTGCTCGGCGGTGAGGGTGGCCGCGTTCGCAATGGCCGGCTGGCCCATGGACGGAATATCGAATTGCATTGCGAAGGCCGCAAGGCCAGCAAAAACAACGTGTTTAAGTTGTATCATTTCAACCTCCTCTGGAGAATTGGGGATGAATAAAAGGGCACGACGGGCTCCATGCGCCGCCCGGCATCGCTGCCGACCGTGCCAGAGACATGGCAGTAACATTCGGATATCAGGCGGTTTCGGACGCATCGTCTGCAACGTCGTCAAGACCTAAAAAGCAACCATCAAAGATTGCATTCCGGGCAAATGGACGAAAGATTCCACATCCGATGCTTCATTCAATTATGCAATAAAAACAGTATATAACGCTATTGTCAGCGTTACTCCCGCAAACCGTTTCAAAAGGGAACACATTTTTACGCGCCCCTTAACATTCAATTTATGAGAGTATTTTTTAATACCGCTCAACGGGGCCTCGGGGGAGTGCAACAAAATGCACGCATCTTGCGGAGGGTAACCTTCCGGCTGTCACGACTGCCCTGCACGGCCGTCGTCAGCGAACAGAACTCACGTTTTCGAATTCGCCATAAAGTAGCGATGAGCAAAAAACCACGGGAGAAAGGTATCCGGAAAAGCAGGCGCCCCAGCTTCAAAGACGCACCCGAAGAGGGACTTCGCCCGGCCTCGGCCGGACATGCTTCGAGAGAGGCTGGACCTACTTGCGAACCGAATCCTGAACGACGATGCCTTTGGTGATGCTGTCGCCTATCTTTGCACCCACCTATCGACCGCTTTCAAACAGGAGCAGCGCCTCGTCCGTGCGCTCGGAGACTTCGGCGCATTCGCCACCGTCATGTGCGCCGTGGGCATCGCATCGGTCCATGGCGGGCAATTTACGCTGGCGGCGGTTCAGGCAGTCGTCGTTCCACCCGGCTGGGCATCCAGCCGCAGGACACGCGCCTTGATCGACTGGCTGGAACTGGAAAATACCGCGCAGCGTCACCCGCCCGGCGGCGATAACCGTGAGCGGCCATGGTCGCTAAATGGCTGGATTATTTCGGCAATCGAGAGGCTTGCCAGCACCTATTGCGTCGCGGCCTCGCCATGGCAAACCCTCCCGGCAACGGAGACGCCTGCGGAGGAAGCCATCGGAACGGGCATGCTTATCGACGGTGTGAGCTGGTTTTTGCGGCACGCGCAGGATTTTCCTTTTCTCTCAGAGGAAATGCGGATGTTCCTTGGGCATGCGCCTGGTTTCCTGATCCTGTTGGACCTGCTGTCCGCCGCGAAGACAGACGCGTGCGATGCGACGGGTTGCGTGTTCTCCCGCAAGGCGACGGCGCGCGCCTATGGGGTCAGCCGCGCCCATGTAACGGCCATAATCGCCAGGGCCGAGCGGTTGAACATCTTGCAAAGAAACGGACCCAGAATAGTTCTGAGCGATCTCGCATTGCAGAACGTCCGGCGCGATCTGGCCTATCAGCTCGCCTTCGTCGTTTTATGGTCAGAAGCGGTGAGAACGTCTCCGCCGTCTGCCGATGTCCCGGAGAGCCTGTCCGGCCGGAATGGCTCCAGCAATCCGCGATAGGGCTTGGAAAGCGGCGTGGCATAAGCGCCGCGCTTGGCGGTGGACAACCCCATGGACACCAGCGATTCCGCCTGCTTGACGGCCGCCGCGACGCCATCGACGACCGGCACGCCGAATTCATGGCGCAGTTCGGCGGCAAGATCCGCCATGCCGGCGCAACCGAGCACGATCGCCTCCGCCCTGTCCTCTTTCAGGGCCAGTGAGATTTCCGCGCGCAGCCTTTCACGAGCGTTCGAGGCGGGATCTTCCAGCGACAGAACCGGAATATCGGCGGCGCGCACATTGCAGCGGGCGGACATGCCATAACGATGGACAAGATGTTCCAGCGGCAGCCGCGAGCGTTCCATCGTCGTGACGATGGTGAATTTCTGGGCGATGAAGGCGGTGGCGGAGACCGCCGCCTCGCAGATGCCGATAACGGGAATATCGGCCAAGGCGCGGGCGGCATCGAGCCCGGTATCGTCGAAACAGGCGATGATCGCCGCGTCGGCTCCAAG
The DNA here is from genome assembly GCF_900101425.1 of Rhizobium sp. NFACC06-2. Lineage (NCBI taxonomy): Bacteria > Pseudomonadati > Pseudomonadota > Alphaproteobacteria > Hyphomicrobiales > Rhizobiaceae > Rhizobium > Rhizobium sp. NFACC06-2. Next base: position 93,297 of record NZ_FMVA01000015.1, on the reverse strand, counting down.
CGCCGGCGCCTTTGCCAGCTCCAGCAGCAGGCCGGGCACGGCGAAAACCTCGTCGTAATAACCTTCGATGGAGACAGGCCCCATGGACGAGGTAACGGCCATTATGTCCGTATCGCGGCCGGCTATCCGCGTCGCGGCGTCGGCGATGGTCGCGGTCATGGATTGCGTGGTGTTGGGATTGATGACGAGAATGCGCATTTTACGTTTCTTTATCCGCGTGAATGGCGGCGATTGAGCGTGACGATCAGGCCGAGCGTGGCCGCGATCACCAGGAAGGAAAACAGGGTTGTAACAGCACCGAGCGCATAAAGCACCGGCGTCGTGACATTGGTGGTCATGCCGTAGATTTCCAGCGGCAGCGTGTTGTAGGTGCCTGACGTCATCAATGTGCGGGCGAACTCGTCATAAGAAAGCGTGAAGCCGAAAAGCCCGACGCCGATCAGGCTTGGTGCGATCATCGGCAGCACCACATGGGCGAAGGTCTGCCAGGAGGATGCGCCGAGATCCCGGGCCGCTTCCTCATAGGACGGCGAAAAGCGGTTGAAGACGGCTAGCATGATGAGCACGCCGAAAGGCAGCGTCCAGGTGAGATGCGCGCCGAAGGCGGACGTATACCATGACGGCTCCAGCCCGAGCTGCTGGAACAGAACGCCGATGCCGAGCGAAATGATGATCGACGGCACCACGAGGCTTGCGACCGACAGATAGAACAACGGCGTCGCCCCGATGAATTTGCGCCGGAAGGCAAGGCCCGCCAGCAGCGAGACCAGCACGGTAACGGCCATGACCATCAGCCCAAGACCGAAGGAACGGCGGAAGGAGCCGCCGAAATCGCCGACGGCCTGCTGTTCGAAAAGATTGCCGAACCAGTGCAGCGAAACGCCGTTCAGCGGGAAAGTCAGGCCGCCATTGGGCCCCTGAAAGGCGAGGATGAGGATGGCCGACAGCGGACCGTAAAGAAACAGCACGAAGAGGGCGAAAAAGAAGGCGAGGACATAGAATTCGCGGCCGCGTTTTTCCTGATGCATGGGATCAAAGCTCCTTGCGGATATCGACGATGCGCAGGATGCCCGCGACCATCAGAAGAACGAGGATGAGCAGGATGACGGCGTTCGCAGCGGCGGCCGGATATTGCAGCAGCGACATCTGATTCTTCATCATCAGCGCCACCGAGGCGCTCTGGCCGCCGGACATGACCTGAACCGTGGAGAAATCGGCCATGACCAGCGTGACGACGAAGATGCTGCCGATGGCCATGCCGGGCTTGGCGAGCGGAATGATGACGTTGGTGAGCGTCTGCCATCCCGTGGCGCCAGCGTCGCGCGCTGCCTCGATCAGCGATTTGTCGATACGCATCAGCGTGTTGAAGATCGGCGTGACCATGAACAGCGTATAAAGATGCACCATGGCGAGCACCACGGCGAAATCCGAATAAAGCAGCCATTCGATCGGTTCGGGAATGATGCCGGTGCCGACCAGGGCGCTGTTGACGAGGCCGTTTCGCCCAAGCACCGGAATCCAGGAAATCATGCGGATGATGTTCGACGTCAGGAACGGCACGGTGCAGACGAGGAAGAGCACCATCTGCATGGTGGTGGTGCGGATGTGGAAGGCAAGGAAATAGGCGACCCAGAAACCGCAGAACAGCGTGATCGCCCAGACCATGGCGGCATATTTCAGGGTGTTGAGATAGGTCTGCCATGTGACCCAGGAGCCGAGCGTTTCCAGATAGTTGAAGGTCACGAAATCGGGATACATCTGGGCGAAATCGTAATCCCAGAAGCTGACGACGGCGATCATGAGGATCGGCAGAGCCAGGAAAAAGCCGAGGATCAGCAAAAGCGGCGCGGCCTGAACATAGGACACGAGCTTTTGCGGCAGTGCGAAGCTGCGGGGCGGCCTGTCCTTTTTGTCGCTGACGCCGATGAGTCTGACCGTCACCATCATGAAGCCTTTCGCTGTTTATGGGCAGGCACCGGCGGCATTGGCCGCCGGCACCGTCTTTTCAGGACATCAGGCCGCGATGAATTCGTTCCAGCGGCGGACCATGTAGCGGTCCTCGTCCATGACGGAGTTCCAGCACGCGACCTTGCCCATGCGTTCCTCGAAGGAGCCGCCATCGCGCACCGCGCCGGCCTTTTCCATGACCTTGCCGTCGGGCGCGATGATGTCGCCCTGCGCCGGCTTGCCTTCGACCCAGTAGCCCCACTCGTCGGCGGTCATGTGCTCCTTCGCCGTTTCCATTGCGGCGGAATAATAACCCTGACGGTTGAGATAAGCGCCGACCCAGCCGGAGGTGTACCAGTTGATATATTCATAGGCCGCATCGAGTTTCGCGCCCGAAAGGTGCTTCGCAAGCCCGAGACCGCCGCCCCAGGAGCGATAACCTTCCTTCAGCGGCTGGTATTTGCAGGCGATGCCCTTGGAACGGACCGCGGCGACTGCGGGCGACCACATGGACTGGATGATGACTTCGCCCGACGCCATGAGGTTGACGCTTTCGTCGAAGCTCTTCCAGAAGGCGCGGAACTGGCCGTCCTTCTTCGCCTTGATGAGGAAGTCGATGGTCTTGTCGATCTCCTCCTTGGTCATGTTGCCCTTGTCGGCATATTTGATGTTGCCCATGGCTTCCATGATCATCGCCGCATCCATGATGCCGATGGAGGGGATGTTGAGAATGGAGGTCTTGCCCTTGAACTTCGGGTCCATGATATCGGCCCAGCTGGAGATATCGCGGCCGACGAGATCGGGGCGGATGCCGAGCGTATCGGCATTGTAGATGGTCGGGACCATGGTGAAATAATCGGTCTCGCCCTTCGCAAATGTCTTGTCGCCGGGCTTTTCGACGAAACCGACGGTGTGCGGGGCCGTGCCCTGCGCCACGACGCTGTCCGGCTTCAGCTTGCCGTTTTTGAACAGCGGCACGATCTTGTCGTAATATTTCAGCTTCTTGATTTCCATCGGCTGGATGACGCCGGCCGGATAGACCTTCTTCAGGATCCAGTATTCGATATCGGCGATGTCGTAGGAATTCGGCTGGGTGACGGCGCGCTGGGCGGCGGCATCCGAATCCGTAGCCGTCATTTCGAGCGTGATGCCGAGATCGGCCTTGCACTTTTCGGCAATGGCGTTGAGGTTCGACACGCCGGTGCCGAACTGGCGGATGGTGATCGGGTTCTGCGCCCAGATGGTCGGGAAGCCGGTGATGAGGCCGGAGCCGATTGCGGCACCCGTGGCGGCAGCGCCCGCCTTCAGGAGGCCGCGGCGGGAAAGGCCCTTTTTGCTGTTGGTGGTATCGGTCATTTCAAAGTTCTCCTCTGGTTATTTTTGGGTCACTTCTCTACCCGGCCGAGCACGATGGCATCGGCCGCATTCCATGAAAGCGGTATGGCGTCTCCGGTCCTGACCGGATTTTCGAAGAAGGCGGCATCGCTGAGGATGACGTTGAAATCCTCGATTCCCGCGCCGGTGACGGCGATCTTCACGCTGGCGCCGCGATATTCGACATTCGAGACGATGCCGGTGAAACCGAGGCCCGGTTGCTGCGCCTCCCCGACGCGGACGCGGTCGGTGCGCACGGCGATATCGACCGCGCCGTCATCCGGGGCGACGCCGCTCGCCGTAAAAGTGCCGCCGCCCGCCACTTCGAGCGTAACGAGATCATCCGTTTTTTCCCGGTAACGCCCGGAAATGACATTGTGGTCGCCCATGAAGCGGGCAACGAAGGCGGTGGCGGGACGCTCGAACACCTCACGCGGGGTGGCTGCCTGTTCGATGCGGCCGTCATTCATGACGACGATGATATCGGCGAGCGCCATGGCCTCTTCCTGGCTGTGGGTGACATGCACGAAGGTGATGCCGAGCGAGGTCTGAAGCTTTTTCAGCTCGGCGCGCATGCGGATCTTGAGGAACGGGTCAAGCGCCGAAAGCGGCTCGTCCAGCAGCAGCGCCTCGGGATCGGTAATCAGCGCACGCGCCAGCGCCACGCGCTGCTGTTGCCCGCCGGAAAGCTGGGCCGGACGACGGCTGGCATAGGGTTCCAGCTGCATCAGCCGCAGCATTTCGAGCGCCTTCGCCCGGCGGGTTTCCTTGTCCACGCCCTTCATCTTGAGGCTGAAAGCGACATTGTCGACGAGATCGAGGTGCGGAAACAGCGCATAGGACTGGAACATCATCGCCGTGCCGCGCCGGGCGGGAGGAAGATCGGTGACGACTGTATTGCCGAGCCGGACATCGCCGCTGGAGATGCTTTCGTGGCCGGCAATCATCCGCAATGTCGAGGTCTTGCCGCAGCCCGACGGGCCAAGCAGGCAGCAATAGCTCCCGGCGGGAATCTTGAGGCTTATCGCATGCACGGCGGTGGTGTTGCCGTAAATCTTGGATACGGACGCGATGTCGATTGCTGCGGCTTTGCTCATAAACACTCTCCTGCGACGTCTTTGTCATGCAGGAGGCGTGCCAATCGGCTTAGCCATTGATGTAAAATGATATTTTTTTGCGCTTTGGAGACCCGTGCGCGGACCTGCCCAAATTTACAGCGATTGTTTTCGATTCATTGCAGAAATTGTATGCAATCTGAAAGCCCGAAATACCCCGCGCTTCACCCGGCCCTGAACCGGTCGAAAGCGGTGAGATATTTGACCGTCGGATCGGCATCCCAGCGATAGATTTCGGTCCGCAGGAAATGCAGCTCCTCTTCGAGCTTTTCCTCCGGCAGCTCCACCCACCAGGATTTCGGCCGGCCATCGGAGCCGTCCGACCAGCGATAGCCCCGCTTTTTCAGATGATCCTTCATGTCGAACGGGCTGTTTTCCGCGTAGAGGCGCACCCTCGAGCGCCGGCTTGCCTCATCAAGTTCGGCAAAGGGCGTGCTGCTCTGGCCGGGGCGCGTCTGCTCCAGCACTTCCAGCAGGGCGAAACAATCGTCTACCGCGCGATGGCCATCGTGGAAATAGCCGGATTGGCCGATCAGATAACCGAGCTTGTTGCCCTCGAAACCACGCGCGCGCCAGTCTATTTCCGAAACGGAGCAGGCCCATGCCTTGTCGCGGAAGATCGGCGAAAACGCCTCGCAAAAGGGCCGGTCGAAACCGGCATTGTGGGCGATGATCAGATCGGCATGGGCAATGAGGGAGGTCAGCCGGTCCATGTCTATCGACTGTCCCGCGACCATCTCGTCGGTGATCCCGGTCAGGCGGGTGATTTCTTCCGGAATGGCGACACCCGGCTGCCGCAACCCGCCATAGATGCCGGTGACATCGCCGATTGTGCCGTTATCGTCGAATGTGAAGGCGATGACGCCGATTTCGATGATCTCATCGGTGCGATGGTCGAGACCCGTCGTTTCCGTATCGAGGATCACACCCTGACGGGCAAATTCCGGCCTTGGCCGATCAACGACCGCGCGCGGCTGCAGCCGGCGCAGGACACGATAATTACCGGTGGATTCAAGATATGCGGCAAGGGCCTCATCGTCCGTACCGGTCTTTTGGGCCGTTTCGCGACCACCCGCTTTTCGCCCTCTTTCAGCCTGCGGAAACCGCGCTGCCGCGGGTGCGAAAAAATCCAACTGGGAGGTCATTATGCGCCTGTCCGCCTTGCCCGGAAATCAAGATTGAGTATTCCAGCATATGCGCACAGGCTCACGGTAACAACAGCGGTCGCTCTCATCCACAGAAACGGCATATCTCACAGGGTACAGTTAAGGGTTGCGGCTTCAATTTAGGATGGTAAAAAAAGCGCACCGTTCCCGTGTTTCAGGAGAGAAGAAGAATGCCGCTTCCATCGCCTTCCAACCCGAAAACGCTCGCTGACCAGAGCCGGCTGAAGCTGTTTCCGCTGCAAAGCGGGCCGCATTTCGCCAATGCAGGCCTCACCAACGGGGCAAGCGGCATTGTCTTTACGGGCTATACGCGCGATGCGAGCCTCGACAACGAGGCCTTCTCCTGCTGCGGCAGCTACACCCTGCGCAACTCCGTCCACGCCGCGATTGCCGGCACGACAAGCGACAATTGCACGGTCTTTGCCCTGAAGAGCATCATCAACCAGCGCCCATGCCTGGCGGTCGGGAAGTTCGACCCGGATGGCAAGCCGCTGGCATTGTCGAAGTCGGAATTTGAAGAGGTCACCAAACCCCTGTTCCAGTTCGCGGACAAGGTATCGCCGATTCTCGGCAGCGAGCCGGCGCCGGGCATCCAGATCCGCAGCGGCGACGCCTCCTACAATTATCAGGTGGACGCACGCAGCGGCCGCTTCCGCTTCACCTATAAGGATGCCATGAACGGCGGTCGTTTCGGACCTTCGGCCGATGGCAATTTTTCCCTGGAACATGACGGCCATCGCCTCGCCAGAATAAGCGCCGGCGGCAGCTATAGCAGCTCGGACAATTCGATTGCCGCCTCGGCCTATCGCGACATCGATTCCCGCGGTTTCGAGACGACGGTGCGCAGCGGCCAGGCCTCCGCCATGTTCGGAAGAACCTACACGGAAAATGCCATTACCCGCAAAATCGGCGTCGGTTACGGCGACACCTCATTCCGGCGCGAGGATACGCCGGGAGGAACGATCAAGGAAACCCTTGGGCACAAGATGGACAAGGTCACGCTTGAAGTCTCCCGCACGCGCGACCGGGCGAAGGGCACCGAATATATGCTGACGATCAAGATGGAGCTTTGAGGCTTCGGCAAGCGGAGCGGCCGCGACAGCAGTTCCTCAGGTGGCTTGGCTGTCGAGAAGGTTCTCGCAATTGGCCGGATTGCCGATGATCTCGCTCGTCCTGATGATGGAGGCGGCATCTGCGGTTATCTTGATGATGCAGTCGCGGCGATGCTCCTTGATCTTCATGCCCTCGGTTTCCGAGACCTGCGCCTGCCCGTCGACGGTCTTGACTTCGCGCCTGTTGCTGAGGCCGGCATAAATCTCCCTGTCTACTTTCAGCCAGTAGGATTCGGTTTCGCCGTTTTCGATGATGACCTTGTTCGGGCGGCCGAGTCGGGCGATGGCGGCCTCGCGCGGTTGCCCGACGAAATCGGCGACAGTGCGGGAAATCCCCGTCTCGCCGGCGCTGGTGCACGCCGCAACGACGACCAGCACGGTCGCCAGACATCCTCTTTCAAGCCATCTCATTTCCAGATCATTCCCTACAAAACGTCAGCGGCCGCGGTTGTCGGCCAGCGTCCGGGGGCAAATCTAGGCACGATCATTTTGCACGGAAAGATCGAACGGCCGCAAAGCCGATCAACTTCTTATGATCAGCCCTGTCGCGGGAAGACGATTGGTCCGTCCGGCGCGCGCCGTTTTTACCTGTTGCGGAACACGGTGCAGGGAACGCCCGCGCGCCGGATATCGCCACAAAGCGCGTTGGCTTCGGCTCTGGTCTCCCGGCCGATGCGGGCGGCATAACGCGGCCGCGAACCGAAATTGCCGCCCCGCTGCCGCACGATCAAAGCCCGCTCGGCATTCAGCGGTTCCGAAAGCTGCAGGATCGCCCGGGTGAAAAGCCGGTTCGCCACGGCCGGATTATAATGCGCCGCAAGCTGCACGCCCCAGGGCGCCCAGTCGGCCGATGCAATGAGAACGGGATCGTTCATAGTGCGGGTGTCAGCGAGACGCACGCAGGCATCAAGGAAGGAACGGTTGTCATCCAGCGCCGGAGACGCCTTTTCCGGCGGATTGTCCTTCCATGTCTCCACCGGATAACCGGTGATCGCAAACACATAATCGCGGGTTTCGGTGGGCAGGCGGCCGTTGGCGATAAAGTTCCGCAAGCCCGCCTCCCCCGCATTGTAAGCTGCGGCGGCAAGGCCGAAATTGCCGAACTGCACGTTCAATTCGGAGAGATATCGGGAAGACGCCTCAAGCGCGGCGATGATGTTGAAACTGTCTTCGAGACCGCGCAACCGGGCCGTTCCCGGCATGAACTGGGCAATGCCCTCCGCCCCCTTCGGACTGACCGCATTGGGCCGGAACAGGCTTTCCCGCCAGATCAGCCGGGCGAAATAATCCGGCGGAACGGCATGGCGGGCGGCAAGGACCTCAATGGCATGGCAAAGATCGTTATTGTAACTGCCGGCATTGATGCACAGGTCCGGCGCGACATCATGGCTATAGGCGCAGGCGGCTTTTTTCCCGGCGGGCTCTTCGGCTTGCGCCGCGCCGAAGGCTGCGGTCAGCACACACAGCGCAAGAGCCGTGCGGCTTGTCGATATCCCTGCCAAGCGAAAGCCCCCGAAAATTCCAGACACGATGTGCCGATTATCGGCCAATCCGGAAGATATGCCCAGCTTTCCGGCTTGTCATCACGTATCGAACATCGAATGGACTGGCGTGATCGGACGGGGCTCGGACGGCGGGCAGCCCCTTTTAAAGTCAGTCGTGGAGGATCAACATTCTCTCGGCGTCATCCTCGGCCCTGTGCCGAGGATCTAATCACGTCGAACAAAATCAATACGTTGCAGATCCTCGGGACAAGCCCGAGGATGACGTGGGCGTGATTGGCTCGGCTTGCTGAGGCCGCACCCTAAAAGTCCTGCCACTCCTCATGCTTGACGGCAACCGCTGCGGAACCGCGCGCCGCAAGCGGGCGGGGTGCGCTGCGATGCGAGCTCACCGGCGCGGATTGCTGCTCGAAGCCGCTGCGCGCTGAGGCGGAGGATCGGGCCATGTCCTCGAACCGGAATTGCCCGAGAAGCTCGAACAGGGCCGCCGCTTCCCGCGCAAGGCTGTGGCTTGCGGCGGTCTGCTCCTCCACCATCGCGGCATTCTGCTGGGTACCCTGATCGACGGTGTTGACCGCCTGATTGATTTCCGCAAGCGCCGTGGATTGCTCGCGCGCGGCATCGACAATCGCCACGACATTGGTGTTGATATCCCGCACCTGCTCGGCGATTTCCTGCAGGGCCGAACCCGCCCGGGTGACGAGGCCAACGCCGTTTTCCACCTGCGCGCCGGAGGCATTGATCAGGCTCTTGATTTCCTTGGCGGCCGTTGCGGAACGCTGCGCGAGTTCGCGAACCTCCTGCGCAACCACGGCAAAACCCTTGCCCGCTTCACCCGCGCGGGCGGCTTCCACGCCTGCATTCAATGCCAGAAGATTGGTCTGGAAGGCGATTTCGTCAATCACGCCGATAATGTTGGAAATCTCGCGCGATGATTTTTCGATCTGGTCCATTGCGCCGATCGCATCGCGCACCACCTGGCCCGAATGTTCCGCATGGTCACGGGCACGGGCGACGATCTTGCCCGCCTCTTCGGCGCGGCGGCTCGAATCGTTGACGGCGGTGGTGATTTCTTCGAGCGCGGCTGCCGTTTCCTCGATGGAGGCGGCCTGCTGCTCCGTGCGTCTGGCGAGATCGTCGGCAGCGGACCTGATCTCGTTGGAACCGGACGAAATGGCGCCGGCATTTTCAGACACCAGCGTCATGGCCCTTTTCAGCTTTTCCGAAGCCGCGTTGAAATCCGTGCGCAATCTTTCAAGCGAGGGGATGAAGGGTTTGTCGATGCTCTGGGCAAGATCGCCCTCGGCCAGATCGGTGAGACATTGCGCCAGCTTTTCGACGTTTTCGACGCGGCCGGTCACGTCGGTCGCGAATTTGACGACCTTGAACACCTTGCCGTTGAGATCGAAGATCGGGTTATAGGACGCCTGAATGAAGACCTTGCGGCCGCCCTTGCCAAGCCGCATGAACTCATCCGCCACGAGATCGCCGCCGGCCAGCCTTTCCCAGAACTGCTTATATTGCGACGACTGCGTATAGGCCGGTTCGCAGAACATGGAATGGTGCCTGCCCTGCACTTCCGCCAGCGAATAACCGAGCGCGGCCAGAAAATTCTCGTTTGCAGTCAAAACCTCGCCGTTCGGAGAGAATTCGATGATGGCCTGCGCCCGTGACAGGGCGTCGATCTTGCCCGCATCTTCCGCCGCCTTCAGCTTGCGGTCGGTAATATCGGTGGCGATCTTGACTACCTTCACCGGCTTGCCGCGACGAAACACCGGATTGTAGGACGCCTCGATCCAGACTTCCCGGCCGCCCTTGCCGATGCGCTTATATTGCCGCTGATCGAACTGGCCGGCCGAAAGCTTGGACCAGAAGGCCTTGTAGTCCTGCGAGGACACGACCGCAGGCTCCACGAACATGCTGTGGTGCCTGCCGACGATTTCCGAAAGCTCGTAACCGAGCGCCCGACAGAAATTCTCGTTGGCGTTGAGAATTTTTCCCGAAAGGTCGAATTCAATGATGGCCTGGGATTTGGAAAGCGCGGCAAGAACCGCAAAAGCATTGGCACCACGATCAAGAATACTCACGCGCAGTCCTCCATTAGAAAGGGATGATTTCTATTCAAAATCATTCGTGAATATTATGATTACATTCTTAAATAATATTTAAGGATAAAGTTGATGTTCGTCATCTGAAGTTGCAGATACCGTGGCAATGTGTTGCCTGCCGGTTTTTTCTCGCCGCCTTTTTTTGGGAACGTTCGGCGCATGGTCGCATTCTATACCGAATGGGGAACCGGCAATGGCCGGCGAATTTTCGCGCCGGCCCGACGACGATTTCAATTTGGGAGGAACACACAAATGGAAAAGAACACGATCTGTATCTGGTACGACAAGGATGCCGAGGCCGCAGCCAGATTTTATGCCGAAACCTTTCCGGATAGCGCGGTAACCGGCGTTCACCATGCGCCGAGCGACTATCCCTCCGGCAAGAAGGGAGATGTGCTGACGGTGCAGTTCACCGTGGCAGGCGTTTCCTGCATCGGCCTCAATGGCGGGCCGGTCTTCAAGCAGAGCGAGGCTTTCTCGTTCCAGATATCGACCGAAGACCAGGAAGAAACCGACCGTTACTGGAACGCCATCGTCGGCAATGGCGGGCAGGAAAGCGCCTGCGGCTGGTGCAAGGACAAATGGGGCGTTTCCTGGCAGATCACGCCGCGCGTGCTGATGGAAGCCATGGCCGCCGGCGGCGCGGAGGCCAAACGCGCCTTCGACGCGATGATGGACATGAAGAAAATCGACGTCGCCACCATCGAGGCTGCACGTCGAGGTTGATTGGAAAAAGCTGTTCAGCAAGAAGTGGCAACGCAATCCGGAAACAGTAAGCGCTTGATAAACAAGGTTATATTCCGATTTTCCGCATTTATCGCACTTTTTTCGCCGCGCAGAATACGCTGCGCGGCCAGTCATCATAAAACGTTCAACAAAATGTAAGCGATCCGTTAAATACGACTGTTAGCAGAGCCCGTGGCTACGTGCCGGGGACATGAGGTCCTTGCCGAGCAGGCCATCATTCCATCAACGGGGCTAACTCATGAAATCTTCCGCTCTGACTTCCTTCGTGGCCGGCGTCGCCATCGCCGCCGCCTTCGGCGCCACCGCCGCCCAGGCAGAAAAGACCAAGTTCGAATTCTGGTACGGTCTTTCCGGCGATCTCGGCGACCGCGTGCAGGACACCTGCAAGAAGTTCAACGACTCCCAGGCCGAATTCGAGATCGTCTGCACCTCGCAGAACGATTACGAATCCACCCTGCAGAACACCATTGCCGCCTATCGCGCCAAGAAGCAGCCCGCCATCACCCAGATTTATGACGCCGGCACACTGGACATGATGCTGTCCAAGGCTTTCGTTCCCGCCAAGAAGCTGATGGCCGACAATGGCTACAAGATCGACTGGAACAATTATTTCCCCGGCATCGCCAATTATTACGCTACGGCTTCGGGTGAATTGAACTCCTTCCCCTATAATTCTTCGACCGCGATGTTCTATTACAATGTCGACGCTTTCGAAAAAGCCGGCATCACCTTCAAGCCCGATACCTGGGAACAGGTCGAAGAAGCTTCCAAGAAGCTGAAAGCCGCCGGCTTCGAATGCCCGCTCGCCTTTAACTTCGACACATGGATGCTGATGGAGCAATTCTCCGCCATCCACAACCAGCCGATCGCCACCAAGGCCAACGGTTATCAGGGTCTGGACGCGGAACTTGCGATCAACAAGACCAAGTTCGTCGACCACGTGAAATTCTTCAAGAAGATGCAGGACGAGAAGCTGTTCGTCGTCAAGACCAAGCAGCTCGGCATGGATATCCTGCCGGCCTTCACCTCGCAGACCTGCCAGATGTTCATGACTTCCATCGCCAACCACGGCACCGTCGGCAAGTCCATGCCGGAAGGCGTGAAGTGGGACGTCGCCATGCTGCCGATCTGGAAGGGCACGGAGCGTCACAACTCGCTGGTCGGCGGCGCTTCGCTGTGGGTCATGGCCGGTCGTCCGGAAGCCGAATACAAGGGCGCTGCCGCGTTCCTGAACTTCATCGCCCAGCCTGATATGGTTGAGTGGTGGTCGACCGTTACCGGTTACATCCCGGTCACCAAGACCGGCTTCGACGCCATGAAGGCCAATGGTTTTTACGACAAAGCTCCCTATAAGGGCCGCGAAAAGGCCATCGAGAGCCTGACCTTTACGCCGCCTTCCGAATACACCCGCGGTATCCGCCTCGGCGGTTTCACGCAGATCCGCAAGGAAGTCGCCACCTCGCTCGAAGCCATCTTCATGCAGAACGCCGATATCCAGGCTGAACTCGACAAGGCCGTCGAGCGCGCCAATACCGGCCTGCGCCGCTTCGAAAAGACCTATGAAGGCGCCAAGCTGAACTAAGCGTTCTTTCATCGCCGTCAAAGGCCTGTCCGGACAGTCGTTCGGGCAGGCCCGCCGAAATCTCGAACTCTGCCGGACTCCAATGGAAAAGCGTACCGTCTTCAAAAGCACATGGCTGCCTGTGCTCTTCGCCCTGCCGCAGTTTCTGCTTATCCTTCTGTTCTTCTATTGGCCGGTTGCGGCAGTGCTGAACTGGGCATTCACCCTGGAGCCGCCTTTCGGCGGCCAGGCGGAATTCGTCGGTTTAGCCAATTTCATCGAAACCTTCGGCGATCCGCTTTATTGGCAATCGATCCTCACCAGCCTGATATTTGCGGTCGCCGGGCCGTTTTTCGCGATCCTCATCGGCCTCGTGCTCGCCCTTGCGGTCGATCGCCAGCTTCCCGGCTCCGGCTTTTTCCGGGTGCTTTATATCCTGCCCTATGCGATCGCCGGTCCCGCCGCCGGCATGGCCTTCCGCTTCATCCTGTCGCCGGAACGCGGCATCGCCGCATCGCTGAATGCCTGGTGGCCCGATATCTGGAACCCGGCCAAATATGGCGAGCACGCGCTCATCCTCGTCATTGTTATCTTCATCTGGAAATGGGCGGGCTACACCTTCATCTTCCTGTTCGCCGGCCTGCAATCCGTGCCGCGTTCGCTGACCGAGGCCGCGGCCATGGACGGTTCCGGGCCCATTCGCCGCGCCATCGACATTCAGGTGCCGCTGCTTGCACCCACACTGTTCTTCCTCACCGTCATCATGATGACCGAGGGTTTCGTCGGCGCCGATACGTTCGGCATCGTCGCCTCCACCACGGAGGGTGGCCCCAACCACGCCACCGAAGTGATGGTCTACCGCATCGTCAGCGAGGCCTTCGAGGGACTGAACTATTCCGGCGCCTCGGCGCAGAGCCTCGTCCTCATCGGGCTCATCATGGTCTTCACCTTCATCCAGTTCCGCTTCGTCGAGCGGCAAGTCCATTACAAGTGAGGCGGCGATGATCCAGCGCACACCCTATGCCGACGCCCTGACCTATGCGATCATGGTGGCCGGCTTCTTCCTGCTCATCGGCCCCTTCATCGTCGTCATTTCCGGCGCCAGCCAGTCGGTCCAGCAGGTCAACAGCGTCCCCTTCAGCTTCATGCCGCAGGGCGAATTCTTCACCAATGCGCAGGCGGCCTGGCAACGCGCCAATCTTGGCAACGCCCTCCTCAACAGTATCATCATGGCGACGCTGGTGACCATCGGCAAGGTGGCCCTTTCGGCCTTCACCGCCTTCGCCATCGTGTTCTTCCGCTCGCCGCTCAGGCATCTATTCTTCTGGACGGTGTTCATCACCCTGATGCTGCCGCTCGAAGTGCGCGTGGTGCCGACCTATTCGGTCGCCGCCGATCTGTTCCAGCCGTTCCGCTCCATCCTCGGCCTGTTCGGCATCGAGGTCACCTTGGAATGGAACCTGCTGAACTCCTATGCCGGCCTCACCCTGCCGCTGATCGCCACCGCCACCGGCACTTTTCTCTACCGGCAGTTCTTCATGACGATCCCGGACGAGCTGGCGGAGGCCGCGCGCATGGACGGTTCGGGTGCGGCGCGTTTCTTCGTGGACATGCTGCTGCCGCTGTCGCGCACCAACATGCTGGCGCTCACCACCATCATGTTCGTTTACGCCTGGAACCAGTATCTGTGGCCGCTGCTGATGATCACCGATCCGTCCTACAAGACGGTGATGATGTCGCTGCGCGCGCTTCTGCCCGCCGATGACGGCACGCCGGACTGGAACGTCACGCTGGCCGGTTCCCTCATCATCATCCTGCCGCCGCTTCTCGTCGTGGCCTTCCTGCAACGCTGGTTCGTCCGCGGCCTCGTCTCGTCCGACAAGTAACAGCGCGGCTTTCAACAACAAGGTTTTCCCATCATGGCTCAGATCGATATTCGTCAGGTCCGCAAATCCTATGGCAAGACGCCCACCCTGCACGGCGTGGACCTCACTTTCGACTCCGGCGAATTCGTCGTCATCCTCGGCCCATCAGGCTGCGGCAAATCCACGCTTCTGCGCATGATCGCCGGTCTGGAGGACATCACCTCCGGCGAGATCGCCATTGGCGGGCGGGTGGTCAACACACTGGAACCGCGCGAGCGCGGCTGCGCCATGGTGTTCCAGAACTACGCGCTTTATCCGCATATGTCGGTGGCCGGCAATATCGGCTATGCGCTGAAAGTCGCCGGCGTTCCGAAGGCTGAACGCCAGCGCCGCATCGAGGAGACCGCAAAGATCGTCGGCCTTTCCGATTATCTTGAGCGCAAGCCCGCGGCCCTTTCCGGCGGCCAGCGCCAGCGCGTCGCCATGGCCCGCGCCATCATCCGCGAACCTGCCGTGTTTCTTTTCGATGAGCCGCTCTCCAACCTCGACGCCAAGCTGCGCGTGACCATGCGCGCCGAAATCCGCAAGCTGCACCAGCGCCTCTCCGCCACCTCCATTTTCGTCACCCATGATCAGGTGGAAGCCATGACGCTGGCCGACCGGCTGGTGGTGATGAACAGGGGTAATGTCGAGCAGGTCGGCCATCCGCTGGATATCTATCACCGTCCCGCCAGCACCTTCGTCGCGTCCTTCATCGGTTCGCCCGCCATGAACCTGTTCAGCACAAGGGTGGAGGTGGAATCCGCTGCCGTGATGCTCGCCGGCACGCCGGTCAAACTTTTCCCCGAAACCGCGCTAGAACTGCGCGGCCGCGACGTGACGGTCGGCATCCGCCCGGAACAATGCGTCGTCAGCACGGATGGCGCCGGCGTGCCGGCGATCGTGGATTTCGTCGAAGAACTGGGCTCGGGCCGCATCGTGCATGCCGATATCGCCGGCGAGACCTTCTCCGCCGCCATCGGCGAGGATCTCTCGGTCAAACCCGGCCAGCGCATCCATCTGGACCTCCCCCCCGTCCACCTCCATTTCTTCGACCCGGCCACCGGCAAGCGGATCGAAACGGAAGCCGCCGTCGAAACCACCCGTATCGGTAACGAGAAACTGCTGGCGGTTTAGCGGCCGTACAAGACGTGTCCGGTGCGGTTTCGGATATAGTCCACCCGCACCGGCTCCGGAAGCGATGATGTCGGATGACCAAGCCGGATAAGTCATATTAGAAAACATGTTTAATATACTGATATTGATACGTTTTCTCATAGGCATTTGACAGAGAAGCATCCGTCGCCAACTGTCTTGCCGCGGCCACTGCGCCGTTGCACTTCAAAGACGACCGAGCGGCTACCGCCACGGGATCATCGCCAGATGCAGAATTTCAGCAAAAATCTTTCGGTTCGGAAATCATAATCGGAATAGTCTTTGCCGCGCCGATCCCCCGGCGGGGATATCGTCGCGACAAGCAAAGCCCTGCCTGCGGCTGCAGCTCTCCGCAACGCGCCGCGCAAGCCAAAACATCGACGAAAGTGAAGCCCAATGGCAAATGATCGCAAACTGCATCTCGGCGCCTTCATGCGGCCCGTCAGTCTCCACACGGGCGCATGGCGTTATCCGGGCGCCTTCCCGGATGCGAATTTCAATTTCACCCATCTGGCGCGCTTCGCACAGCAGCTCGAGGCCGCGAAGTTCGATGCATTCTTCATGGCCGATCATCTGGCGGTGCTGAATATGCCCACCGAGGCGCTGCGCCGCAGCCACACCGTCACCTCCTTCGAGCCCTTCACCCTGCTTTCGGCTCTCGCCGCCGTCACCTCCCGCATCGGGCTGGTCGCCACCGCCTCCACCACCTTCGATGAGCCCTATCACGTCGCCCGGCGTTTCGCCTCGCTCGACTACCTCAGCAACGGTCGCGCCGGCTGGAACATCGTCACCACATCAAATCCCGACGCGGCCCGGAACTTCGGCCGCGAGGAACAGCCGAATCATGCCGAGCGCTATGGCCGCGCGCGCGAATTCTACGATGTCGTCACCGGTCTCTGGGATTCCTTTTCCGACGACGCCTTTATCCGCGATGTCGACAGCGGGCTGTTCTTCGATCCCGAAAAGATGCATGTGCTGGACCACAAGGGACCGGAGTTTTCCGTGCGCGGACCGCTCAACATCGCGCGCCCGGTGCAGGGTTGGCCCGTCATCGTGCAGGCCGGAGCTTCCGAGCCGGGACGCCAGCTTGCCGCCGAGACGGCGGAGGTGGTTTTTGCCGCAACACCCACGCTTTCGGCGGGCAAGGCTTTTTATAAGGACGTCAAGGACAGGACCGTCGCCGCTGGCCGTTCGCGCGACGGAATTGTCATCCTGCCGGGCGCTTTCGTTCTCGTCGGCGACAGCGTGGAAGAGGCGAAGGCCAAACGCGCCCGGCTCGACAGTCTCGTCCATTATGACAGCGCAATCGCCTCGCTTTCGATTGCGCTCGGCCACGATGTTTCCGGCTTCGATCCCGATGGTCCCCTGCCTGATATTCCGGAAACGAACGCCAGCAAATCCAGCCGTGAAAGGGTGATCGAGCTTGCCCGAAGCGAGGGCCTGACGGTGCGCCAGCTTGCCCAGCGGCTGGGTGGTTACGCGGGCCTTGCCTTCGTCGGCACACCAAAGACCATCGCCGACGAGATGGAGCAATGGCTCCATGAGGAGGGTTCGGACGGTTTCAATGTCACCTTCCCTTTCCTGCCTGCCGGCCTCGACGACTTCACGACGCAGGTGGTGCCGGAACTGCAAAGGCGCGGGCTGTTCCGCAAGGATTATGAGGGGCCGACATTGCGCGACCATCTTGGCCTGCAACGACCGGCCAATCGTTTTTTCACCTGAATAACGCGCCATCGCGCCGATTGCGCTCGCGGTAGGGAGATTTTCCACGCCACAGCTCTCAAGAACGAGGTACTGACTGCCCTGCACAATGCCCATTCACCCCTTCACACCCGACGAAATCATGATCGCCTCCGTCACGCGCCGCTGGAAGATGACATAGGCGATGATGACCGGCAGGGCCGCCAGCATGGCGACGGCCATCAGCCGCGCATAGGCGACGCCGAAAGCGTCGTTGACCTGGGTGATACCGACCGGGATCGTCATCATGTTTTCGGAAGTGACCACGAGGAAGGGCCAGAAGAAGGCGTTCCATACCGTAATGAAGGTCACGATCGCCATGGCGGTCGTGATGCCCCAGTTGAGCGGCAGATAGACCCGGAACAGGATCGTGTATTCGCCGCCGCCATCCAGCACCACCGCTTCGCGCATCTCCTTCGGCACGCTGTCGAAAAACTGCTTGTAGACGATGATGACGATGGGCGTGATCAACTGCGGCAGGATGATGCCCGCCCAGGTGTTGATGAGGTTGAGGTTCTTCATCAGGATGAACTGGGTGACGACCAGCGTCTGCGCCGGCACCATGAAGCTTGCCAGCACTATGCCATAAAGCAGCCGCCTGCCCGGAAAGCGTATCTGCGACAGCGCATAGGCGCAGAGCATGGAAATGAACAGCACCGAAATTGTGACGATGACGGCGACGCCGATAGAGTTCACATACCAGGTCATCAGCCGGGTATTGAATATCGCATTGAAATAAGCGCCGAGGCGAAACTCGTCCGGCAAAAGCGACATGTTGCCGGCAACGTTCTCATCGGCGCGAAGCGAGGTGACGAAGCTCCAGTAGAGCGGAAAAATCCAGATGAGGGCCGCCGAAAAAGTCAGCAGCGTCAGAACGAGGTTCTCGAGTTTTCTCATCGGGCTCATGAATTCCTCCGGATGCGCAGCAGCTGGAACTGGAAAACGGAAACGATGACGATCAGCAGGAAAAGCACCGTCGCGACGGCAGACGCATAACCGCCATTGTTCATCTGGAAGGCCTCGCGATAGACCTTGAGAAGCAGCACGAAGCTGGAATTGAACGGCCCGCCGCCGCTTAAAAGATAGATCTGGTCGAATATCTTCAGCTGCAGGATCAGTTGCAGCGTCAGCACCAGCGCCGTGACCGGCCACAGAAGCGGCCAGGTGACGCGGCGGAAGCGCTGCCAGGTCGTCGCGCCATCCAGAGCCGCCGCCTCATAAAGCTCGGCCGGTATATTCCGCAATCCGGCGATGAAGAGCAGCACATTGAAGCCGTTCGTCCACCAGATGGTGACGATGGCGACCATCGGCATGACCCAGTAGGGGTTCTTGAAAACGGCGACGGGTTTGCCCGCCAGCAGCGATATGACCGGCTGGAGAATGCCGAACTGCAGATCGAGCATCCACGCCCAGATTTCGGTGACGACCGAAACCGGCAGCACATAGGGCAGGAAAAACAGGCTCATGGCAATCGTCTGCTTCACGCCCGAGAGGCGGCTGATGGCGAGAGCGATCATCAGGGCGATGACGGTCGTGGGCACGACGGTCAAAAGCACGAAATAGCCGTTGTTCTTGAGCGAGGTGACGAACAGGCGGTCGCCCAGCAGCTTCGCGTAATTCTCCAGGCCGACCCAGTTTCCCTCACCGATCAGCGGCGCGTCAGTGAAGCTCATGCGCACCATCTCTATCAGCGGATAAAGAAAGAAGGTGGTGAAGACCAGAACGAACGGCGTCACCATCGACAGCGCGATCAGCGATTTCTTGCGCCGGTTTTCAATCATTGCCATGGAATGTCTCCGGGAGCTTGCGCATTGCAGCCTGCCCTCCGGCTTCAAACCGGAGGGCAGGCTGTCGATTACTTGAGCTTGCCCTGCAGCTCATCCTTGATCTGCTCCACGGCGTCGGTGCTGCTCATGAAGCCCTGAATGGCAGGGGCGATGACGTTGAGAGCGGCGTCATAGGCGGGCGAAGCGACCCCGGTTATGGTGGTCTTCGGATCGAACACCGCCGCTTCCGCCAGCGAGGCATAGGTGGCATTCGGCTGCATCGCCTTGTATTCGCTGCTTTCGGTGATGGACTTGTAAGCCGGAATATGCCCGGCATCGGCCCAGCTGATGGCGTGTTTTTCCATCCAGCCGATCACCTTCATTACCGCAGCGCGTTTTTCGCCGGAGACCGTTTTGTCACCTTCATTCGGAATGGCGAAAGCATGGGAATCCGCCCAGGTGGCGCGCTTGCCCATCAGGGGAGGCACTTCCACCGCACTCCATTTGAAGCCGAGCTTGCCGTTCTTTTCCAGATCCTTGTAGGTCGGAACTTCCCAGACGCCGTTTAGCTGGAACGCGGATTTGCCGGCGGAAAACAGCGCCACCGAGGCTTCATATTCCGCCTGTTCCGGGGCCCAGCCGTTTTCCCGCCATCTGGACATGGTCTCGATGGCCTTTGCCGCCTTTTCGGCATTGTCGCCGGCGAGAACCTCTTTTTCAGTGACGAGTTCGCCGCCCTGTTGCGACAGCAGCGTATAAAAGACGCGCCACACCCCGCCTTCGCCACCCGATTGATAGGTGATCGGCGTCTCAACGCCATTGTCCTTCGCCCAGGCCAGCGCCTTCTCGAAATCCTCGATCGTCTTGATGCCGGTCAGCTTGCCCTCGGCGTCGAGATAGGGCGAGCCTTTGAGAAGATCGGCGTTGTAATAAAGGACAAGCGCGTGGATATCGAACGGCACGGCGTAGAGTTTGCCGTTCTGGGTGGCCGCATCCACGGGTGCGCTGAAGAAGTCTCCGGTCTTCAGCCCCGCATCCTCGAGATCCTTTTCGGTGATTTCGCTCAGCACTTTTTCTTCAAGGCCGAGCGGCGCGCGTGACAGGTGATAGGTCATGATATCCGGCCCCTCACCCACCGCGGAGGCCGTGCGCACCTTGGTATAAAAGGGCACGCCCCATTCGAGCGTCGTTCCCTTGATCTGGATGTCGGGGTGTTCCTTGTTGAAGGCATCGATCAACGCCTTCATGCGCACGCCGTCACCGCCCGACAGAAAGTCCCACCAGATGATATCCTGCTTCGCGAGAGCCGGCAGGGCGCTGAGACCCAGAGCCGCACCAACAAGCAATGTCTTGATCAGTCGCATCGTTCACTCCTCCCGTTTGATCGAACATCCCGTCGAGGGATGGTTTGCTGTTTCGAAAGACGCCTCCTCGCGCCTATCGCAACCGTTTGCCGTCATCGTCGAAGAGAAGGACATGGTCGGGCGAGGCGGTAAGCGATACCGACCGGCCATCCAGCCTTTCCCGCGTGCCCTGCCGCTGCACGATGATTTCCTTCCCGGATCCGGTGCGGGTATAGAGGTAGGAAAGATCGCCAAGCTCTTCCGCGACCTCGACGACGACCGGCAGGGCGCCCTGTTCCGTAATCGTCAGATGCTCCGGCCGAATTCCGATCTCGACCCGCTGGCCGGGGGAAACGGACTGGGCAAGCCCGGCCCTGAGATGCTCCGCACCGCCCTCCGGCGCGAGCGTCACGATGCCGTCCGCCTGCGAGACGATATCGGCCCGCAGGAAATTCATCGCGGGCGATCCGATAAAACCGGCCACGAAGCGGTTGTCCGGATCGTCATAAAGTGTGAGCGGCGCACCCGCCTGCTGCACGATGCCGCCCTTCAGCACGAAAATCCTGTCCGCGAGCGTCATGGCCTCCACCTGGTCATGCGTGACATAGATCATCGTCGCGCCCAGCTTGCGGTGAAGCCGGGTCAGTTCCAGCCGCATCTGCACACGCAGTTCAGCGTCCAGATTGGACAGCGGCTCATCGAACAGGAAGACCTTCGGCTGCCGCACGATGGCGCGGCCGATGGCCACGCGCTGCCTCTGCCCGCCGGAAAGCTGCGAGGGCCGTTTGTGCAGATGCTCCTCGAGCTGGAGGACGCGCGCGGCCTCGCCCACCCTCTCCGTCACCTCCGCCTTCGGTCGGCTGGCAAGACGCAGGCTGAACGCCATGTTCTCGAACACCGTCAGATGCGGATAGAGCGCATAGTTCTGGAACACCATCGCAACCCCGCGATCCGCCGGTTCAACCGCGGTGACATCACGCTCGTCGATGGCGATGCGCCCGCCGCTGGTTTCCTCAAGGCCGGCGATCATGCGCAACAGGGTGGACTTTCCGCAGCCGGACGGCCCCACGAAGACCGCGAAGCTGCCGGCTGGGATTTCCATCGAAACATCCCGGATCGCCGCGAAGGATCCGAAGGACTTGGCGACATTGTTGAGACGGACACCCATGGCCGCCTCACTGAACCTTCAGCCGCAGCACATGATAGGACAGCGCAGGCACCGAACCCTTCAGCGCCCCGTCCTCCACGGCGACGCCGCTGCCCGGCACAGGCACGACGCGATCCGGCTGATCCGGCCCGTTGCCGAGGCGCAGATCATATCCCGCCATGGCAAGATGCAGGCTGAGAGTGGCGGATGAATAGCCGGTGAGGCTGACATCGATCTCCGCCGCTTCTGTCAGATGGCGGTTGAGCACGAACAGCGTCACGACGCCTTCCGCTTCGTCATAAACACCCGCAACATCGAGATATTTGACGTCGTCGGCCGCGTTGCAATCGTAAGTCGGGCAATCGACGGCGACGTTCAGCGCGACGCCACGGCCATAAAGCGAGGCGAACTGATAGGGATAATAGATCGTCTGCCGCCATGCCGGCCCGTTCTTTTCCGCCCGGATGGGGGCGATGACATTGACGAGCTGGGCGATGCAGGCAATGCGCACGCGGTCCGAACGGCGAATGAACTCATTGAGCAGACCGGCGACAAAAAGCGCATCTTCGAAGTTGTACGTCTCTTCCAGAAGTGCCGGCGCTTCCGGCCAGTCCCAGCTCTTGATGCGTTTGCCGTCTTCTTCGCGGATGTGATACCAGACGTTCCATTCGTCGAAGCAGATGGAAACCTCGTTTTTGGCGCGCTTCTTGGCCTTCACGTAATCGATGACCCCGGCGATCGTCTGGATATAGCGCCCGGTTTCCTCGATCTTGCCGAAATAATTCAGCGTGTCGCGGCTGTTATTGCCGAAATATTTGTGCAGCGAGATGTGATCGACATTCTCATAGCACTCCTCCAGCACCTCGCGCTCCCATTCGGGATAGGTCGGCATGCCGTCATTGGAACTGCCGCAGACAATCGCTTCAATCGTCGGATCGAAACCCTTGAAAGCCTTGGCGGTTTCATTGGCCAGCCGGCCATATTCCACCGCCGTCTTGTGACCGATCTGCCAGGGACCGTCCATTTCGTTGCCGAGGCACCACATTTTCACGCCGTGGGGTTTTTCCGCGCCGTGGCTGCGGCGCAGATCGCTGAGCGTGGTGCCGCCCGGAAAATTCACATATTCGAGGAAATTGCGGGCATCATCCAGACCACGGGAACCGAGATTGACGGCGAGCATCATCTCGATGCCGGCCATCTGCGCCCAGTCGGCAAATTCATTGATGCCGATCTGGTTGGTTTCCTTGGAGCGCCATGCGAGGTCGAGGCGGATGGGGCGCTGATCGCGCGGCCCGATGCCGTCTTCCCAGCGATAGGCGGAAACGAAGTTGCCGCCGGGATAACGAATGGCCGGAATTTTCAGATCCTGCACGAATTTCAGAACGTCCCTGCGGAAGCCGTTCGCGTCCGCCTGCGGATGGCCGGGCTCATAGATGCCGCCATAGATGGCACGTCCCATATGTTCGATGAAGGCGGAATAAAGACGATCGTCGATACGCCCAATCCGGAAGTCCCGGTGGACTGAAACCCGCGCTTTCATAAGGCTCTCCTCCCCTGCGCATTTATATCTTAAAATATGATATACACCATATTTAATAATATAGTTGCCGAGGGAATCCGCGCCTGTCAACCGCGAAAATCATACTTTTGAAAATTGGCTGGATCAGCTCGCGGTGCGCAGGCGCAGGACGATGTCCTGATCGTAATTCCCGAAGCCGCGGCCAAAGATATTCAGCCCGCCGGGATGTTTCGCGTCGGCCTTGACCTCGATGCGCAAGCGGATGGAGCGATGGCTAGCCAGATCGATATCCGCCAGCGTCACATCCGAAATCCGGGTTCCGTCGACATAGGTTCCCTGCGCGGTGATGCGCCAGGTCTTGAGCATGCCGTATTGGGAACCGGAGAGCTTCCACCAGTCCGGCGTAAAGACACCGCGCTTGTCGCCGAAGTCGCCGGGCGAGGTCCAGACCCCGATTTCCCTGCCGTTGACAGATAGCGTAATATCGGACGGCCAGTTGCTGTGCGTTCCCGGCACTTCGGAGCTGACCTCCATCGAAAACTCGATTTCTTCGACTTCCCGCCCCTGAATCTTGGCATTATTGGGAAATTGATATTCCACGAAGCCGGAGGTCAACCACAACAGCGCCGCCTTCATGCGGTCCGGATCCATGAATGTATCGGGCACATCGAGAAGGCCGATGATGCCCTCCGGCGAGCAGATGCCGCAGGGCGCGGTTACCGAACTTTGGGTGTAAAGACCGAGCGGCATGGCGACCGCGATGTAATTTGATGCGACCGGCGCCTCGGGTTTTCGAAAAGAAACAATCAGTTCGTCACAGGTGGCGAAACAGATTTTCTGGTTGCCCTTGCGCGCCTTGCGCGTTTCGGTTCGCAGCAGCCCCGCTTCCTCGAGAACGGCCACGCCGGCGGAAACGGTGGACTGGGGAAGCTCCAGTCTCTGCGCAATTTCGTTGACGTTGAGGCCGCTCGCCTCATGCAGCAGCTTCAATATCTGCACGCGGATCAGCGATGCCGCCGCTTTCAGGACATCGAATTCTTTTTCAGCATCAACGAGGAGGAAATTGGGCGCCATAGTCTAATCTTCAGATTTATCGATCCAGATCAGAATTTCTGGCTTAAATGCCATGCACTTGTCCAGTGCTGTTTGTCATGCGGACGCTTTTGAAAGGCGTGAAGCGCCATTCACCCCAGCCACTTCACGAAAAAAAGAGCACCGCCACACGGCTCGATACCGTGTGGCGGCGCCCGTTTCGCCGTCAGCCGCGCTTGCGCAGGGTCCGCGTGCCGGTGTCGACGAGGTTTTGCGCCGCTTCATCCACGCTGGCGCGGCCGAAGGCGAGCGAATCGGCAATGGGGCGCATCACGCCACGGTCGAACTCGTTGGCGCCGATCGGTGCGGGTTCCGGATAGGTATCGAGCTTGCCAGACAGGCTTTCGATATAATCCACCGTCTTGCGCTCGGTCTCGTTGAGGCTCGGCAACAGGGCCTCGCGCACGACCTTGGCCGGCGGCACGCCACGCTCGACGCCGAGCACCTTGCCCGCCTCCAGATCGTTGACGAAGAAATTGATGAATTTCGCCGCCGCTTCCGCATTGGTCGAGGTGGAGGAAATGGACCAGATGAGCCCCGGCCGGTAATAATGCCCGGTCGGCTTGCCCGGCCCCTCACCCGGCAGCATGCCGATGGACAGCGTCTGTTTATTGAGTTTCTGATAACCGACAAGCTGGTTGGAATAGGCAAAACCGATGGCCGAATTGCCGAGCGTCAGGGCATTGGATTCGATGGTGTTGTCGTCACGCGTCTGGATATCGGCGGAAACGCAGAGCTTGTTCTCGCGCAGATCCTCCCAATAGGCGAACCATTCCTTCGCATCTTCCTTGTTGAAGCCGATGGTGCCGTCCTGAAACAACAGCTTGCCGCGCTGGCGCAGCCAGACATCGAAAACATAGTGATAACGTGCGCCATAGGGCACCGCCCAGTAGTTCCGTTTTGCCGGAGCGTTCTTCTTGAAATCGCGCGCCAGTTCCGAGAGCGCCTTCCAGGTGATCTGGTCCTGCGGCACGGAAACGCCGGCTTCCTTCAGCGTGTCGGCATCGTACATCATGCAGAAGGAATTCAGCCCGAGACCGACACCGTAAAGCTTGCCGTCGATGCGGCAGAGATCGACCTCGCTTTTGCCGAAGGTCGAAAGATCGAGCGATTTGCCGACGAACTGGTCCAGCTCCATGCAGGCGCCACGGCCGGAATAATCGGCGATGGTGGAAGGTTCGAGCTGGAAGATATCGGCGACGTTGCGCCCCGCCATCGATGTCGCAAGCTTGGTCCAGTAATCGGAACCGGCGATCATTTCGCCGCTGATCTCCGTCTGCGGGTTAGCCTTCTGGTAAAGGGCGATCACATCGTTGGTGCGCTTGCTGCGGTCGGCCGATCCCCACCATACGCAGCGAAGCCGGGTCTCAGCCGCGGCCGCGCGAAAACCGCCCCCCACTGCACCAAGACCAACCACGCCGAGACCGGCCAGCGCCGCCGTCACCAAAAATCCACGTCTGTCGATAGTTTGCATCTGCTCCTCCCGCGTTTTGCAAATTTTTCACTGACTACTAAATTTCTTGCAAATTTTCCTTGTTTGCAATATTTGCATCATATCAGAATTTTTTGCAAGCGCAGGAGACGATATGAACGATACGCCCGACATCAGCCGCCCGCGCCAGTCGGATATCGCCCAGCGCGCCGGCGTTTCCATCAGCACCGTCTCGCGCGTTCTTGCGGGAGAGAAAGGTATCAGCGCGTCGATCCAGACCAAGGTTCTGGGGGTGGCGGCGGAGCTCGGTTATCCGTTGCGACCGGTCGCGAACCAGACCGGCGGCGTGCCGCTGGAGGGCAAGAAAATCCTCGCACTCATGTCCGCCGAAAGGGCGACCGGCGATATCGGCGCTTTTTATCACGATATTTTTGACATGCTGCGCAGCCTTGCCCAGACGGACGGTTTCGAACTCGACATCCGGCTTTTGCACCAGAAACAGGTGGATGACGCGCTGACCCAGCGGGTCTGCGAGGTGGACGGCCTTCTCGCCATCGGCCTCGATCCCGAGGACGAAATCATCCACCGCATCACGCAGGGTGTGCTGCAACCGGTTCTGGTCAACAGCGCCGATCCCTCGATGATGCTGGACTGCGTCTCGCCCTCCAATTTTTACGGCGGCGCGCTGGCGGCGCGGCGGCTGCTGGAACTCGGTCACCGCAAGGTCGCCTATATCGGCCCGCATCATCGCCACACCATAAGGGAGCGTATGCGCGGCTTCCGCCATACGATCCTTGAGGAAGAGGGAACGACCTATGAGGAGTTCCTGCTTTCGACGGCGGATAGCGGCTTCGGACAGGCGGGCGATGCGGTTCGCCAGCTATTGGCCAAAAACCCTGAACTCACCGGCATTTTCTGCATGAATGACGCGATTGCGCTCGGGGCGCTGGGGGCAGCGCAGGAACTTGGCCTCGCCGTGCCGGACGATCTTTCCATTATCGGCTTCGACGACCTGCCCTTTGCCGAACTCTCCACCCCCCGTCTCAGCACGATCCGCGTCGACCGTCGCGAAATCGCCCGCGAGGCGGTGGAACTGATGCGCCGCCGGCTGACGGAACCTTCCGCCAATGCCCGTCAGGTGCAGCTTGGCGTGCAGCTGGTGGAAGGACAGACGGCCGGCAAGGCGAAAAAGACGGGAAAGGCGGCACGCGATGCATGACACCATGAGTAAGCCCACCATGGGCAGATTCAATCCGCTGCACGGCAATCCGCTCAAAAGCCGCGCCGATGTCCGGCGAGCGCTGGATGACAGTTTTGCGCCGCTCCTTCCCTATTTTTCGCCGGGCGGCGCAAGAGTGACGCTGAGCGGCACCGCCGCGCATTTCGACCGGGCGGCGGCCGATCTGGAAAGTTTTGCCAGGCCACTCTGGGGCATCGCGCCGCTTGCGCTGAGCGGCGATCATTTCGACCACTGGCCGCTTCTGGCACGGGGAATAGCCAACGGCACCGATCCTTCCCATCCCGAATATTGGGGCGACGTGCGCCAAAGGGATCAGCGGCTGGTGGAGCTTGCAGCCCTCGGCTTTGCGCTGCGGCTTGCGCCGCAGCACCTGTGGGAACCGCTCTCCGACGCGCAGAAAGACAATGTGCGCCGTTATCTGCTGACGGCGCGGGAGCGCAATTACGCCGACAATAACTGGAAGTTTTTCCGGGTGATGGTCGATATGGCGCTGGATCATCTCGGCATCGATTTCGACCGCAGCCTGACAGAAACATTCCAGAAGGAACTGGATGAATTTTATATCGCCGACGGCTGGTATCGCGATGGCAATTACCGCCGCATCGACCATTACATCGCCTTTGCCATGCATTTTTACGGCCTGATCTACGCGAAACTCAGCAAGCCTGAGGATGCCTACGCGGAACGCTACCGGGAGCGAGCGCGCCTCTTCGCCGGCGATTTCGCCAGCTGGTTCGATGAGGATGGCGGCACGCTCGCCTTCGGCCGCTCCATGACCTACCGCTTCGCCTGCGGCGGCTTCTGGGCCGGCCTTGCCTTTGCCGATGAGGAGGCGCTGCCCTGGGGCGAGATCAAGGGGCTTTATCTGCAACATCTGCGCTGGTGGGCGAAAAAGCCGATTGCCGATCGCGACGGCGTGCTTTCCATTGGCTACGCCTATCCGCAGCTCACCATGTCGGAAAGCTATAATTCGGCGGGCTCGCCCTATTGGGCCTTCAAGGCCTTCCTGCCGCTCGCCCTGCCGAAAAACCACCCCTTCTGGCAGGCGGAGGAGAGACTGCCCGAAACATCGGCAAAACCAAAGCCGCTCATTCACCCCGGCATGGTGATGATGCGGACCAGCGGCAATGTCACAGCGCTTTCCAGCGGCCAGGAAAACCTCTCCATGCGCGGCGGGCCGGAGAAATATGCCAAATTCGCCTATTCCTCCCGTTACGGTTTCGGCGTCGAAGTGGATGAGCGCGGTTTCAGGACCAACGGTTTCGACAATATGCTGGCCTTTTCCGAAGACGGCCTGCATTACCGCGTGCGCGAGACCAACGAAAAGGTTCTGCTGGCCGGGGAAAGCCTGCGGGCAACGTGGAAGCCCTTCCCGGATGTGGGGGTTGAAACGACGCTGGTTGCGGCTGGCGGCTGGCATATCAGGCTGCACCGGATCACCTCCGCCCGCCCCCTTTCGGTGACCGAAGGCGGCTTCGCAATCAACCGCAACGACGGCGACCGCGATGCCGTGCGCGAAGAGACCGGCCGGGCGACCGCCGATTGCGGCACAGACATATCCGCCATTGTCGATCTCGGCTCCAGCATAATCCGCCACGGCGTGGCGCTGAAGGCGCTGCCCAACACCAATCTTATCAACGCCAAGACCACGGTGCCGCAACTGCGGGGCGAGATTCCGGCGGGCGAAACCGTGCTTGCCTGCGCGGTCTTTGCCGGGGTGACCGGGCCAGAAAGCGAAACAGCGTTGGCGACCGTTCCGGCACTTCCGGACATGGAGGCGCTCGACCGCCTGTTTGCGGAACGGGGCGTTCCGGTCAGCAGCATGGCGGCAACGGGAGAGCCGCAATGACGCGCCCGCTTCCGCGTCTCAGCCTTGCCATGGACCCGGAGCGAACCCAGCATGTGCTGACACCGCAGGCGCTCGAAAGGCTGTCGCAGAGCGTCCATATTCTCGACACGGGGCGGATCTGCGATTTCCACGATCCCGCAGTGAAAGAGCAGCTGGCGCGGACGGATATTCTTCTGACCGGCTGGGGCTGTCCGGATATCGGCGCGCGGGAGCTGGCGCTGATGCCGCGCCTCAGGCTGATTTCCCATGCCGCCGGCACGGTCAAATATTTCCTGTCGCAAGCGGTGTTCGACCGTGGCGTTACCGTGTGCAGCGCGGCGGAGGCGAATGCGCAGCCGGTCGCCGAATTTTCGCTGGCGATGATCCTGCTCGCCGGCAAGCGCACCTTCGGCTTCCGACGCCTTTATCTGGAGCATCGCGACCGCGCCCCTGTCGAGCGATTACAGGCGCAGGCCATCGGCAATCTCGGCCTGACGGTCGGCATTGTCGGCGCATCGCGCATCGGACGTCGCGTCATCAATCTGTTGCAGCCCTTCGATCTCAACCTCATCCTTTTCGATCCGCTTCTAAGCGCTGCGGAGGCGGAAAAGCTCGGCGTGCAGCTTGTGTCGCTCGAGGAACTGATGGCGGTGAGCGATGTCATTTCGCTGCATGCACCCTCTCTGCCGCAGACACGGCATATGATCGGCGCGGCAGCGCTTGCCCGCATGAAGGACGGCGCGACCCTGATCAATACGGCGCGCGGCGCGCTGGTGGATGAAGAGGCACTTCTGGCCGAACTGAAAACCGGACGCATCGAAGCCGTCATCGACGTGACCGACCCGGAAGTGCCGCCGCCGGGTTCACCCTTTTTCAGCCTGCCGAACGTCTTCCTGACGCCGCATATCGCCGGCGCCACCGGGCTCGAACGCGCAAGGCTCGGCGACATGGCAATTGCCGAAATCGAACGCTTCTGCCGCGCGGCACCTCTGCAACAGCAGGTGCGGCCGGAACATCTGGAACTGATCGCATGAGATTTTTCGAGCCGGGCCTCTGCTCCGTCACCTTTCGCTCCCTGCCGCCACAGGCAGTCATCGAGCTTGCCGCCGCAAACGGCATCAGGTCCATCGAATGGGGTGCGGATATCCATGTGCCACCCGGCGATCTCGAAAATGCAAGGGATGTGGCGGCGCGGACGGCGCAAGCCGGCCTCTCCGTCTCCTCTTACGGCTCCTATATCTTTGCACCGGATTTTGCGCCGGAAGATGTGACCGCCGTGCTGGAAACCGCAAAGGCCCTCGGCACCGGCCATATCCGCATCTGGCCCGGCAGCCGCAAACGCCCATCTGCCGATTACTCCCCCGGCGAACGCCGCGCGGCAACGGAAGCGCTGGCGACAATCGCCCGCCGGGCGCACAACCATGGCATCACAATCGGCCTCGAATATCACCCCAACTCCTTGACGGACACCCTGCCCTCGGCCCTGCAACTCATGCAGGATTTGCCGATGCCCAACCTGTTTTTCTACTGGCAACCCGCCCCCGGCCTGCCGCTGGAGGACGCACTCGCGGAAATATCCGCACTCGGCCCACGCATCTGCCATCTCCACGTCTTCGCCTGGCTCGCCAACGCCAGCCGCCTGCCGCTTCACGAACGCGCGGATTATTGGCGGGCGTGCGTGGATGCATTGCCGGAAGGCGACTGGAAAAAACCGGCTTTCGCGATGCTTGAATTCGTCAAAGGCGACGATGCCGGACAGTTCGCGGAAGATGCGGTGATACTTGGAGAAATTTTTGATAAGTCATAATCTCGACCGATCAATATCTACTCTTACCGGTTAACAGGAGAAGGTTATTATACCACGGGTCAAAAGCATTACAGCGAAACCTCATGGCTTACTCACGGTTGAATGGGCAGACGGCAGCCAGTCGTCTGCTGATCTGACAGGGTGGATCGCCACTGGTGGAGGATTACTGGCTCCACTACTATCGGAGGACATCTGGAAAACCGCGACAATTGCAGATTATGGCGCGAGCGTTAAATGGGGTGGCCAGAATCTCGAAATTGACGCCTACTATCTTTGCCAAATCGCCGAGAACCAGCAGGCACGCAGACGTTAAACTCACTTCGCCCTATAGGCGTCAATTGCATACTTTAAGACTTGTTCCTTTTTCCTCGCTGCCTCAGATCGACCCGACATCAGACCTGCCGCAATTCCCTGCCAGCTGAAAAACCAAGGCGCCGCTAACACGATCGCTAGAAGTAGGGGAAGACCAGTGATCAACAAGAAAATTGTCGCAGCACTCTTGGAGTAAGCTTGCAATATTATATGCGGCAGCATCACTGGCGTTGCCATAACAAACCACCAAAATGAGACCACCAACGAGATTGGAAAGCCTGCCACGAGCGGCGTCTGCTGCGCCTTGTTAAGCGCCCAAAGCTCACTACGATGACGAAAATATGTGATGCGCTGCCATAATCTCAGCATTCGTCTCTCCAGTCTTAACTTTCACACTGGACAGATTTTCCCCGTTACGCAATCGGACCTTGCCACGTGCGTCCACCTCTGTTCGTCACGATCATCATCCACGCACTGTGCCCTCAGCTCGAGATACAGCTTACCGAAGTCTTTGGTCGCGAAAGAACCTCTTCATCGCGTAAGCACGCAATCGCTCGAAAAGGCCTGCAAAGCCAATATGACTGAAGGGGGCTTTCTCTTGTCATCTACTTTAGACGCTAAATACAAGCGTCATATCCGCCGCCCATCCGCCCCGAACAGATGTGTCTTCGAAAGATCGAACGCAAAGGGAATGGTCTCGCCGATGCGGATCTGGCGCTGGCCGTCCAGCAGCACAGTGGCTGACTGGCCGTCGGGGGTGTTGGTGTAAACCACCGTCGAGCCGCCGAGATGTTCCACGAGCTGGATGGAGGCTTCGCCGAGCGAGGATGGGGCCTGCGGGTTCACATGTTCCGGGCGCACGCCGAAGGTGAGCGGTTCCCCCTGCTGCGCGGCGACCGGTTTTTCCAGGACGATGCGCTGGCCTCCCACCTCGATGGTGCGGTTGGAACTATCGCCGGACGCCACCTTGGCGGAGAGGAAATTCATCTTCGGCGAGCCGATGAAACCGGCGACGAACTGGTTGGCCGGGTTGTTGTAGAGATCGAGCGGGCGGCCGACCTGCATGATGCGGCCGTCGCGCAGCACGACGATCTTGTCGGCCATGGTCATGGCTTCCACCTGGTCGTGCGTTACGTAAATCATGGTGCTGCCGAGCGTCTGGTGCAGCTTGGCGATTTCGACGCGCATCTGCACGCGCAGTTCCGCATCGAGGTTGGACAAGGGCTCGTCGAACAGGAAGATTTTCGGTTCGCGCACGATGGCGCGGCCGATGGCGACGCGCTGGCGCTGGCCGCCGGAAAGCGCCTTCGGCTTGCGCTGCAAAAGCGGGCCGATCTGCAGGATATCGGCGGCCTTCTGCACCCGCGCCTGAATTTCCGGCTTCTTGTAACCCGCCGTTTCAAGACCGAAGGCGAGGTTCTTGTAAACGCTCATATGCGGATAAAGCGCATAGGACTGGAAGACCATGGCAATGCCGCGCTTGGAGGCCGCCGTTTCGTTGACCCTTTCGCCATCGATACGCAGATCGCCTTCGGAGATTTCCTCAAGCCCGGCGATCATGCGCAGAAGCGTGGATTTGCCACAGCCCGAAGGGCCGACGAAAACGGTGAATTCGCCCGGCTCGATCTTGAGATCGATGCCATGGATGACCGGAAAAGCGCCGAACCGCTTGACGATTTTTTCGAGCGTAATGCTGCTTGCCATGCTGTTTCTCCCGACTGTCGCGCCGCATGCAGGGCGGCAGCGACAGTGTTGATTGTCTTAAAATGCGTTCCCGATGCGGGTTCTGTTCAGCGTTTCATTCCGGTGGTGGCGATGCCTTCGATCAGCAGCCGCTGGAAGAACAGGAAGAACAGGAAGACCGGCACCAGCGACAGGTTGGACATGGCGAAAAGCGAGGTCCAGTCCGAGCTGCCGGTGGAATCCACGAAGGATCTGAGGCCGAGCTGCACGGTGTAGGTGTTGATGTCGTTCAGATAGATCAGCGGCCCGAAGAAATCGTCCCATGTCCAGATGAAGGAGAAGATCGCAGCCGTCGCCAGCACCGGCAGCGACAAGGGCAGCATGATCTTCCAGTAGATGCGGAAGGGCGAGCAGCCATCCATGACAGCCGCCTCGTCCAGCTCGCGCGGGATGCCGCGGAAGAACTGCACCATCAGGAAGATGAAGAAGGCGTCCGTCGCGAGATATTTCGGCACGATCAGCGGCAGCGAGGTGTTCACCCATCCCATTTCCAGAAACAGGATATATTGCGGGATGAGCACGACGTGATAGGGCAGCATCAGGGTGCCGAGCATCAGCGCGAACCAGAAATTACGCCCGCCGAAACGTAGCCGGGCAAAAGCGAAGGCGGCGAGCGAGCAGCCGACCACGTTTCCTATGGTGGCCAGCACCGAGATGAAGAAGGAGTTCCAGAAGAACTGTCCGAAGCTCACCTGCAGCCCGGTCCAGCCGCGAATATATCCGCCGACATCCACCGCCGAGGGAATGAGCGAGGAAGAGCCGAATAGCTCGTCCTGCGGCCGGAAGGAACCCGAGATCATCCACAGGATCGGATAGAGCATCGCGAAGGACGCGATGATCAGCGCCGTGTGGAGCATCACCGATTTCAGCGGCGAACGTTGCGGGCCCTGGCCCGGCCGGGGGGCGGTAACAGCATCAGTCATCGTAGTGCACCCAGTATTTCGCGCTGAGGAACGAGAAGGCCGTGAACAGCGAGATGATGATCACCAAAATCCAGGCAAGCGCCGAGGCGTAACCCATGCGGAAGAAACCGAAGGCTTCCTGATAGAGGTAGAGCGTGTAGAACAGCGTCGAGTTGATCGGCCCGCCGGTGCCTTCGGAAATGATGAAGGCGGGGGTGAAGGCCTTGAAGGCGTCGATCGTCTGGATCACCGCGTTGAAGAAGATCACCGGGGTCAGGAGCGGCAAGGTAATGCGGAAGAACTGCCGCACCTTGCTTGCACCGTCGATTTCGGCGGCTTCATACATATCCTGCGGGATTTGTCTCAGACCCGCGAGGAAGATGATCATCGGCGAACCGAACTGCCAGACGGACAGGATGACCAGCGTGTAGATCGAATAATCCGGATTGGAAATCCAGCTCGGCCCTTCGTAACCGAAGGCCTGCCACAGGATCATGTTGACGAGACCGTCAGAGGCGAAAAGCTGGCGCCACAGCACGGCAATCGCGACGCTCGAACCGAGCAGCGACGGCAGATAGAAGATCGCCCGGTAAAGCGTCAGCCCCTTGATGCCGCGGTTGAAGGCGAGGGCGACGAGCAGCGCGAAGATCAGCTTCAGCGGCACTGAAAGCAGCACATAGGTGAAGGTGACCTGCATGGCTGCGGCGAATTTCGGATCGGCCGTGGCGATGCGCACATAGTTTGCCGCCCCCACCCAGTCCGGCGACTGCAACAGGTCGTAATTCGTGAAAGACAGGTAAAGCGACGCGAGCGCGGGACCGAGGGTGAGGCCGAAAAAGCCAATCAGCCAGGGCAGCAGAAACAGGTAGGCGTGAATGTTGCGGTCGAACATCCGCTTCACGCCGCCCCGCTTCGGGAGAGCCGCGCCACGGCTCTCCCCCACAAGAGTTTCAGATCGAAAGGCCATAAACCATCACTTCCGTTTGATAACGGTTTCGGATTCCTTGACGAGGCGGTCACCGCCCTCTTCCGGCGTGATCTTGCCGAAGCCGATTTCCTCAGCCGTGCGTTTGAGGACGAAGGCGAATTCGCCCGCGCCCGGAGGCGGCGCCGGCGGCAGATCGCCGACGCCGGGGGTAATCTCGGCAATATAGTCCACCATAGTCTTGCTCACCTCGTCGAGCTTGCTGCTCAACTGGCTACGCATGGATTCCGAGGCCGGAACGCCGCGCTCGACGCCGAGAATATCGACGCCCTGCGGGTCGGCGACCAGGAAGTTGATGAAACCGACGGCCTGCTCGATACCGGCGCTGCCATTGGCGACGCTGATAAGCATGGAGGGTTTCAGATAATGACCGGAAGGGCCATCCTTCGTGCTCTTCGGATAGGAGCTTATGGCAAGTTTCGCCTTGTTGAGCTTCTGATAACCGACGAACTGGTTGGAATGGGCGAATGCGGTTGCCGCCTTGCCCGTCGTTAAAGGGTTCGTTTCGATGTTAAGCTGGTCGAGCGCCTGCACATCGGCCGGCACACAAGCGCCGCTCTTGCGCAGATCCGCCCACAAAGTGAACCACTTGGTCGCATCGGCAGGATCGAAGCCGATGCCGCCATCCTGCGTGTAGAGCGACTTGCCGTTCTGGCGCAGCCAGTTCTCGAAGCTCGGCTCCACGCCGCTGGCGTCGGCCGTGGCGTAATAACCGGGCTTCGGCTTGTTCTTGCTGAGCTTGGCGGCGTTTTCGGCAAACTCCTCCCAGGTTTGGCCGATCGCCGGCGGCGTCGCACCGGATTTTTCCCAGGCCGCCTTGTCGAAGAAGACGGCGCTGGAATTGACACCGAGATTGATGCCATAAAGCTTGCCATCGACCCGGCCGGAATCGATGTTCATCTTGCCGAAATCTTCGATCTTCAGGCCCTTGCCGATAAATTCATCGAGCGGCGCAAGCGCGCCGCGACGGCCATATTCGAAGATGTAACGATAATCCATCTGGATCAGGTCAGGCGCATTGCGGCCCGCAACCTGCGTGGCAAGGCGCGGCCAATAATCACTCCAGCCTGCGAATTCACCGGCAATATCGAGATCCGGCTTGACCTGCTTATAGGCTGCTATCGCCTTGTTGGTGCGGTCGGCGCGTTCCTGCGACCCCCACCACAACATGCGAAGGCGCGCGGCCTGGGCCTGCGCTGAACCACCTCCCAATGTTGCAAGCGACAGGGCCGCAAGCCCCGCTGAAAGCACACCTCTCCTCTGAAGCATCACGGGCATTGGCAACTCCTCCCTATTGACTGCCAATTGATGATGAACGTAAACGACACTTGCCGTTTTATAACTAATTGGTTACATGGGAACACTGATCGCAAACATTGTCAAGCGGGTGCTGAAATGGAAGAAACGACAAAAAACCAGCCGTCCGATCCGGCCCCCGATGCCGCCATGGAGAAAACGCCGTCACCCAAGCGCAAACGCGCGACGACACAGGTGCGAAACCCGGAAAGAACGCGCGCCGCCATTCTCGAAGCCGCCCGCCGCGAGGTGGCCGCCAAGGGGCTGGCAGGGGCGCGAATCGATGTCGTCGCCCGGCGCGCCGGCACCAACAAGCGAATGATCTACCATTATTTCGGCGACAAGGATGCGCTTTATCTCGCCGTTCTGGAAGACGCGTACCGCCATATCCGCCATACCGAGAGACGGCTTGACCTGGCCCGCAAGGCCCCTTCGGAGGGCTTGCGGGAGCTTGCGCTTTTCACCTGGCACTACTTCCTCGACCATCCCGAATTCCTGAGCATTCTCGCCACGGAAAACCTCAATAAAGCCCGCTATCTCAGGCAATCTCCGGCAATTACGGCGATGCATTCGAATTTCATTTCAGAGCTGGAAGACGTGCTGCGGCGCGGCAGCAACGCGGGCGAATTCCGTGACGGTCTCGATCCGATCGACGTCTATCTAACCATCGCTTCGCTCGGCGCCTTTTATCTTTCGAACCGGTTCACGCTGTCGACGATCTTCCAGCGCGACCTGACAGACCCCGCCGAGCTGGAACGCTGGGGCCAGCATATCGTCGACACCCTACTTGCTGCAGTGCGGCCGGTCTGAGCCGCCCGAACCGAATTCCTCTTTAACAACAGCGACGACGCGCCATTCGCATCCGCGAAGCGCGTCGTTTTCTTTTGCGGCGCGGTGGAAACACAAAAACGCAACGGTCGTCAGACCATGAATTTTTCCTGTCAAAAACACCTTGACAGATCGCATCCTTCACGACCACAAATAACCAAATGGTTACAAATTGCCATGTTTGACGGAAGCGGCTTTCGGGAAGAGGCCGCCTTGGGAGGAAATTCATGAAACGTATCGGCGTCATCATGCACGGCATCACCGGCCGCATGGGTTACAACCAGCATCTCGTGCGCTCCGTTCTCGCCATTCGCGATCAGGGCGGCGTGCTGTTGAAGAACGGCGAAAGGGTCATGCTCGACCCCATTCTGGTCGGCCGCAACGGCGCAAAGATCGAGGAAATCGCGAAAAAGCATAATGTCGCGCGCTGGACGACCGATATCGATGCGGCGCTGGCGAACCCCGACGATACGCTGTTCTTCGATGCTGGCACGACGCAGATGCGCGGAAGCCTTCTGGAGAAAGCCATCAAGGCGGGCAAGAACGTTTATTGCGAAAAGCCGATTTCCGACACGATGGAAGAGGCGCTGGCGATTGCCCGGCTCGCCGAAAGCGCCGGCATCAAACACGGCGTGGTGCAGGACAAGCTTTTCCTGCCCGGCCTGCGCAAGCTCGCCATGCTGCGCGACAGCGGCTTTTTCGGCAAAATCCTCTCGGTGCGCGGCGAGTTCGGTTACTGGGTGTTCGAAGGCGACTGGCAGCCGGCGCAGCGCCCTTCGTGGAACTACCGCCTGAAGGATGGCGGCGGCATCATTCTCGATATGCTGTGCCATTGGCGTTAC
Source organism: Rhizobium sp. NFACC06-2 (assembly GCF_900101425.1). NCBI lineage: Bacteria > Pseudomonadati > Pseudomonadota > Alphaproteobacteria > Hyphomicrobiales > Rhizobiaceae > Rhizobium > Rhizobium sp. NFACC06-2. The sequence goes on along the minus strand of NZ_FMVA01000015.1, from coordinate 55,784 downwards.
GTGCTCGACAATCTGTTCGGGCCGGTAAAATCCGTAAGCTGCCTTGGCGCCACTCACATTCCGGAACGTTTCGATGAGCAGGGCAAAGCCTATAAGGCGGACGCGGATGATGCGGCCTATGCGACCTTCGAGCTCGAAGGCGGCGCCATCGCCCATATCAATTCCTCATGGGCCGTTCGCGTGCGCCGCGACGATCTCGTCACCTTCCAGGTGGACGGCACCCATGGTTCGGCGGTGGCGGGCCTCACAAAATGCTTTACCCAGCACCGTACCAACACGCCAAAGCCGGTGTGGAACCCCGACCAGCCGCAGACCATCGATTTCTACAAGACCTGGCAGGAAGTGCCGGACAATGTCGTTTACGACAACGGCTTCAAGGCGCAGTGGGAGATGTTCGTGCGCCACCTCGTCGATAATGACCCGTGGCCCTATGGGCTGATGGAAGGCGTGAAGGGCGTGCAGCTTGCCGAGCTTGGACTGAGATCATGGAAGGAACGCCGCTGGCTCGACGTTCCCGCTATTTCCTAGGGAGGCGATGGTGAGCGAACTCAAGCTTCCGAAGGATGACCGTAGCATCGAGGTCTACAAATTATCCGGTACGCCGGTCGCGGTTGAGAAACGAAGTGCGGCGGATTTCAACCGCGTCGCCTTCGCCGCCGCCCATGTGGTGGCCGATCCCCTTGCCGATAACGACCCATGGCTGACGCCCGCCATCGACTGGGACGCCACTTTACGTTTCCGTCACCGCCTGTGGGATCTCGGCCTCGGCGTCGCTGAGGCGATGGATACGGCGCAGCGCGGCATGGGGCTGGCATGGCCGCAGGCGCAGGAACTCATCTCCCGCTCGCTGAAGGAAGCAGCCAGCCGCAAGGATGCGCTGATTGCCTGCGGCGTCGGCACCGATCATCTGAATGGCGGCGGTTACGACCTGAACCAGATTGTCGACTCTTACCTGGAACAGCTTGATTTTGTTCAGGGAGAAGGCGGGCACGTGATCCTGATGGCGAGCCGCGCGCTGGCTGCGGCGGCCCGCTCGCCGGATGATTATCTCAAGGCCTATGCGCGGGTTCTCTCCCATGCCGACCAGAAAGTGGTGATCCACTGGCTGGGTGAGATGTTCGATCCCGCGCTTGAGGGTTACTGGGGGGCTGGCGACCATATGGCGGCAATGGAAACATGCCTTGCCATGATCGAGGAGAATGCCGACAGGATCGACGGCATCAAGATTTCGCTTCTCTCCAAGGAGAAGGAAATCGTCATGCGCCGCCGCCTTCCCGCTGGCGTGCGCATGTATACCGGTGACGATTTCAACTATGCCGAACTGATCGCCGGTGACGAGAAGGGCCATTCGGATGCGCTGCTCGGTATTTTCGACGCCATAGCACCGGCGGCTTCGAAAGCGCTGGCCTGCCTGAAGCGCGGCGCGGACAATGAATTCTTCGATATTCTGGAGCCGACGGTGGCGCTCTCGCGCCATATCTTCAAGGCCCCGACCCGCTTCTATAAGACCGGCGTGGTGTTCCTCGCCTATCTCAACGGGTTACAGGACCATTTCACCATGGTCGGCGGACAGGAAAGCACCCGCTCCACGCAGCATTTCGCTGAGCTTTTCCGACTGGCGGACAAGGCCAATGTGCTGGCCGAGCCGGATCTGGCGACGCAGCGCATGAAGGCGTTTCTGGCTGTCCGCGGCATCGGGTGAAGCAAAACAAGGGGAGATACCGAGATGAGCCTTGAAGGCCTTTCCATCAATTTCGCCACCGTGCGTCAGGGCGGAGACTTCGGCGCAATCGTCGATGCCTGCCTTACGCATGGCATCACCGCCATCTCGCCCTGGCGTGAGCAGGTGCATGGCGTTGGCCTTGCTGAAGCCGCCCGCATTGTCGAGCATAACGGCCTGCGCCTCAGCGGCCATTGCCGGGGCGGCTTCTTCCCCGCGCCCAATGCGGAAGGCCGCCGCCTCGCCATCGAGGACAATAAACGCGCCGTCGATGAAGCCGCCGCCATGAAGGCCGATTGCCTCGTGCTGGTCGTAGGCGGCCTGCCCGCCGGCTCACGCGACCTGAAGGGCGCGCGGCAGATGGTGGAGGACGGCATGGCCGAGCTTCTTCCCTATGCCCGGGCCGCCGGCGTGCCGCTCGCCATCGAGCCGCTGCACCCCTTCTATGCCGCCGACCGCGCCTGCTTCAACACGTTGAAACAGTCGCTCGATCTCTGCGACAGGCTGGGTGCCGGCACCGGTGTCGCCATCGATGTCTACCACGTCTGGTGGGATCCGGAACTGGAGGAACAGGTGGCGCGTGCGGGCAGAAACGGGCAAATTCTCGCCCACCATATCTGCGACTGGCTGGTGCCGACGACCGATCCTCTCAATGATCGCGGCATGATGGGTGACGGCGTGATTGACCTGAAGGCATTTCGCGCCATGATCGAGGCCGCCGGCTTCCACGGCCCGCAGGAAGTGGAAATCTTTTCGCATCGCTGGCAGGCGCGCCCGATGGACGAGGTCCTCGCCACCGTGATCGAGCGTTTCAAGACTGTTTGTTGATTATCCGGGAGAGAGATGATGCCTGAAAAGGTGAAACGCAAACGCTATGCGCTGGTCGGCACCGGCAATCGCGGCACCACCATGTGGGGCCGCGAATTGCTGGCCGGCTGGAGCGACTATGTCGAACTGGTCGGCATTTGCGACCTGAACCTGATGCGCGCCGAACGCGCCCGCGACATGATGGGATCGAACGCGCCGCTCTACGACGATTTCGACCGGATGATGGAGGAGCAGCGACCCGAACTGGTGATCGTCTGCACACCAGATGACACGCATGACGACATCATCATCCGGGCGCTGGAAGGCGGGGCCGATGTCATCAGCGAAAAGCCCATGACCACAACCCCGGAAAAGATCGACCGTATTCGCGCGGCGGAGGCCAAAAGCGGCCGCCGGGTCGACGTCTCCTTCAATTACCGTTTCTCTCCCACCGCCGCCCGCATCAAGGAACTGATCGACGACGGCGCCATCGGCACCGTCACCTCGGTCGATTTCCACTGGTATCTGGATAACCAGCACGGCGCGGATTATTTCCGCCGCTGGCACGCCTTCACAGAGCATTCCGGCAGCCTGTTCGTGCACAAGGCGACCCACCATTTCGATCTCTTGAACTGGTATCTCGATTCCGATCCCGTGGAAGTGAAGGGTTTCGGGCAATTGCTGCATTATGGCAAGAACGGCCCGTTCCGCGGAACGCGCTGTCGCACCTGTCCGCACAAGAACGAGTGCGATTATTTCATGGATCTCGGGGCCGATCCTTTTCTCGATGCGCTTTATGAAGACCCTTCGACGGTGGACGGTTATGTGCGCGATGCCTGCGTCTTCCGCGAGGAGATTGACATTCCCGACACGATGAGCGCCTCGATCCGTTATGCCAACGGCGTGCAGGTCTCCTATTCGCTCAATACCTATATGCCGATCGAGGGGCACCACATCGCCTTCAACGGCCATAAGGGCCGCATCGAGATGCGCCAGTATGAAAAGCAGCCCTGGACGGAACCGCCGGCCGATGAAATCCTGCTGGTGAAAAGTTTCGGCGGTGGCGTCGAACATATCTGGGTGCCGCATGAGCCGGGCGGCCATTATGGCGGCGACAACCGCATGCGCGACATGATTTTCAAGCCCGGCTCCAACGACCGGCTGCGGCAGCGGGCGGGCTCGCGCGCCGGCGCCATGTCCGTCCTGACAGGTGTGGCAGCGCTGAAAAGCGCCCGTGAAGGCGGCACGGCAGCGGTGAAATCGCTGCCGGTTTAACCGCCTTCGTCTGCGGCCCATCGACAACTGGGCCGCAGATGGCAATTGCCAAAAAAGAACGGACGATATTCCACAGATTACGCGCTTCTTCCATGCCGGTAAAATGGTCGCCGGGGGAAGAAAGAGTGAGTCATGTCCAGTTTTGAATCCTTCGTTCCGCTCATTATCATCGGCCTCAGCCTCGTCGTATTTTTCAAATGGGTCGGGCGAGATATGAACCGGGAAGAGAAAAAGCCGCGTTCCCGCCGCTGACGGCGGAAAAGCGCGCCCGCGTGGCGTGGAAACGGAACCCGCGCCTTTTCCCCTGCGTTTTCCCTCTAAAAGGAGGACGCGACATGACCAAGAAAACGAAGCCGAAAACAGTCGACAAACGGCCTTCCAGCCCGAACGACATTCCTCCCGCCGGCCCGCACGCCAAACCGTCCCTCACCGACTATGACAAGACGCCGGGCGCAGGCAGCCTGCCGGATGACCGTGCGAAGGACGTGTCTCCCGGTGGAGGTTGATGCGCGCGAAACCAAAGGCCGCGCCAAACCGGGCGCACGTTTGGGTCAGCGGGAAATAGCACCGTGAACCAGATACTTAGCCAATGATCGGTCGCTCGCCGGTGCTTTTTCCTTCAATGCCCATTGCAAAATCAAAAATTGCGCCTATATTTTCTTCATCGACCATTGCTTGTGACGTCGTTCTGGAACAGACTGTTCCCCGTCGGATTTCCTCTCAAATAATCGATCTTATCCCGCAAGGTATCGCGGGAACCACAACGATTCTACGAAAGGAAATCGTTATGAACACTGGTACTGTAAAGTGGTTCAACGCCACCAAGGGCTTCGGCTTCATTCAGCCTGACAATGGCGGCACGGACGTTTTCGTTCACATCTCCGCTGTTGAGCGCGCTGGCATGCGTTCGCTGAACGACGGCCAGAAGATCAGCTACGAGATTGTTCAGGACCGTCGGTCCGGCAAAAGCTCGGCTGATAACCTTCAGGCAGCTTGATATTCGTCATTTGACCCCGCAGACCACGGATGTACTGGCTGCAGGTTAGAATGATTGTGAGAGGTCGGGTCAAAGCCCGGCCTTTTGTTTTGGGCCATGGAGGTCCTATGCGTAAAAATTCCTACAAGTGCGGCGACACGGTTTTTCTGAAGCCCGGTGTTATCGGCAACAACCAGCCCAAGGGTCCTGCGCGCGTGATGTCCGTGATGCCGGAGGGACAGGGCATCGTTCGTCTCAGGGTGCGCTTCCAGCATGAAAATTTCGAACGCAGTATTGCGATCGACGAAATAGATTTGTCAGCGTCCACCACACCGACGCCACGCGTCAGCGAAAACACATCGGTGCGCGAAGCGGGATCCAGCTGGGTCAACCTGAGTTCCATTAAAGTCAGAAAGTAGCAGCATGGGCTGCTGAAGGAGAATTTCTTGCAAGTACTCGTCCGCGACAACAATGTAGACCAAGCCCTTCGTGTTCTGAAAAAGAGAATGCAGCGCGAAGGCATCTTCCGCGAAATGCGCGCGCGGGAATCCTATGAGAAGCCCTCGGAAAAGCGTGTCCGCGAACAGGCCGAAGCCGTGCGTCGCCATCGCAAGATGGAAAAGAAGAAAATGCAACGTGAAGGCTTGCTGCCTGGCCCCAAGAAGGCCGCCCGCACCCGCTAAGCCCTTTGATACTGCTCTCTTACGTCAAGGAGAATGACATGGCCGCGACTAAAGAAGCTTTCTTCAAACCCGGCAAACTATCCGCACAGGACAAAGCATCATTGACGGATAACGTCGCAAAGCAGATCATAAACGCCGAGGCCGACCAGCGCGCCCGCAAAACGGAACGCCTTCGCCAGCTTCGCGAAGCACAGGAAGCGACGATCATCGCCGACGCGCCGGTTTCCGCAAAAAAACGATCCGGCAAGAACTGACTGGCCGGATTTCCAGCATCGCCCGCTCGAACGGGCCTTGAACGGATTGTCTCGTAGCCGCTCGAGGCCGCATCAATCCAGCAGGAGGAGGACACCATGGCCAAGGGTCAATTGCGCAGCAACAAGGAAATCCGCAAACCGAAGAAGGACAAGACGAAAGCACCTGCCGCGCCGCCCGCCGGTTCGCAGGTCAAATTCGCAAACGCCACGACAGCGGACAGCAAAAAGAAATAGGCGCCAAGCGGGCCGACAAGTCACGGCGAATAAAAGCATCGCCATCCATGCCGGACTTGTTTTGGCCACATTGCCCATTTAAACAGCTCTCATGGCAACTGCTGGTGAGCGCGAATGAAATCGACGTTCGCAGTTGTTTTAGTCGCTTCAGACTTTTGACCACGGATGTACTGGCACGGGTGTTGAGAGCGATATGAGGAAGGTCGGTGCAATATTGCCCCGGCCTTTTTTGTTGCCTGCGGGAGCGCGTGCTAAATTGCCCGCTCTACCACACAGAATTAACTTGCCTATTCTCCTCAAAGGGCGCACGCTTTCCTATCGGTAATTAAAGGGCGTTGCCGCCGGAAGGCCTCTTGCAATCTTTGCCCTGTCCCGCCTGTTGACCAGGGGAACGATCTCCAAGCCACGCGACATGCATGACGGTACGGGCCGGAGACGGTTTGCCCGACGCTGTGCGCGTTTCGAGGCGTTGAAGCGTCCTCGCGCCACTTATGGGTGGCGACGCGACGCTCCAGCTTTTTTGCCCCCCCCCACAGGAAAGGAGGACGTCATGTCTTCCGCATATGAAAATTGCATCATCACATCGCAGGACCTGAAAATGCTCCAGTCAGTGCTGGAAGGTCTCGGTTATGACAGCCACACCATGGATGACGAAGTCATTCTCTACAACAATGCCGCCCGCAAGGTGATCGAGCTCTTTCAGGATGGCTTGACCGACCCTGCCGATATTTCGGAGGAAATGCTGTTCCTGTTCGGCGTTCACAAACATGAACGCGTCAAACCGTGGAAACCACTGCCGCGTTACGCCATTCAGGGCCTGCCGCCTCTTTACCGGTGATTGGGCTTGCCGCCCTTTTCGTGCGGGCCTTCAAAATCACCGATGAAAATAACGGCTTGGCAAAAGCCGTATATCAGGCAACACTGAAATTGAGCGTCCCGCGCGCGATCAGGCGCGTCCCGGGAAGCTTGGGTATGGAATGTGCACCCTGTGCGTTGCGGGACCATGACCGGTCTTTGCCAGGCTTGCGTTATTTCCCATGCCGGTAAGTTTTGCGTCTGCGTGGAGGTGAGTATGACGTATGACTGGAGCGGCCGCAAAATGCGCCGCATGCGAGCGGCGAAACTGACGATCATCAGCCTCGTCGCGGCTTTCGTGCTGACTGCCCCGATTTTCGCCCATTATTGAGGTTTTCAGCCGCGAGGCAGGGTCATACCGGCTGGCGGATTTCGCTCGGCTTTCTCAACCGGTTCTTCAGCCATTTCTGAACGGGCTGATCGTAATGGACCGTCAGCCACCATGAAAGGTACGTCGTGCCGATGAGGAAAACAATGCCGGCCGGCAAAGCAAGGTTTTCCCGGTGTACTGCGGGTATCAGAAGCTCCGTCCAGGCCAGAAGCGGAATATGTAGCACATAGACCGCGTAGGATGCCGTGCCGAGAAACACCGAGACCACTCCCACACCGCGCCCCGGAACCGTCTTGCTGGCGACGAACAGCAGCAGCGGCCAGACGACGAGGACAACCGCAAGATCGAAGAATGGTCGAAGCTCGCGCGACATCGGCACGGCCAGAATGAAACAGACCAGCAGAAGGCAAAGCGCCGCCTGAAAGGGTTTCAACTGCGGTACGCGATTGCGGAAACGGTAAATCAGCACGCCGGCAAAAAACGAGAAGAATACCCGCCCCATGCCGGCATACATTTCATGCCAGCGAAAACCGGCATGCAGACGGCCGAACTCGGCAGCAGCCACCATCAGCACAAGCGCGCTGACAATGAGCACTGCGGCGGTCTGTTTCGTCGTGGCCCGGACACCGAAGCGGGCGTAAAACGCATTCACCACCAGCTCGTTGAAAAGCGACCATGCCGGGCTGACGAGAAACAGCGCGCCGTTCAGAGTGAGCGTGAAGGGCGCCGGCAAAAAGAGCAGCCCCGTTACCAAGGCGAAAGCAAGCTCGCCGGGATCGATAAGACGATGCAGATCGTCGATCGGCGTCGGCAGGCCCAGCACGTAGAGACAGATGAAATAGGCCGCCATCAGAGCCAGTGCCAGACCATAAAGAGGGTAAAGACGTGCGAAGCGCGCCTTCATGAAAAAGCCTGGCGTAATCGCCCCTTCGGCCAGTTTCCGGCTATAGGCATGCGCGAGCACGAAACCGCTCAGCGCAAAGAACAGATCCACGGCGAGATAGCTCGAAGCCGTGCTTTTCCCGAACAGATCCTCGGCATGGCGGTGGACGATGAAAAGGGCGGCCACGCCCCTTATGCCATCGAGCAATATAAAGCGTTCCGGGGACGAGTGGATCATGGCATGGGGCTCGGTGTGGCTGACGGATTTGAGGTTCACAGGCAACGAGCTTTAACGCGTTGCGGTTCACCGCTGCCAGTCACAAACTGTTTAACGTGGCGAACGTCCCATATTATAATGGAATACTAACGGGTGATCGACACTCTTTCGCGGCTGCGAAAGGCGTGCTACGTCCGGATGTCATCGATCTTCCGAGCCTTTGACTCTGTGCCCTGTCCTTTCGAAATTCAGCTTGATTTCGCTTGGATATCTTCGGCGCAAATTCAGATGGAGCGGCGTTCGGCGGCAGGCAACTTTCGCGGAGTCTCACCATGTCCACCATTGCAGAACGTATCAGAAAAATCATCGTGGACCAGCTTGGCGCAGACCCTGCCACCATCGTGGACGAGGCCAGTTTTGCTGACGATCTCGGTGCGGATTCGCTCGAGACCGTTCAGATCGTCATGGAAATCGAAGAGGAATTCGGGGTGGAAATTCCAGATTCCGCCGCAAGCACGATCCTGACCGTTGGCGACGCCATCCGCTTCGTCGAAAAAAACAAGGCGTGACCGGCGGGGGGATTTACCCCGCAGACAAAGCCGCGACGGGATCGAGCTTCGACGCGTTGCGCGCCGGCAGATAACCGAAGACAACGCCGATTAGCGTCGAGCAGACGAAGGCGGCGATGATCGACGCCGTGGAATAGACCATGGCGAAATTGCTGCTGAAGGCGGAGAAAAGCGCGCCGAAGCCGAGGCTGCCCAGCACGCCCAGCGTACCGCCGATGATGCAGACCAGCACCGCCTCGATGAGGAACTGCCGCAGAATATCGGTGCGCCGCGCGCCCACCGCCATGCGCACGCCGATTTCCGATACGCGTTCAGACACAGAAACGAGCATGATGTTCATCACCCCGATGCCGCCGACCAGCAGCGAAATCACCGCAATGGCCGCAATCAGAAGGGTCAGCGTCTGCGTGGTGCTGGTGATGGTCTGGCGGATATCGTCGGTGTTGAGAATGTAGAAATCCCGTGTGCCATGCCGCTGGGTCAGAAGTGTCGTCACCGCCTGCTCGGCGATCGAGGCATCGGTATCGTCACTCACCTGCACCGTGATGCTTCGCAGCGACAGGCTGCCGAGAAAGCGCGACTGGACGGCGGTATAGGGCAGGTAAAGCGACAGGTTCTGGCTTGAGCCGAAACCGCCCTGCTGCGCCTGCGTGACGCCGACGATGCGGGCCGGCACCTTGCCTATGAGAATGACCTGGCCGACAGGACTGCCATCGAAATCCGCAAACAGCGATTTGCGGGTATTTTCGTCGATCACCACTTCCTGCGCCTTCTGCGCGACGCTTCCGCCATCGAAAAAGCGGCCCAGCGACAGCTTGGTACCCTTGGCGACGAAATAGCGCTCGCTGACGCCGTTCACCAGCGCATTCGCCTCCTTCGCGCCGAAACGCACCGTGCTGGAGGTCGAGACCGTCGGCGTCACCGCCGCGACATAGGATTGCTTGGCAAGCGCTTCGGCATCGGAAACGACGAGCGTGGTGATCTTGCCCGACCTTATGTCGCCGAAATCCTTGCCGGCGAAGATTTCCAGCGTGTTGGTGCCAAGACTCGATATGTTCTGCAGCACCCGCTGCTGCGACCCCTGCCCCAGCGCCACGACGCTGATGACCGAAGCGATGCCGATGATGATGCCGAGCATGGTGAGAAAGGTGCGCAGCTTGTGCGCCCGCATCGACAGAAGCGCCATGCGCAACGCCTCACGCAGAGACGAAACGAGACCCGCAAGACCGGAAGACCCGCCGGAAACGGCAGCGGGTTTAGCATCGTCCTGCGGTACGGGCGTTGCATCCGTCCTGCGGTCGGAAATGATCGTGCCGTCGCTGATTTCGATGATCCGCCCGGCGCGTCTGGCAATCGACATATCATGGGTGACGATGATGACGGTGCGGCCTTCGGCATGCAGCTCGCCGAGGATGCGCAACACCTCGTCGCCGCTGGCGCTGTCGAGCGCGCCGGTCGGTTCGTCGGCAAGAATGATCTCGGCACCGTTCATCAGGGCGCGGGCGATGGAAACGCGCTGCTGCTGGCCGCCGGAAAGCTGGCCGGGACGGTGATCGAGGCGTTCCGCCATGCCGAGGCGGCCAAGCAGCCTTGCGGCATTGTGCCTGCGGTCGCCCTGCGTCTTGCCGGCATAGATCGCCGGAATTTCGACATTGCCGAGCGCCGTCAGTTCGGCCAGCAGATGGTAGCGCTGGAAGATGAAGCCAAGATTTTCACGCCTGAGCGCCGAAAGCGCGTCGGCATCGAGATTGCCCGTTTCCCGGCCCCTGATGCTGTAGCTACCCGATGTCGGGCGGTCGAGGCAGCCGAGAATATTCATCAGCGTCGACTTGCCCGAGCCAGACGCGCCGACGATCGCCACCATCTCACCGGCTTCGATGGTGAGGTCGATGTTCTTCAGCACGCTGATCGTGCCTTCGCCGGAGGGATAATCCCGCCGTACGGATTTAAGCGAAATCAAAGGTTCAGCCATGGTTCAAAGCCCCATCGGCGGGCCGCCCGGCCCCGGCATGGCGTTTGCGGTGGTGTCGGTGGAACGTTCGCCGGTCACCACGCGCTCGTTTTCGGCAAGGCCGGAACGCACTTCCGCCGTGACCTTGTTGTTGAGCCCGATTTCGACCTTGCGCTCGGAAACCCTGCCATCGGCACCGGCCACACGCACGGCATAGCTGCCGTCACTGTTCATGCTGCCAAGGGCCGCCGAGGGGACGGTCAGCACGTCCTTCGCTTCGCCGAGAACGATATGGACCTCCGCCGTCATATAGGTGCGCAGCTTGCCGTCCGGGTTCGGCACTTCGAACACGCCATTATAATAGATCGCCTCGGATGACGACGTGCTGGAGGAGGACGAGCTGGAGGATGAAGAGGTCGAGGAACTGAAGCTGGAATCGCTGCGCACCGATTCCGGCGCCGGCTCTATCGAGGCAAGCATCGCGTCGTAACGCTGCTGCGGCTCGCCCAGCACAGTGAAATAGACCGGCAGGTCCGGCCTGACCCGCGTCACATCCGCCTCGGAAATTTCCGTGCGCACCGTCATCCGGTCGAGCTGGCCGAGAATGACGATGGTTGGCGCGGATTGGGTGGCATTGACGGTCTGCCCTTCCTGGCTGACGATCGACAGAACCGTGCCTTCGATGGGCGCGGTGATCTTGGTATAGCCAAGATTGGCCTCGGCCGTTTCCACCGTGACCTGCGCTTCCTCGATCTGGGCGTCGATGGCTTCGATTTGCGCCTCGGTGATGGCAAGGGCTGCGGTGGCGCTTTCGAAATCGGCGCGGGAGGCCGCGTTCTTCGACACCATCTCCTGCTGACGGGCAAGGCTCTGGCGGTTGAGAACAAGCGTCGCCTGCTTCTCCACCCGCTGCGCCTTCACGTTCCCCAGGGCCGCCTGCGCCGTGCGCAGACTGTTCGTCTGGGTAACGGAATCGATTTCGGCGATCAGATCGCCCGCCTTGACCGTATCGCCGAGCGCCACCTTGACGGCGGTGATGCGGCCGGAGGCCTGCGCGCCGACGGCGACAAGGCGAACGGGTTTCAGAGTTCCCGTCGCCAGCACCGTCTGCTCGATATCGCCGCGCGTCACCGGTGCGGTGATATAGCCGGGTGTGGCCGCCCGCGTATATTGCGAGGACAGCCAGTAGCCGCCCACAGCGAGAGCGACAACCGCCAGCAATGCGCCTGCCTTGCGTGCCGTTTTCATATTGATGTCCTGTCCAGCCGGTTCACTCGAAGGAAGAAACCGGCGTCATATCGTGTTTCACGAGGATGAAACCCCTCTCCGCTTCGATCCATTCATAGGCAGAGGCCGATTTTCGCACCGCGGCCTTGCGGCAGGTGCTGCGAAGACGTCTGGAATCCGTCTTTCCGCGCTGATCCTTCGCACAGGCGGGCTGACGCCGCTGTTCATCCTGCCGGGATTTGGCCGCCGGCTGTTGCACGGGCTTGTCCTTTGCCACGGCCACCGACCAGGCAAAGCTCAAACCAAAAGCCGTTGCCAGCACCAGATAGAAATATCTCATCATCGTCTTCCTGCTTGAAAATCACGCGGGGGATCGCAGGCGTGCGATCCCCCGGCTCCAGCCGTTGCCGGCTGATTTCCTCCTTTACTGGGGGGCAGATTAAAGGAGGAAACTTCGAAAGGTTGCCTCAGCCCCGTTCCGCCTCGGGAACCGGCGGCCTCATATCGCCATGCGGGGGAGCAAAGCCGCCGCGCTCTGCGGGGCCATGACGCGGGCCGGGAGGCGGAGGCGGCATCAGCGCACGCTCAAGCTCGGCAAGCTTCAGCACCTGCTGCGGCGAAAGCTTCGGTTTCAGCGCCGCAATGGCGTCCTGCAGGGCCTTGGCCTTTTCCGCCTTCTGCGCGATGATGCCTGCCAGCTCCTCTCCCGCAAGACGCGGCTCGGGCCTGGCCTTGCCTTCACCCGCCACCGGCGGCGGCGGATTGCGCTCCGGACCGGGGGAAACGAGATCGATCAGCGCCGTGGTATAGGCGCGCCATGGACCGAGCTGCTCCGGCGTGACGCCGAGATAGATTTCGGCCGCCGAAAGCTTCGTCGCCAGCCCTAGAACATCCGGGCCGGGCATTCGGCGCATATGCGGCGGCAGCGGCCTTTCATCCGGACCCCGATCCGGGCCGATGTCCGAGCCGATGTCCGGGCCGAGATCGAGATTGGCGGGCGGCGGCGCAGCCTGTTCGGTCGCCTGGGGTGCGGGCGCATTCTCTTCTGCTGCCTGCGCGGCGGCGGAAACGCCAATAGTTGCTGTCGCGATGGCGGCGGCCAGTAGCGAGTTTCTCATCTTACCTTCCTTCCGTTTTCCAACATGAAAGGATGATAGGAGCATCGCGTTTCCGGCTTTGGTCCGAATGTTTCCGGGCCGCTTCCGCAAACCGCCTATTTGTAACCGAATGTTGCCAGAACGGCCCCGGAAAGCTTTCGTTGCAAAAATCCGCCGTTTCTTTTCAGCGCTTATGTATAGTGGCATCAAAAGGTTGGACGATATGACGACAGTTTCGGTGACACATATATTAATCGTCGATGACGATCCGGAAATACGCACATTGCTCGCGAAATATCTCGGCTCGCAGGGGTTTCGCGTGTCGATGGCGGCTGACAGGCGTGAGTTCGAGGAAAAGATCGCCAGCTCCGATCCCGATCTCATCGTGCTCGACGTGATGCTGCCCGATGGCTCCGGCCTCGATATCTGCCGCGATCTGCAGGGTCGCCGGCCGCGCACGCCGGTCATTCTCCTGACAGCGCTGAAGGAAGATGTCGACCGCATCGTCGGGCTGGAAATCGGCGCCGACGACTATCTCGGCAAACCCTTCAATCCGCGCGAACTGACCGCGCGCATCAAGGCCGTGCTGCGCCGCGCCACACCGCAGGAAGCCCCCCGCTCCTCATCCGCCGCCTATGGTTTTGCGGATTTTACCGCCGATCCCGAGCAGCGCTCCGTCATCCGCGCCAGCGGTGAAAAGATAGATTTGACGGGAGCGGAATTCGATCTTCTGAAAGTCTTTCTCGACAGGCCCGGCCGGCTGCTCTCCCGCGACCAGCTTCTCGATCTCACGCAGGGCAAGGATCGCGGCCCGTTCGACCGCTCCATCGACGTGCTGATGAGCCGCTTGCGCAAGAAGCTGGACGCCGACACCCAGACGCCGATCTTCAAGACGGTGCGCAATGGCGGTTACCAGATGACGGTTCAGGTCAAAAACCTGCCGGTGCAGCGATGAGCTCACTTAAAAACCGCATCACGGCGCTGATGATCGTCTCCATCATCGCCGTCATCGCACTTGCGACTTTTGTGGCGGACCGGACGTTGCAGCCGCCGCCGCCCGACGCCACCATCGAGCCGCTGGCCCGCAGCCTCGCCTTTGCCGTGACCATGGCCGAGCGCGATCCCTCCCTGCAGCAACCCGGTTATTTCCAGATAGAACAGAAGCCGCCGGAAGGCGATCTCGACGGCATGCTTTCGGAAGTTCTGGAAAAGGCGCTCGCCCGCGTCGGAGAGCCGCGCACCGCAATGGTCATCCGCTCGCCGGGAAACCCTGCGCCCGTGGCGGCTATCGCGCTGGAAAAAGGCGGCTGGCTGGTCGCGGAAATCCCGCATATGGGTCCGCCGCCGGGCGGCTGGAAGATTTTCGGCATGTGGATCGGGCTGATCATTCTCGGCAGTGCCGCCGTTTCGATCTTCGCCGCCAGCAAGATCACCCGCCCGCTCGACATGCTGGAAAATGCCGCCGCCAGCATCGGGCCTGACGGTTCGCTGCCGCACCTGCCGGAAACCGGACCGGGCGAAATCCGCGCCACGGCGCGGGCGCTGAACGAACTCGCCACCCGCCTGAAGGCGGCGATGGAAAGCCGCATGCGCCTCGTCGCCGCCGCCGGCCACGATCTCAGAACCCCGATGACCCGCATGCGGCTGAGGGCGGAATTCATCGAAAACGACGAGGAACGGGCCAAATGGCTGGCGGACCTTGAGGAGCTGGACGCCATCGCCGACAGCGCCATTCTTCTGGTGCGGGAAGAAGTCAGCCAGGACAGCGTCAAGACGATCGACATCGGCACGCTTCTCAGCGAAATCGTCAGCGATGTTTCCGATCTTGGTCACGCGGGTGCGCTCGACTTCATCGAGCCGGAAGCCGCCATGACCATCAAGGCGGCCCCGCTGGCGCTGAAAAGAGCCCTGCGCAACCTCATCCTGAACGCCGTCACCCATGGCAAGAAGGCGCATATCGATCTTACCGGAGACGAGAGCGAAATCGTCGTGACAATCAGGGATGAAGGCCCCGGCATTCCCCAGGAACTGATCGGGCGGGTTTTCGAGCCCTTCTTCCGGGTGGACCTCGCGCGGCGCAAATCAATCCCCGGCGTGGGTCTTGGTCTTGCCATCGCCAAGGAAATCATCGAGCGCTTCGGCGGCACGATCACCATTGCCAACCACAAGAAACAGGGCCTGATCCAGACCGTGATCTTCGCAAGGGCGGCGTGACGTCACGCCGCTGAAACAGCCTGCGCCTGCGGCTTGGCCAGAAGCAAGTTTTCGGCATAGGCCATCATCAGCGGCCCGACGCCCTTGGCATCGTCGGACACCACCGGCTCGGTCAGATAATATTCCGGCGTTCCATCGCGATAATTGCCCCCAAAGCCGCCAAGGCCCGCGACATGAACGATGCCGGTGAGGCGCATCACGCCCTCTTCATCGGCTTTCAGCCGGGTTTCCAGAAGCGCCTCAAGCGCGCGGCGACCCGCCGAAAGGGCAGCATTCGCCTCTTCGCCCTGCACGAGCTTCAGCCGCACTGCATGCAGCAAGGCATAGGCAAACATGGCCGAGGCGGATGTTTCCTCATAATTGCCCGCAAGGCCCGGATTGTCGAGAACCTGCATCCAGAGGCCAGCCTCGGTCTGCCGGGCGATGACACCGGCCAGAAGCGACTGCGTCTTGTTGCGAAGCCCCGCCGTCGCGCCGTCCTCCGGCAGGATGGCCAGTGCGTCCACCAGCGCCATGGCGAGCCAGCCGACCGCACGCGCCCATATGGCGGGAGACTTGCCGCTTTGAGGATCGGCCCAGCGCTGGCTGCGGCTGTGGTCGTAACCATGGGCATAGAGCCCACCGCTATCCTCGGTCGCCGCGAGTGCCGCTGAAAACTGCCGCAGCGCATCGTCGATCAGTTCCGCCCGGCCCGTCGCCTGCGCATATTCGATCTGGAAAGGAAGCCCCATATAAAGCCCGTCCAGCCAGACCTGATGCGGATAACGCTTCTTATGCCAGTAATTCCCGGATGCGATGCGCGGATGGCTGCGCAGTTGGCCCGCCAGATGTTCCGCCGCAGCGAGGTAACGCGGATCGCCCGTTTCCGCGGCAAGGGGAAAGAGGATACGGCCGGCGAGAATATGGTCGATATTATATTCCTGCGGATCGTAACCGGCGAGCGTGCCGTCTGGCGCTATCTGCGCATCAGCGAGACGATGCAGATGGTCGTTCCAGCGCGCTTCCCCGGTCGCCTCGAACAACTGCTGCAGGCCACGATAGACGCATCCATCCTCATAACACCAGCTTCCGCCCTTGTAATGCGTATAGCGAATGGAGAATTGATCAAAATATTCAGTGGCTTTCATCGGTTTTCTCAATCGAAATCTGACACAATGGAAACGGAAGCATCGCTCAACAGGGCGGGATTATCGCAGACTATATGCGCCTGCTCGAAAACAATCGCCTCATGGCGCATGGGACGCACCCGGTCGGCCATGATCGGCGGCGTTGCGATGGCCGAAGGATCACGCGAGACGATGGTGAGATTGCGGATGGCAATGTTGCGGATGGGCGCTTCGGCAAGGCCAAGAAAAGCGCCGGCCGCATGGGAGAGATTGTGAATTTCGACATCCTCCACGCAAATACCGTCGATAAAGGGCGTGCCGCCATCGACCGGCGCCGGGTTTCGCGACTGCACCCAGTCATCATGTCCTTCGGCATCGCAATGGTAATGGGCATTGGCGGAGAGCGCGGTCTGCACGCCATCCAGCAGCACCCGGCGCATGGCGATGTTGCTGACGGTGCCGCCGCGCCCGCGCCGTGTCTTGAGGCGCAGGCCGCGATCCGTGCCGACCATGTCGCAATCCTCCACAGATACGTCATGCACGCCGCCGGACATTTCCGAACCGATCACCAGCCCGCCATGGCCGCGCTGCATCAGGCAATGGCGCACCCGAATGCCGCGCGTTTCCGTGAGATGATCGTCCTCGCCATCGGGGCCGCGCTTTCCCGCCTTCACCGCGATGCAATCGTCGCCAACGGAAAAGCGCACGCCCGATATCGTGACGTTACGGCAGCTCTCGGGGTTGAAACCATCGGTATTCGGGCTGTCATGCGGTGCGACGATGCTGAGGCCGGCGGCGATCAAGTCTTCGCAGCCCTGCGGATGGATCGTCCATGAGGCGGCGTTTCGGATGGTGAAACCGAGCAGGTGTGTCTTCCGGCAGGAAACGAGATGCAGGCCGCGCGGCCGGCGCGCGCCATCGCGGGTTTCTTTCGGCCAGCTCCACCAGTCGCCGCTATCGCCCGAACCATCGAGAACGCCCCTGCCCTCGATGACGAGATTATCTGCCGCGATGGCATGAACCGGCGCGGCAAAACAGGCATCCGGCAAGCCTTCCCAGCTTCCGAGCATACGGCCTGCCTCATCGCGGGCAGGCAGGATCGGCCAGCCCCTGCGGGTGGAGGGCGCGCGCAGCACGGCTCCTTCGGCAAGGTGGAAGGTCATGTTGCTTTTCAGGCGTACGGGAAAGGCTGTCCAGAGACCGGCCCCGAGACGCAACGTGCCGCCTTGCGGCACCGCAGCCACGGCCCTTTCCAGCGCCTGTGCATTGGCGCGCGCGCGTGTCTCATCATCGAGCGCAACATCCGGCATCATGGTGAATTCCGCAGCCTCGACAAGCCCGGCACAGGGGGCGGTTCTGAACTCCAGCTGTCCAAACCCCTCCGCTTCGAAGACATAGCGCGTATCCGGGGAGAGATCATGCAGCAGCGTCACCACGGTCGCGGTTTCGCCTCTCCTTTCGGCGCCATCCGCCGACGTCAGACGCCATGCCGTTTTGGACGGAAGGAAATATCGAGCGCCGGGCACGGCAAGGCAAAGCGCTGCCGTTCGCGCCGAAGACGCGATGATAAGGGGTTCGTTCATGCTCTTTTCTCGTCTTTGGTGCCTGTCCGGCCAAACCCTTGGCGGACACGCCTCACATCATCCGGCAGCCGGATAGGGAGCCTGCCGCCATCGAGGCGGCGGGCAATTGTCGTCAATCGAATTTGGCAAGAACATCGTTGGTCGTATCGATGATCTGCTCGGCCGCTTCTTCCGCCGTCAGCTGGCCGTAGGCATATTCCTCAAGCGTATCGATGAAGCCCGAGCGGATTTCCGGGTGTTCGTTGAAGGGTGACACCACCGGTCCCGATGCCGCCATGACGATGGCGTTGGCGGCCCGCACCTCCGGCTCGCCCTTTTCGCCCAGACGCGCCGCCGCAGCCTTCGAAGCGGGCAGGCCACGCGAGGTGCCGAGCGCATCGATGCCCTCAGGTTCGTTCAGCAGGCAGTTCAGGATTTGCGCGGCCGCTTCCGGATTCTTCGAATTTTTCGAGATCGAAAACACCATGGAGGGCTTACGATAGACGCCCTCTGTTACGGCATCGGCAAGCTTCAGCATCGGGAACGGTTTCAGAACCTGCCCTTCCTTGAGCGGATCGGCATATTTCGAATAGGTCGAATCCCATTCATAGGAACCGGCAATCCGGCCTTCGGACCAGGACGGCTTTTCATAAAGATTGACGTTACCGTCGGCCGCTTCCTCTTTCTGCGAGCGGATCGATCCGGTTTCGACCAGCTTGCCGACGAAGGAAATGCCCTCGGCCAGTTCCTCCGTCGTCCAGGCCACGCGGTTGGTCTTGGGATCGACCAGATCCTTGCCGGTCTTCTGCACGACAGCCAGCGTCACCAGCAGCTGGGCAGTCTCCTTCACGGCATTGAAGGTGTAATAGTCCTTGCCGAGCTTTTCCTTGATGGTCTTGGTTGCCGCGAAGAACTCGTCCCAGGTCTTCGGAATTTCCACGCCGGCCTTTTCGAAGGTGGTGGCGTTGAAGAAGAAGACGCGGCCAGTGGTGGAAACGGAAAGCCCCTGCAACACACCATTCATCGAACCGGCGTCCAGATCGCTCTCCACCCATTGCGAAAGATCGAGCGGTTTCAGCTGGCGCAGATCGGCAAAACCTTCGCCGTTCTTGGAAAACAGCGGCAGCCACGGCCAGTTGACCTGAACGATATCGGCCTCCGTCTTGCCGGCCATCTGCGTGGTGAGCTTTTCCAGATAGCCATCGAAGCCGGTGAATTCGCCCTTGACGGTGTGGCCGTATTTCTCGCCGCAGGCGGCAATCGCCTTCTGGGTGGCGACGTGGCGGCTTTCGCCGCCCCACCACGACATGCGCAGTTCCGCAGCACTCGCCGCTGGGGCCGTCGCCATCGCCACATAGGCGGCACCGGCGAGCATCGCCATCATTCTTGTCATCGTCTTCATTGTTCTTCTCCTCCTCGAAAAATCAGGCACGCTCGTCCCCTCCTCACAGCGAGACGTTGCGACCATCGGCCTTGTCGAAAATATGCAGCTTCTCCGGGTCCGGCTTCAGCCGCAGGATGCCGTCGCGCCCAAGCGCCTCGAATTCGGCCGCGCCAACGACGCTGACAACCTTCTGGCCGCCGAGATCGGCGTGCAGATAGACCTCGTGGCCCATGAATTCCGCATTGGTTAGTTTCGCCTGTAGAGCCGGGCCATCGGCTTCTCCCGCCAGCGAAAGATGCTGTGGGCGGATGCCGATGACGGCGTCTGCGGGTCTCGCCGATAGCCGTTGCTCCAGATGCGTACCGATGGGCAGGCGCTGGCCGGCGATGACGAACTCAGCGCCCTCGATCGCCACATCCACCAGGTTCATTTCCGGCGTGCCGATAAAGCCGGCAACAAAGAGATTGGCGGGATGGTTATAAAGCTCCTTCGGCGTCGCGACCTGCATGATGCGGCCCGCCTGCATGACGCAGATACGGTCGCCCATGGTCATCGCCTCCGTCTGGTCATGGGTGACGTAAATGACCGTCGAGGACAGGCCCTCCGCTTTCAGCTGACGGTGCAGATCGGTGATGCGCACCCGCATGGAGGCGCGCAGCTTGGCGTCGAGATTGGACAGCGGTTCATCGAACAGGAACACGCCGGGCTTCTTGATGAGCGCGCGGCCCAGTGCCACACGCTGCGCCTGCCCGCCCGAGAGCTGCTTCGGCAGACGGTCGAGCAGCGGCTCGATTTCGAGAATGCGCGCGACATTATCGATTGCCTTTTCGATCTCGGGCTTCGCAACACCGGCGATCTTCAGGCCGAAGGCGAGATTGCCGCGCACCTTCATATGCGGATAAAGCGCATAATTCTGGAACACCATGGCGATAGAGCGCTTGCCGGGCGGCAGGTCGTTGACGCGCTGGTCGCCGATCAGGATTTCACCACCGGTGATTTCCTCCAGCCCCGCCACCATGCGCAGCGTCGTGGATTTGGCGCAGCCGGAAGGGCCGACGAACACCATGAACTCACCATCCTCGACATCGAGATTGATGCCGTGCACGGCCTTGAAGCTGCCGCCATAGATTTTTTCGAGATTTTTAAGTTGAACGCTTGCCATTTTCAGCCCTTGACCCCGCCAGACGAGATCCCTTCAATGAAATACCGTTGCGCCGCGAAGAACACGATCAGCGCAGGCGCGATCGTCAGCACCGACATCGCCAGGATGCGGTTCCATTCGAAGGCTTCGGTGGTGTCGATGGAGAGTTTGAGCGCGAGGCTCACCGGATATTTGTCGACCGAGGACAGGTAGATCAGCGGCCCGAGGAAATCGTTCATCGTCCACATGAACTGGAACAGGCAAACCGAGATCAGAGCCGGGGCCAGCATCGGCACCACGATGTAGATGAGCGTCTGCAGGCTGTTGGCGCCATCCACCCGGGCGGCCTCTTCCATGTCCGATGGCAGCGAGCGCAGAAACTGCACCAGCATGAAAACGAAGAAGGCATCGCCGGCGAGCGCGGACGGCACCCAGAGGGGCAGGAAACTGTCCAGCCAGCCGAGATCGCGAAACAGGATATATTGCGGAATGCGGGTAACGACATTCGGCAGCAGCAGAATGGCGATGACCGAGCCGAACAGGATCTTCTTCAGCGGAAAATCGAAGCGGGCAAAGGCATAGGCCGCCATGGTGCAGGAAATCGCCGTGCCGATGACTTTCGGCAGGATGATCAGGAACGAGTTCCAGAAGAACCGGCCGAATGTATAGGGCGTCGAGGTTTCCCAGCCGCGGATATAGCCGTCCAGAGTCGGGTTTTCGGGAATGAAACCGGCGCCGGAGAAGATTTCCGAATTGGTCTTGAAGCTCGCGCCCACCAGCCAGATCAGCGGATAGAGCATGATGAGGCCGACCGCGAAGAGAAGCACGTAACGGACCGAGGTGGAAAGCAGCCTGAGCCGCGCCCGGCGGGCCGCCTGCATGTCGTTTAGGGTTGCGATATCGGTCATGGCATCAGTTCCGCTTGTCGCCGGCGTAATAGACCCACTTCTTCGACGACCAGAAGGCCACGAGGGTCAGCACGGTGATGATGGTGAAGAGCACCCAGGCGATGGCGGAGGCATAGCCCATGTTGAACTTCTTGAAGGCCTCGTCATAGATGTAAAGAGGCAGGAGATAAGTGGACTTCAACGGCCCGCCCTGGGTGATGATGTAAGGCCCGTTGAACTCCTGAAACGCCTGAACCATCTGCATGATGAGGTTGAAGAAGATCACCGGCGTCAGCAGCGGCAGCGTGATGAAGAAGAAAGTTCTCACCTTGCCTGCGCCATCAATGGCGGCGGCCTCGTAAAGCGACTTGTCGATGGATTGCAGGGCGGCGAGAAAGATCACCATGGCCGAACCGAACTGCCAGCAGCGCAGCAGCGTGATGGTGAAAAGCGCGTTGCCCGGATCGCCGAACCAGTCCACCGGCGACAGGCCGATGGCGGCCAGCGCCATATTGGCAAGCCCCTCGCTTGCGAAGATATAGCGCCACAGAACCGCAATCGCGATGGAGCCGCCGAGAATGGAAGGCACGTAAAAGGCGGTGCGGAAGAAGTTGATGAATTGCAGCTTATAATTGAGTATGGCCGCAATGAACAGCGCGAAGGCAAGCTTCAGCGGCACCGTCAGAAACACGTAGAACAGGGTGACGTTCAGCGATTTCATGAAGGTGCGGTCGCGGGTGAACAGCCGCTCGTAATTGGCCAATCCAGCCCAGCTGGGATCGCTCATCAGATCGTAACGGGTGAAGCTGAGATAGAGCGAGCCGAGAAACGGGATGGCCGTGAAGACCAGAAGCCCGACGATATAAGGCGTCAGATATCCCAGCCCGAGGAAGCGCTGAGATTTCATAATGCTCCTCCCCGCGCTCCAGTGGAACACGAATGACAGAATACAATTTCGTACAAGTGATTCTCCCGGAACGGCCGGCGGCAGGCGCGTGATGGCGCAATTTCTCGCCGCGACCGATCTCCCCCTTCATTGATACGGCGCGTAAAAGCAATTTATGCGGTGACAAAACCAAATTTCCGCGCCAAGGTGAATTAACAAAGACGAGGAAAAAGATGGACGAAATCGAAGGTGGCATTCTATCGTCCGTTCCGCCTGCGGCGCTCAACCTCAACCTGACGCGCGCAACGATCAAGATGGAGCATTCGCGCACCTGGCAGATCGACAAATCCAATCAGGTGGACGATCTCATCATCTGTCTGGAAGGGCGCGGGCATTATCTCGTCGATGGCGAGGCGCGGGTGCTGGAGCCGGGTGACGCCATGCTGATTTTCCGGGGGCAGCGCTTTGTCGGCTGGAACGAGCAGACCGTCACCTATCGAGGGGTGGCGCAGCATTTCACGCTGGATATTTACGGCCGCCACAACCTGATCGCGCAGATGGACCTGAAGCCCAAAGTGAGGCTGAGCCGCTGGCCGCTCTTGGAACCGCTGGTGCGCCACTACCGGCAGAGCGCCCCGCCCTCCTCCGTCACGCTTGGCCAGCATCATCTCTTTATGGTGCTTCTCATCGCCTTCATCGACGACGCCTTCCTCGGATGGGTCGACCGGCCGAGTTTCCAGCCGGAGGGGACGGAAGGCCTCGACCTTGCGGTGATGAAGGCGATCACCATGATTTCGGCCAATCCGCTGGACCCCGACATTGCCAGCCGGGCGACCGAGGCGGCTCCCTATAATCGCGATTATTTTCTGCGCGAATTCCAGAAACGGGTGGGACGGACGCCGCGCAAATATCAGGAGTTCAAGCGCATGGAACGCGCCATGCATTTTCTCGAGGCGGGGCTTTCAGTCTCGGCGGCGGCCGCCGAAGTGGGGTATGGCGACCCCTATTATTTCTCACGCATGTTCAAACGGACATTGGGGTTAAGCCCGCGCGACCATATGAACCGCATACGCCGCAGCAGGCACGGCAATCTCATGGCCTTTGACGAACACGAACAGCAGCGGCTGCTTGCCACTGAAGCGGAAAAGGCCCCGGCATAGCGGGGCCTTCTCGTTTAAAAGCGCTGGAATTACCGGAACAGTGACGGCAACCACAGGGACAGCGACGGAATATAGGTGACGGCAAGCAGCACCGCGATGCTGGCCCCAAAGAACGGCCAGATCGTCCGCATCGCTTCCCGTATCGATATGCCGCCCACCGCGCAGCCGACGAAGAGCACCGTTCCGACCGGCGGCGTGTTGAGCCCGATGCCGGCGTTCAGGATCATCACGACACCGAAATGCACGGGGTCGATGCCGAAGGCCTTTACGACGGGCAGAAGCACCGGCGTGGATATGATGACCATCGGCGCCATGTCCATGAAGGTGCCGAGCAACAGCAGGATGACATTGATGACGAGCAGCACGATGATTGGATTGTCCGAAATCGCGCTGATTGCGGCAATCATCAGCGTCTGCACCTGCAGGAAGGCCATCAGCCAGCCGAAGGACGCCGCCGTGCCTATGACCAGCAGAACCATGGCCGTCGTGCGCACCGCACCCATCACCGCCTCCACGAAACCGCTCCAGTCCAGCTCGCGATAGACCAGCATGGCAACGAGGAAGGCGTAGAGAACCGCGATGCAGGAACTTTCCGTCGCGGTGAAGATGCCCGAACGCACGCCGCCGAAGATGATGCCGATCAACAGGATGCCGGGGAACGAAGCCAGGAGATAATACATCAGCTTCGAGAAGCCAGGGAACGGCTCGGAAGGATAACCCTTACGCCGGGCAACGATATAGGCCGTCACCATCAGCGCCGCTGCAAGCAGGAAACCCGGAACAATGCCGGCGGTGAAGAGATCGGCCACTGAAACATTGCCGCCCGCCGCAATCGAATAAAGGATCATGTTATGCGAGGGCGGTATCATCAGCGCGATGATGGCCGCATTGACCGTGACATTGACCGCATAGTCCCTGTCATAACCGCGCTTGGCCATTTGCGGTATCATCAGCCCGCCCACCGCAGAGGCATCGGCCACGGCCGAGCCGGAAATGCCGCCGAACAGCGTCGAGGCCACGATGTTGACCTGGCCGAGACCGCCGCGCAGGTGTCCCACGAGACCGGCCGCAAAGCGGATGAGGCGATGGGCGATGCCGCCGCGCACCATCAGGTCGCCGGCGAAGATGAAAAACGGTATCGCCATCATCGCAAACACGTTCATGCCGGAATTCATCTGCTGGAACACCACGATGGGCGGCAGGCCGAGATAAAGAACCGTGGCGAAAGAGGCGATGCCGAGGCAGAACGCGATCGGCGTGCCGATCAGCATCAGCAGGGTGAAGACCCCGAAGAGAATGGTGTAAGCCATCTACGCTGCCTCCTGCACGATGACGTCGGCCGCAATCTCCTCGCCGATGGCGAGATCGACGAAACGTTCAGCCGCAAACAGCGCGATGAGGAAACCGCCGCCGATCAGCGGGAAGAAATCCGTGCCGCCCGGCCAGCCGAGAACCGGGATCGTCGCCGTCCATGTGCCCATGGAAAGCGAGGTGCCATACCAGGCCATGCCGGCACCGAAGAAGAAGATCAGCGCAAGGCTTGTCAGGTCCATGCCCTTCTGCACGCGCGGCGGCATCATGTAGCGCAAAATATCGAGCCCCAGATGCACGCTCTCGCGCACGCCGACGGCGGCCCCCAGCATGATGAACCATGACATGAGATGCAGCGACAGCGGTTCAGACCAGCTGGGTGAATCGTTCAGAATATACCGCGCAAAGACCTGCCAGCCGACGATAATCGTCATGGCGATCATGCCGATACCGGCAATATAAAGCGACGCGTGGCTGAGCGCGCCGAGAAAGGGGCGAATGGCCCGCATGAAATTTCGCATTGTCTGTTCCTCCGCGTCAACGGCGACAAAAGAAAACCGGCCCTGTTCCCAGGGCCGGTTTTCCGCGCTTTACTTGACCGCTTTCACCCGTTCCAGAAGGTCTTTCATCTTCGGATCGGTGACGAACTTGTCGTAGACCGAACCCATCGCGGCAGCGAATTCCTCCTTGTTGACCTTGATGACATTGACGCCACCGGCGCGGACCTTTTCTTCCGATACCTTTTCGCGGGCGCTCCAGAGTTCACGCATCTTGCCGACGGAATCCTTGGCCGCCTGACGCAAGAGCTTCTGATCTTCCGGAGAGAGCTTGTCGTAAGAGACCTTGGAAATGACGAGGATTTCCGGGTTCAGCGAATGTTCCGTCAGGGAGTAGTTTTTCGCTACCTCGTAGTGACGGGCGGATTCGTAAGAGGGCCAGTTGTTTTCCGCACCGTCGACAACGCCGGTTTCAAGCGAGGAATAGACCTCACCCATCGGCATCGGCGTCGGGTTGGCGCCAAAGGCCTGCATCATCGAAATCCACAGATCCGACTGCTGCACGCGGATTTTCAGGCCCTTCAGGTCCGCGAGTTTTTCAATGGGCTTTTTGGTGGTGTAGAAGGAACGCGCACCGGAATCGTAAAAGGCGAGACCGACGAGGCCGTGCGGTTCGAAGGCCGCCAGAACCTCATCGCCGATCGGACCGTCGACCGTATTGTGCATGTGCTCCGTCGAGCGGAACAGGAAAGGCAGACCAAGAACGGTGGTCTCCTTGACCAGATTGTTGAAGGGCGCGGCATTGACGCGGTTCATGTCGATGACGCCGAAGCGGGTCTGCTCGATGGTATCCTTCTCGCCGCCGAGAACGGAATTGTTCATGACCTGTATCTTGATGCGGCCCTTGGTGCGCTCGGCCAGAAGCTCGCCCATATATTTCACGGCTTCGACCGTCGGATAACCGTCGGGATGAATATCGGCCGAACGCAGGGTTATTTCCTGCGCCTTGGCGGAAACACCGGCGAGCGCGATCCCCATCGCGACGCACATCATGCTTGCAATCTTTTTCATGCTTTCCTCCTCCATTGTTGAAACGATCCAGCCCCTCCAAGGCTATCGGACCGATTTTTTCACGCCCATCCGGGCCGGCATGCAAAGACCTTTCAGTTTAAAAGGATGAGGGGGACCTCCCTTCCCCAGCCATCCCCGATTGACCTATCCCGCCATGACTGGCGGCAGCTTGAACAGCGCTTCCGGGTTTTTCACCAGCGCGCGGTGGCGCGCCGCTTCATCCGGCAGCCAGCCGAGTATGAGTTCCGCAAGGCGGGCATCGTCGGGATACGCCGCCGTCTCGCGGATGGAATTATGCGGCCAGTTGGTGCCCCAGACGATGCGCTCGGGCGCATGGGCGGCAATGACGCGCGAAAAGGCGGCGACGTCCTCATAGGGCCAGCTCTCGCGCGAACTTTCGTAAACGCCGGCGAACTTGAACCAGAGATTGCCGCGATCGATGAGTTTCAGAAGCGCCGCAATTTCCGGGCCATCGGTGCTGATGCCCTTGAAGAACTTGCCGTGGTGATCGAACACCCAGCGCGAGCGGATGTTCTGAAGGCGCGGCAGGTGATCGAGCAGCGTATTGCCGTCGAATTGCACCGCCACCATCCAGTCGGCCGCATGCGCGCGCTCGTCCACGGCTTCCAGCTCGGACAGGTTTACCGCACCACCCGGCAAATCCATGATACGCGCACCGACGGCCCCTGCGGCGGCAAGCTTTTCCATGTCCTTTTCGGTCGTTCCCGCATCGATGATGACCACCGCGCGGGCCGCCTCGCCCATTTCCGCGACACAGGCGAGTGTGTTGCCGTTATCGCGCTGATGGGCGTTGCCCTGGGTGATGATGACCCGGTCGATGCCGAGCCATTGCATGAGGCTGCGATAATCCTCCGGTCCGGGCAGAGCGCCCGGCGGCAGGCCCGGCCCACCCGGCAGGGCGGGATAGTGGGGCAGATAGAGATGCATCTGCGTATCGACGGCGCCTTTCGGGAAAGCGGGCCGGGGCGCTGTGCCGCTCAGTCTTCTGACAAGTTCGCTCACGGGTCTGGCATCCTGAATTCAAGCAATGCGTCGCGGTTGATCTCTATTCCGAGGCCGGGGCCGTTCGGGATCGTGACGACGCCGTTTACCGCCTCTATCGGCTCGCGCAGCACGGCCTGCCGGAATGGATTAAAGGTGCGGTCGAATTCCATGATCGGCTCAATGGGATTGACCCGCACCGGATCGGGCGTCATCGCCGCCATGAATTGCAGGGCGGCGGCAATCTGTACGCCGGTGCCCCAGACATGTGGCACAATGCGCACACCGTGCAGCGTGGCGAGCGCCGCGATCTTCTGCGTTTCTGAAAAACCACCGCAGCCGCAGAGATCGGGCTGGAGAATATCCACAGCGCCGGCGGAAAGCGCCTGCCACATGCCGTGACGCCCGTGCCAGGTCTCGCCGCCCGCAACCGGTATCGGCTGGCCGGCCCGCACCCGGGCATAGGCATCGAGCTGTTCGGGAACCACTGGCTCCTCGAACCAGTCGATACCATAGTCGGCGGCGCGGTTGCCGAGCGCGATGGCTTCGGTGACGGTGTAGCCGTGATTGGCGTCGATCATCAGCCGCATATCCGGCCCAATCGCCTCGCGCACGGCGGCGATGACGCGGAGGTCTTCCTCTATGCCGAAGCCGATCTTGATCTTGCAGGCATGAAAGCCGTCCGCCCGACGCTCCGCCATCTCGGAGGCATTGTCGGAAACGCGGTCGACGCCATCGCGCTTGAAGCTGCCGGTGGCATAGGCCCGCACGCTTTCGCGCCAGCGCCCGCCGAGCAGCATCGAGATGGAAGCACCGTAATGCTTGCCCTTGATGTCCCACAGCGCGATATCGATGCCGGACAGGGCCGTGAGGCTGAGGCCGCGCTGGCCCTGATCGCGCAGGGCGTTATAAAGCACGGCCCAGATCTTTTCGGTCTGGCGCGGGTCCTGGCCGATGAGCCAGCCGGAATAGGCCTGAACCACGGCGGCGTTGGGCCGCGCCGGGCCGAGGCATTCGCCCCAGCCGACGGTTCCGTCGTCGCATTCGATTTCCACCAGAATATGGGCGCGGCGGTCGAAACGCATGGATGCGCTTTCGAACGGCGTGTCCAGCCGGTGTTCGAGCAGATGCGTGCGCACCGCTGTGATCTTCATGGCTCCCCTCCCGCTTGTCTCGATCAGGCCTCCAAATCAGGCTTTGCGCTTGTGCGTACCGATCAAGGCGTCGAGCATGCCGATTTCCTCATTGGTCAGGTCCTTCAGCGGCGCACGCACCGGACCGGCGTTGAAGCCCTGCAGGCGAACGCCGGCCTTGACGGCGGAGACGGCATAACCCTTGGCGCGGTTGCGGATCGCCATGAACGGATAGAAGAATTCCGTCAGGATGCGCTCGCAGGTGGCGCGCTCGCCGGCACGCAGGGCGGCGTAGAACTCATTGGCAAGGCCGGGCACGAAGTTGAAGACAGCCGAGGAATAGGTGGTGAAACCGGCGCCGAGATAGGCTTCGGCAAACAGTTCCGCCGTCGGCATGCCGCCGAGATACATCAGGCGATCACCCATCTTTGCGGTGATCTGGCGAACGAGACCGATATCGCCGGTACCGTCCTTGAAGCCGACGAGGTTCGGGCATTCGTCGCAAAGACGCGCCAGCGTATCCGCCTGCAGCACGGAATTGTCACGGTTATAAACCATGACGCCGATGCCGACCGACTGACACACCTTCTTGATATGGGCGTAAAGGCCTTCCTGCGGCGCATCGATGAGATAGTGCGGCAGAAGCAGGATGCCGTCCGCGCCGACCTTTTCGACCGAGCGGGCAATATCGACGGCGATCTCGGTGCCGTAACCGCAGCCGGAAACGATGGCGGTTTCGCCAGCCACATCCTTGGCGGCGGAAACGATGGTCGGAATTTCATCCGGCTTCAGCGAGAAGAACTCACCCGTGCCGCCGGCGGCAAACAGCACCGGCGCTTTATAACCGGCAAGCCATTCGACGTGCGCCCTGTAACTGTCCTGGGCGAAACGGCCCTCGGAATCGAAATGGGTGACCGGGAAAGACAACAGGCCGGAGCCGAGCGCCGCCTTGATTTGTTCAGGGTTCATGTCTGGTATTCCTTTGCAAATTCATTGACTGGAAGCCACCTAACCCGGTTGCCGCATGCTTGTCAACAATTCATCATACATGTTGTATGATGAATTGTTGAAATCTGTAACAGATCAGCGCGCCAGCCAGCCGCCGTCGACATTGAGAATGGCGCCATGCACATAATCCGCCGCCGGCGAAGCAAGGAAAACCGCCGCCCCGGCTATATCGTCGGAATGGCCCCAGCGGCCGGCCGGAATACGCTCGAGAATGGCCTTGTTGCGGGCCGCATCCGCACGCAGCGCCTCGGTATTGTTGGTTTCGATGTAGCCAGGAGCAATCGCATTCACATTGATGCCCTTCGCCGCCCACTCATTCGCCAGAAGCTTGGTGAGGCCCGCGACGCCATGTTTCGCCGCCGTATAGGACGGCACGCGAATGCCCCCCTGAAACGACAGGAGCGATGCGATATTGACCACCTTGCCGGACCGGCCTTTCGCCAGCAACTCTTTGGCAAAAGCCTGGGTGGTGAAAAACAGCGCCTTGAGATTGACGTCCATCACCTCGTCCCAGTCGAGTTCGGAAAACTCGACGGAATCGGCACGGCGGATAATGCCGGCATTGTTGACGAGAATATCAAAACCGGCGTCAGCAAAACTGTCCTTCGCCGCCAGCGGATCGGCAAAATCGATAGACAATGCGCTGGCCTTGCCGCCGTCCCTGGCGATCATCTCCAGCGTTTCATCCGGCGCGCGGCGGGCGGCGCAGACCACCTCCGCGCCGGCAGCAGCGAGCCCCACCGCAATTGCCTGGCCAAGCCCCGTATTCGCGCCGGTGACGAGCGCTTTACGCCCCTGAAGCGAAAAGGGATTCTTCATTTCAGATCCCCCGGCTGGATGAAGTCCATGTCGGTGTAATCGACATTGTCTCCCGCCATTGCCCAGATGAAGGTGTAAGAACCGATGCCGGCACCGGAATGGATGGACCAGGGCGGGGAAATCGCACCCTCTTCATTCGAAATGAACAGATGCCGGGTTTCCTGCGGCTCACCCATCAGATGCAGCACGCGCGACTTCTCATCCATGCCGAAATAGAGATAGGCCTCCATGCGGCGATCGTGAATGTGGGAAGGAATGGTGTTCCAGACCGAGCCGTCCTCCAGCGTCGTATAACCCAGCACCAGCTGGCAGCTTTCCATGACCAGCGGATGGATGAACTGGTTGATGGTGCGCTTGTTGGAGGTTTCCGTCGCGCCGAGCTTGACCTCCTTGCTATTGGCCAGTGTCACGAGCTTCGCCGGTAGGCTGCGATGCGCCGGGCAGGAGGTGATGTAGAATCGCCCTGCCCCGTCAAAGGTCACCGCACCGCTGCCTGCACCGAGATAAAGCACGTCGCCGCGATTGAGGGTATAGGTCTCGCCGCCGGCGCTGACCGTGCCGGTCTCGCCGATATTGACGATGCCCATCTCACGCCGGTCGAGGAAGGACGGCGTTTTGGTCTCTTCCACCTTGTCCAGCGTCAGCGGCGCACCGTTCGGCACCGCGCCGCCCATCACGAAGCGGTCATAATGGGTGTAGATCAGCCTGATTTCGCCGGAACGAAACATGTCGTTGGCGAGGAAATGCCGGCGGAGCCCTTCGGTATCCAGCGTTTTTGCATATTCCGGGTTCACGGCCTGCCTTGTTTCGACGGTCAACATCAAACTCATCCTTCATGATTGTTGCGTATGGCACATAATATATGTTATCCGCTTTTTGTACGATCTGTATGACAAGGTCAAGAGGCATAGGCATATCTCGACCATGCCAGGGACGTGCAACGCTGAGGGAGAATGGCAATGAAACGGCTTCTTGTTACCGGTGCTGCGGGCCAGCTTGGCCGCGTTATGCGCAAACGCCTTGCATCGATGGCCGAGATCGTTCGCCTTGCCGATCTCGCCCCGCTCGATCCGGCAGGCCCGAACGAGGAATGCATGCAATGCGACCTTGCGGATGCAGACGCCGTGGACGCCATGGTTGCCGGTTGCGACGGCATCGTTCACCTCGGCGGCATATCGGTGGAGAAGCCTTTCGAACAAATCCTTCAGGGCAACATCATCGGGCTTTATAATCTCTACGAGGCAGCCCGCGCCCACGGCCAGCCGCGAATTGTTTTCGCCAGCTCCAACCATACGATCGGCTATTATCCCCAGACCGAACGGCTTGGTCCCGACGTTCCCGTCCGCCCGGACGGCCTCTACGGCGTTTCCAAATGTTTCGGCGAAAACCTCGCCCGCCTGTATTTCGAGAAATTCGGCCAGGAGACGGCGCTTGTGCGCATCGGCTCCTGCACGCCGGAACCCACCAATTACCGCATGCTGTCCACCTGGTTTTCGCATGACGATTTCGTGTCGCTGATCGAAGCGGCGTTCCGCGCACCCGTTCTCGGCTGCCCGGTCGTCTGGGGGGCCTCCGCCAACGATGCGAGCTGGTGGGACAATTCGCATCTCGGCTTTCTGGGATGGAAACCGAAGGACAATGCCGAGACCTTCCGGGAGCACATCGCCCGGACAGTTCCCAGACCGGACCCGAGCGACGCGCTAGTCCGCTTTCAGGGTGGCGTGTTTGTCGACAACCCGATCTTCAAGGAGACGTGAAATGTCGCACGGACCTTTCCCGCTAAAACGGCGGGATTGCATGCCAGGCCGCGAATGACGTATCGAGGAACGGTGCACGCAACCGACATTTTTTAGAACGGCGACCAAGATGACAAAAGCGACAAGCTTCGAACCGGCAGCTCCACAAGGCAGAACGCTTGTGGTGAAGGTTTCGGAGGAACTCCGCAGCCAGATCGCCAAGGGTCGTTACAAGACGGGCGAGCGCCTGCCCTCCGAAGCGCAGATGACGCAGGAATTCGGTGTCAGCCGTACCGTGGTGCGGGAGGCAATCGCCTCGCTGCGATCCGACGGTCTGGTCGAGCCGCGTCAGGGCGCGGGTGTTTTCGTACTGGAACCCGCACCCACTGAGCGGCGGCCCTTCCACAATGTCGATCTTGCGCGCGTCTCGTCGCTGATCGAAATGCTGGAATTGCGCACCGCCGTGGAAGGTGACGCCGCCGGTCTCGCCGCCATTCGCCGTTCGCCGGCACAGGAGGAAAAGATCATCGAGGCCTTCGATGCCTTCCGCGCAAGCGCCACCAGGGGCGTGCCGACGGCGGAGGCCGATTTCGCCTTCCATCTCGCCATTGCCGAAGCGACCAACAATCCCCGCTTCAGCGAGTTTCTGCAGGTGCTCGGCCCCACCCTCATTCCGCGCCGCGCCGTGGCCGAAAACGGCACGGAAACCGTGCTTTCGCCCGCCGATCTCGCCCGGCTCGTCGGTGAACACGAAGCGATCCTGATCGCGATACAGGACGGCGACGAGGAGGCGGCGCGCAGCGCCATGCGCAGCCACCTGAAAAGCAGCCAGACGCGTTATCGCTCCATGCTGCGCGCGCCGCGCTGAGACTAGATGTTTAAACCGCATTGCATGACTGAGGAGAACGATATGCAGCAGCTTCCGACCTTTCCCACCGTTTCCCCCGACGATGGCGTGGAGCGCACCGTGCTTTCCGAAGCGCCGGAACTGATGGTGGTCTCCTTCCGCTTCAAGACCGGCGCCGAAGGCAGGCTGCACAGCCATCCGCATGTGCAATCCACCTATGTCGCCAGCGGCAGCTTCCGCTTTTATCGCGACGGTGAGGCCTACGATCTTCAGAAGGGCGATAGCCTCGTCATTCCCGGCCATATCGAGCACGGCTGCCTGTGTCTGGAAGAGGGCGAGCTGATCGACTGCTTTACCCCGCGCCGCGACGATTTCCTCTGATCCGGCGCTCAGTTCGCCGATAAATCCCGCAGGGCGCGTGGCAGGCTGTTCATGCATTCCGCGCCGGAGGCGGTGACGAGGAACTGGTCCTCGATCATCAGCGCGCCCAGTCCTTCGCCATAAAACGGCGCTTCAACCGCAACGACCATGCCGGGAAGAATGATTTCCGGATTGTCATGGGAAAAGAACGGCCATTCCTCGATGCCCACGCCACCGCCGACGGAATGCCCGAAATGGCCGCGATAATATTCGCTGAAACCTTGCCTGCGCATCGAGGCCAGCATGGCGGCGTGCACAGCACCGAATGTATTGCCGGGACGAATCGCTTCGAGCCCGCTGGCAAAGGCCGCTTCCAGGGCGCTGAAAACATCGGCGGCCAGCGGCGAGACCGGCCCCCACGAAAAACTCCGCGCGCCATCCGATGAATAACCGTCGACCAGCGTGCCGACATCGGCCTTGATGAGCGCGCCCGGCGTGACAACCGCCGCCATATCCGACAAAGCAGGTCCGACGGATATGTAGTCCCAATGGCCGCTCAGCGAAAACCCGGATTTCGCGGCATGGGCCTGTGCGCCGGCCTTCCAGGCGGCGGAAAGCCCGCCGAGCGCCGCGCCAGGCCTGACGGCAGCGGCCATCGCGACCAGCCCGGCCTCCGCAGCAGTCGCCGCACGCCTCAGAAGCTCGATCTCACGCTCGGATTTCACGGCGCGCAGACCGCGCAGCACGGCCGATCCGTCAACCCAGTCGACATCGGGCAGCGCCTGACGCAGCGCCAGAAAATCGGCGGCGGGCATGAATTCCAGGTCTGCGCCAATGCGCGCCGCCAACAGCCCCCGCTCCCGCAGCAGGTCAGCCAGCAGGCCGAAACAAGCGGCGCGATCAAACGTTTCCGGCCTCGGGCCAGCGGAATTGTTGCGGCGATAGGCATCGTCCACCTGCGCGATGGTTTCGGTACCCGACAGATCGACCATATCGATCCAGATACGATGGCAGCGCAGATCGATATCCCGCGCGGCCCTCCTGACAAGCGGGGCGGCATGATCGCTGACGATAGCCGCCAGCCCCGCCCCGGCATCGGCCGGCACCAGCGCAATCGCCGAACCCGCCCTGCCCCACATGGTCGCGACACCGGCATGGGCGCCGACCGCATAACGGAAGGCTTCGGGCTGGAAAAGCACCAGCGCCTCAATATCCGCTTCCCGCATCAGTTGCTGAGCACGGCTTCGGTCTATATCGCTCATGGGAACCCCGGTATATCATTTGCCTGCAACGCCAGGCCGCACGGTTTATGAGCCTACGCTTTAGCAGTCACCGGGGAAGGAATGAAGGTGGAAGATAACATCTCCACCTCGAAGATCGCCAGTTGGAACGAGCGGTTACCGCCTGTTTCTTCTCCCCACCCGGGGAGAAGTCCGCGGCAGCGGGATGAGGGGCAAGGGTAGAGATATGCGGAGAGCTAGCCCCCTCATCCGACCCTTCGGGCCACCTTCTCCCCGGCGGGGAGAAGAAATATGCCGCAACGCCTTGCCCTACTCATGGAGACGGCGGATAAATCCGCCGTCTCATTACCTTTCACGCCTCCAGCCACTTCACCTGCTCGGCCGTCAGTTTGATATCCAGCGCCGAAAGACTGTCTTCCAGCTCCGCAATCGTGCGCGGCCCGATCAGCGGAATGACCGGGAAAGGCTGGGCGATGACATAAGCGAGCGCAATATGGATCGGGTGGCGGCCGAGTTTTTGGGCAAGCTCGATCGCCCGGTCGCGGCGGACGAAGTTGCGGTCGGAATACCAGACGCGGACGATTTCTTCATCGTCATGCTTATCGCGCCCTGCCCTGTCCGTGAAAAATCCGCGCCCCTGGCTGGACCAGGCGAAATTGGGAATCTGGCGCGATTGCAGCCATTCCTTCCACTCATCGTCTGATGCAGCAACGCAGCCCGCCCAGATGGGATCGAGCATTTCCGCCAGCGAGAAATTGTTGGAAAGCGCGGCCGGAGCCTGCTTGCCGTTCTTCGCAGCATAGGCGGCCGCCTCGTCCATGCGCTCGCGCGTCCAGTTCGAGCCGCCGAAAATGCCGCGAATGCGTCCGCGCCGGACTTCGGCATCCATGGCATCGACGAACTCGCCGACCGGAACCTCCAGATTATCGCGATGCATGAAATAGGCATCGACATAATCCGTCTTCAGCCGCGCGAGCG
Organism: Rhizobium sp. NFACC06-2; assembly: GCF_900101425.1. NCBI lineage: Bacteria > Pseudomonadati > Pseudomonadota > Alphaproteobacteria > Hyphomicrobiales > Rhizobiaceae > Rhizobium > Rhizobium sp. NFACC06-2. Next base: position 20,363 of record NZ_FMVA01000015.1, on the reverse strand, counting down.
ACTGATCGAGCTGCTTTGCGATCATGTCAGGATAGCAGAGCGGCGAATGTGCACCCTTGCCGATCAGTACGATCTCTTCACGCGGCACGTTGCGGCTGGTGTGCCAGTCGCCGAAAATCGTCTCCGTCCTGCCTGCGCCATAAACATAGGCCGTATCGAAGAGATTGCCGCCCGCCTCGTAAAAGGCATCCAGCGTCAGGGATGCGGAAGCGAAATTGGGGAAGAATTCGAAACCGAGCGCGACCACGGAAGCGGGTTTGGCAAGGCCCGGAATCTGCCGCTTCGGCACTGCGTTTCCGGCCACGACCTTGCCGCCGGCAATATTGGCAACGCGCGACGTTGCTTTTTCAATGCTGTATTCCAGCCCGACGGAAGCCCGCCATTGATCCATGACACGCAGATTACCGAGGCTGTCCGCCCAGGCCATGCCGGGTGCATCGAATTCCTTTTTTCCCTGCCGGATCGCCTCACCGGCCGCGTCGACCTCGAAGGAATAAAGCCAGCGATCCTCCGGCAACTCGATGGTTTCCACCTTGTCGCCCCTGATGATATCGATCCGCCCGGTGCCGCCCTTGTGGCCGGCGGCGAACCAGAAATCCTTGACTTCTATGCGCCCTTCCGAGCCCATGATGCGCAGCACATTGTCCTGCGCCGCCATGATCGAGCATGAGACTTCGGCGACGATGCCGTTTGCGAATTTCAGCACCGCCGAGGCCCATTCATCAACGCCCGACTGGCCGAGATGCGCCGCACCCGCGACCTTTTCCGGTTCGGCGAAAGGTTTGCCCTCCACGGCACCTGCGATCATCCGCACCATGGAAACCGGATAACCGCCGACATCCAGAATGCCGCCGCCCGCCGTCTCATTGGCGAACAGCCGGTGATCGGCCCGGAACGAGCCCATGTTGAAACCGAAGCTGGAGCGGATGATGCGGATATCGCCCACCGCCCGGGCTTTCACCAGCTCCAGCAGTTTCGCCGTCTGCGGGTGCAGGCGGTACATATAGGCCTCGCCCGCGAAGACACCGGCCTTTTTCGCCTCGTGGAAAATGGCGTCGGCATCATAGGCGGAAAGCGCGATGGGTTTTTCCACCAGCACGTTCTTGCCGGCCCGGATCGCCTTGATCGCCCATTCGGCATGGCCGGTATGGGGTGTGGCGATATAGACCGCATCGATAGCGGGATCGGCAAGCAGGGCATCGTAACCCTTGATAATGCGCGCGCCGGCAAAAGCTTCGGCAAGGCCGGGCTTGTCCGGATTGCGGGTGGCGATGGCCTCTAACCTGCCGGTGCGGGAATGGGCAATGCCGTCAGCAAAGGTTCTGGCGATGGTGCCCGGGCCGATGATGCCCCAGCGGATCGGTTGTTCGGTCGTCATGAAATCCTCGTCCTTCATATCAGTCTTGGGTGCTTGGGAAAGGGTTCAGCGCAGGCGTTCGCCCCTGCTGTCGAAAAGGAAAGCGCGGCGGGCGGAAAGGCCGACCGTCAGCCGGTCACGATTGCCGACATCGCGCGACTCCGGTCGCTCGATGATGAGCTGCTCGCCGCCTTCGGTTCGGGCATAGACATAGCTGGTATTGCCGAGATGTTCGGCGACATCGACATGAACGGTGAGATCGGCATCGCCCCCGCCCGCATCGGCAAAATGCTCCGGCCGGATGCCGAGCGAAACCTTGGCTCCCTCGCTCAAACGGCTTTTCACCGGCAGGCTCAGCCGCACCGCTGGATCGCTGTCGAGAGCGAGCTTGACGCTGTCGGCGCCGCTGCCGATGATGGTGGCGTCGAGGAAATTCATCTTCGGCGAACCGACGAAACCGGCAACGAAGCGGTTGGCGGGATCGTCATAGAGATTGAGCGGCGCGCCGACCTGCTCGATATTGCCGGCCCGCAGCACCACGATCTTGTCGGCCAGCGTCATCGCCTCGGTCTGGTCATGCGTCACATAAATCATCGTGGTGCCGAGCTGCTTGTGCAGCCGCGAGATTTCCACCCGCATCTGCACCCGCAATTCGGCATCGAGATTGGACAGAGGCTCATCGAACAAAAACACCTGCGGTTCGCGCACGATGGCGCGGCCGATGGCGACGCGCTGGCGCTGGCCACCCGACAGCTGCTTCGGCCGGCGCTCCATCAGCTCGTTGATCTGCAGGATTTCGGCGGCGCGGTTGACCCGCTTTTGCGTATCCGCCTTCGGGTTACCGTTCATTCTAAGGCCGAAAGAGAGGTTTTCGGCAACCGTCATATGCGGATAAAGCGCATAGGACTGGAACACCATGGCAATGCCGCGATCGGCCGGATCGGCGTCGCTGACCGTTCTGCCGCCAATCACGATATCGCCGCCGGAAATATCCTCCAGCCCGGCGATCATTCTGAGAAGCGTGGATTTGCCGCAGCCGGAGGGGCCGACGAAAACGACAAATTCCCCGTCCTTCACCTCGAGATTTGCGCCATGGATCACTTCCAGCGCGCCGTAACGCTTGACCACGTTCTTGAGCGAAAGTTCCGCCATGCGGCCTCCCCTTACTTGACTGCCCCGGCGGAGATGCCGGCGATGAAGTGACGCTGCAAAGCCACGAAAACCACGAGAATGGGTGCGGTGAGCAGCACCGCGCCGGCCATGATGCCGCCCCATGACACTTTGGTCAGCCCGATGAGGGTGCCAAGCGCCACGGGTGCGGTCATCATTCCTGGGCGGGAATTGATGAGAAGCGGCCAGAGGTAATTGTTCCACGAGGCCAGGAAGAGGATGATGGAGAGCGCCGCCATGGTGGGCCGCGCGAGCGGCAAAGCGATGCGCAGGAAGATCTGCCATTCCTTGACGCCCTCCACCCGTGCCGCATCGAAAAGCTCCGTCGGCATCATCGAGAAGGATTGCCGCATGAACAGTACGCCGAGCGAGTTGAACAGCGGCGGCACGATCAGCGCCACCCATGTGTTGGCGAGCTTGAACTCCCGCGCCACCATGATGAATTGCGGGATGACGACGACGGCGAAAGGCAAAGTGATGGTGCCGAGAATGATGGCGATCACCACCCCGCGTCCGGCAAAACGGTAACGCGCCAGCGCCCAGCCGGCCATTGACGTCAGGAACACCGAAAGCACGGTGTAAATGACGGCGACGGTGATCGAGATGAACATGGCCCGCAGGAAATTGGTGTCCGCCTGCAGGTTGTTGAAATTCTCAACGAAATTGGTGGAGGGCACCAGCACGATATCCGGGCTGAAGATGCCGTAATCCGGCATGGTCGAAAACACGAACATCATCCACAGCGGAAACAGCCAGATGATGGCAAGCGGTGTCAGCGCCGCATGCAGGGCGATCTTCTGCCAGAAAAGCGATCTCGATTTCGATCTCATTTCGGCTCCCTCCCGACCCAGAGATTGAGGAGTGAAATGGCGATGGCGAGCGCCGCCATGGTGTAGGCAATGGCCGAGGCATAACCGAAATTGAGCGAAGTGAAGCCCTGCCGATAAAGGAACAGCCCCAGCGTCTCCGTGCCGCCGCCCGGCCCGCCCCTGTTGGTGATGAGGAAGGGTTCGGCAAACAGCTGCATGGTGCCGATGACCGAGAGCACGACGCAGAAGAGGATGATGGGTTTGAGGAGCGGCAGGGTGATATAAAAGAACTGCTGGCGCTTGCTCACCTTGTCCAGCGTCGCCGCTTCATAAACATCGCCGGGGATGGATTGCAGGCCGGCCAGAATGATGATGGCGTTATACCCTGCCCAGCGCCATGTCACCGCGATGATGACCAGCGCCATGGCCGCATTGGCATTGTCGAACCACGAGATGGGCGAAAGGCCGACGGAGGTGATGAGCTTGTTGATGATGCCGAAATCGGCGCTGAACATCAGCCGAAACACCGCCGCATAGGCCACCTCGCCAACGACGACAGGAGCAAAGAAGGCGAAGCGGTAAAGGGGCCGCGCCTTCAGAAGAGGCGAATTCAAGAGCACCGCCATGACGGTAGCGAGCGCGATCATCACGGGCACCTGAATGACCAGAATGATCAGCGTATTATAGAGCGCATTATAAAAGGCCGGATCGGAAACGAGCCGCCCCCAGTTCATGGAGGGCGCAAACCGCCATGGGTTGATGCGGGTATTCTGGAACGACAGCATGAACGAGCTGATGATCGGCCAGACCCAGAAGGTGGCGAAAATCAGGAGATAGGGCGCAAGGAACGCATAAGCGATCCTGTTCCTGGACGGCATGACGACCCCCATGTGCCGGATGGTGTCCGGATAGATGGAAAAGCTTCAGAAAGAGCGCGCCCCTATGCGGGGAATGCCTTTGCAAAACGGTGCGGCCTATTTTCTTCTCCCCGAGGGGGAGAAGGTGGCCCGAAGGGTCGGATGAGGGGGCTGGCTCTCGGTATATCTTTACCCTCGCCCCCTCATCCCGCTGCCGCGGACTTCTCCCCCTCGGGGAGAAGAAACTTGTGGCACCCGCTCGATCCTGGCCGCCAGCTTACTACGCGACGGGAAACCCCGTCGCCGTGTCGATATGCTTTGCGGCAAGCCCGGCCCCGGTTCCGGGAAAATGCCATTGCAAAACGGTGCGGCCTATTTCTTCTCCCCGAGGGGGAGAAGGTGGCCCGAAGGGTCGGATGAGGGGGCTGGCTCTCGGTATATCTCTACGCTCGCCCCCTCATCCCGCTGCCGCGGACTTCTCCCCCTCGGGGAGAAGAAACTTGTGGCACCCGCCCGCCTAAACCAGCGAAGGCTTACTGCGCGATAGGGAGCCCCGTTGCCGTTTCGATCTGCTTGGCGGCATCGTCGAGCGCCGCTTTCGCATTGGGATAACCGCCCGCGAAATATTTCGTCTGCGTCGCCTTGTAGATCGCATCGGCATCCGACTGGAACGCGGTGCCGCGGCTGGGCACGATCTTCGGCAGGGTGGCGAGAATATCGGTCCACACCGCCTGTCCGCCCCAATAGGCCTGCTTTTCCTTGACGAAAGGATCGTCGATGGCAGACAGCAGCGAAGGAACGAGGCCGAAGGATTTCAGCATCGTCACCTGTCCTTCATTGGTGGTGAGCGCGTAATCGATATATTTCCACGCCGCTTCCTTGTGTTCGGATGTCGAGCTGATCGCCAGCGACGAACCGCCGAGATTGGCGGCGTGCGGACCATCCGGCGTCAGGCTCGGCATCAGATAGACGCCCCATTTGCCGGAAAGATCAGGAGAGCCGGAACGAACCGTGCCTTCATACCAGGCGCCATACATCTGGCTGGCGGCCTTGCCGGCGGTATTGGCCTGGATTTTCTCATCCCAGATCGCCGCCGTGATGATGCCGGCGTCCTTCATTTCCTTGACCTTTTCTAGGGTCGCGACACAGGCAGGCTGGTTAATGGTGATGTTCTGGCCATCGGTCGAAAAGTAACCGCATCCCTGCTCATTGGCGATCATGCGAAACCATTCGCTATCGCCGTTGAAATCGGCCTGCGCCATGACGGTGCCGGGATTGGCGGCCATGACCTTCTTGCCGGCGGCGATGAAATCATCCCAGCTTCTGATGGAGGCCGGATCGACGCCTGCCTTCTCATAGAAGTCGCGGCGATAAAATACCGCCACCGGACCGGAATCCCACGGCACCGCATAGGCGACACCGTCAACCTCCAGTTCCGTGCGCTTGAAATCAGGGAAAAGCGCCTGTTTCTCAGGCGTATAGCCAAGCTCGGTCAGATTGGCGAAACAATCGGGAAAACGACTCCAGAACAGTTCCGCCTCGAAATTTTCAATGGTGACGATGTCAGGAAGACCATCGCCCCCGGCTGCGCAGGCAGCCAGCGTCTTGTCAAAAACCTGATTGTTTCCAAGGTCTTCAACGACGATCTTGATATCTGGATTCTGCTTGTTGAAGCCCTCTACCGTGGATTTCAGCGCGGAAGCCGCGACATTCCAGCTCCAGATGGTAACGGTCTCGGTTTGCGCGAAAGCCGGGGCTGCGAGAAGCAGCATGGCCGTAGACGCGCCAAGAAATTTCAAGCACATTGAAAACCTCCCTTTTTCAATTGCCGTTCTTCAGCGAACATGGGCACATTAGCGGGGACAGGAAATCTGTCTCGTAAAAAGGGAACATCGATTTGGCGGAAAGTAAGATTGCTGAAAGAGCCTTCTACCAGCCGGGTGCAAGCAGCATCGAAGGCATGCCGACAACGCTGCAGCTTTTTCACAATCATCCGCCCATCATGCTCAGGCCTCACTGGCACGCGCAGGTGGAAGTGAATTACGTGATGTCGGGATCGGTGCATTATCGCATGGGCGATCACGAGCTCTCGCTCGATGCCGGCCAGATGTGCATCTTCTGGGGCGGCCAGCCGCACCAGATGGACCATTCCTCCGACGATTCCTTTTATGCAGGCGCGCACCTGCCGCTCGTGCATTTCTTCCGCATGCGCCTGCCGGCCGCCGTCTCCAGCCAGTTGATGGGCGGTGCGACGATGGTGAGTGCCGAGACGGACAGGGCGGATGCAGAAAATTTCGGCCGTTGGTTCCGCTACGTCACTTCGGGCGATCCGGCAAAAGCCCAGCACGCGGTGGAGGAACTGCTGCTGCGGGTCGAGCGGATGTTTCTGGAGCCTTACTCCGTCATATCATCCGCTCTCGATGGAAAACGCAGACAGGATGACGAGGGCATGGCGCCCTCCATCGGTGTGGTGCGCATGTGCGACTTCATCGCCGCTAATTTTCTCGACGATATCGACGCGACGGAAATCGCCCGCGCCGCCTCGCTGCACCCGAAATATGCGATGAACCTGTTCCGCAAATCCACCGGCATGACGCTGATCAAATATCTGACCCTGCTGCGGCTCTCCCGCGCGCAGGCGATGCTGATGACCGGCAAGGACAATATTCTGCAAATCGCCATGGAAAGCGGCTTCGGCTCGGTCAGCGCCTTCAACAAGGCCTTCCGCCAGATCGCCGGCATGTCGCCTTCCGATTTCCGCCGCGACATGCGGGCGACTGCGGCTTAACCTTCGATCTCTTCGAAATCGGAAAAAGCAGCGCTGCGCTGCCGCGCCGCCTGCCGATAGGCCCTTGGTGAACTGCCCAGCATTCGCCGGAACATGGTGGTGAAAGCCGGGATGTTTTCATAACCGGCATCCAGCGCCACATTGGTCACCGCTTCGCCGGCCGCCAGTCTCGGCAGAGAGGCGAAGATACAGGCCTGCTGGCGCCAGGTGACGAAACTCAACCCCAGTTCCTTACGGAACAGCCGCGTAAACGAGCGGCGGCTGATGCCCATGGCCGCCGCCCAGTCATCGATCTCCACCCGCGCCACCGGCTTTTTCAGGAAATCACGACACAGCGCCGCCAGACGCTGATTATCTGGAAAAGGCAGTCCGAGCGGCCTTTCCGGCAGGCGGTTGACCTCGTCCAGCAACAGCGCCCGCACAAGGCCCTGCCGGTGAAAAGCCGTCGGCTGGTGTTCTTCACCCAGCAATTCCGAAATAAGGCTGGAGGCGAGATCGGTTATTTCCACCACGCGCGGTGCGCCCGCATGAAACAGGTCCGGATGGACGTAGATCGAATGCATCTCCACCGTCGAGATGGTTTCCGCCTCATGTTGCAGCCCGGCGGGTATGAGCAACCCATGACCGGGCGGTATCATCCAGCGACCATCCGCAGTGCTGACAAGCACGACGCCCTGACGGGCGCACCAGATCTGCACGCGGCTATGGCTGTGGGGCGGCGTCCGGTGCCCGGTGGGGTAAACGCGGCAAAGCGCCAGCACCGGCTCATTGGTGCCGTCGATCAATTTCAGGCTACGTTCATGCTCGTCATGCGTCAGTCCTGAAGGCTGCCGCGATTTGATTTTTGCCATTTGGCCCACTCACAAAGAAAATCGTCCAGAACACAAATGCAGGCCAGAAACAATATGAATAAAAGCGGGAAGAAATAAAGACATGTTTCCCGTCTTCCGCGGGGAACCCGAGAGGACTTCATCATGGCCACTGTTACCAGCGCCGGCACCAGCTTCAACCCGCAACGCACGGCGTTTTCAATCATCGCAGCCGCGAGCTTCTGCCACATGCTGAACGACATCATGCAATCGCTGCTGACGTCGCTTTACCCGTTGCTGAAAGCCAATTACGCGCTCGATTTCATGCAGATCGGCCTGCTTACCTTCGCTTTTCAGGTCACCGCCTCGCTGCTGCAGCCGGTTGTCGGCATGGTGACCGACCGCTGGCCCATGCCGTTCTCCTTGCCCGTGGCCATGCTCTCCACCTGCGCCGGCCTCATCACGCTCGCCTTTGCCCATAGTTTCGAGGTTCTGGTGATCGGCGCCTGCCTCATCGGCATCGGCTCGGCGATCTTCCATCCGGAAGCTTCCCGCGTTGCGCGCCTGGCATCCGGCGGCCGTCACGGTCTGGCACAATCCTTCTTCCAGGTGGGCGGCAATACCGGCACGGCCATTGGCCCGCTACTCGCCGCCTTCATCGTCATCCCGCTCGGCCAGACGAGCCTCAGCTGGTTCTCGCTGATCGCGCTTGTCGGTTTTGGCGTGCTTTCCTGGGTTGGCGTCTGGTACGCCCGCCACCGCCGCGCAACGGTCGGAAAGGCGCCGGCCAGCCGCACCCTTCCGCTTGCGCGTGGCACTGTCATGATGACGCTTCTGGTGCTGGTGGTTCTGACCGCCACCAAGAATGCCTATCTCGCCAGCCTGTCGAGCTACTTCACCTTCTACACCATCGACAAATTCGGTCTTGGTGTTCAGGACGCGCAGGTTCTGCTGTTCCTCTTCCTCGGCGCTTCGGCACTGGGCGTGTTCTTCGGCGGCCCGATCGGCGACCGTTTCGGCTCACGCGTCGTCATCTGGTTCTCGATCCTCGGCGTCATTCCCTTCGCGCTGCTGCTGCCCTATGCGAACCTGTTCTGGACGGCCATTCTCGTCGTTGTCATCGGCTTCGTGTTCTCCTCCGCCTTCTCGGCCATCGTCGTGTTCGCACAGGAACTGGTGCCGGGCCGCGTCGGCCTCATCGCCGGCATGTTCTTCGGTTTCGCCTTCGGTTTCGGCGGCATCGGTGCTGCGGTTCTTGGCGTTTATGCGGATAAGGAGGGCATCGAATTCGTCTACCGCATCTGCTCCTACATGCCGCTGCTCGGCCTGCTCACGGTGTTCCTGCCGAAACTGCCGAGCCACCGCTAAAAGCCTCGCGTTCAACGCTTTTCAACACGGCGGTCACCTGTGATACTCAGGTGACCGCCGTATTCCGTTGAGCAAAGCCCTACCCACGCAAATCCCAATAAAATCGATCCTCGTTTTCCACGCCGCGGCAAGGGCCGGCAGCATTTCGCGGGCGGCGGAGGAACTGAGCGTCACACCTTCGGCCGTTTCCCAGCAGATCCAGTTGCTGGAAGGCCAGCTCGGCACGACCCTGATGGCGCGAACCGGCCGCAAGGTGACATTGACGGAGGCGGGCGAGCGCTATTTTTCGAGGATCACCGCCCAGATCGAGAACATATTGGACGCCACAGACAGTATTCGCGGCTTCCGCTCTGTCACCACGCTGACGATCCGGGCGACGCCGACCATTTCCAACAAATGGCTGCTGCCGCGTCTCGGTTCCTTTCTGGAGGAACACCCGGAACTGGAAGTGCGCCTCGACGGCACCAACGAGCCGACCGATTTTTCGCAGGAACTTGTCGATATAGAATTGCGCCATGGCGATGGCCGCTGGCCGGGCCTCTTCGTGGAAGGGCTGGTGGAGGAGGAATTCCTGCCGGTCTGTTCGCCGAATTATCAGGGTGCGGGTAAATTCCTCCCCGAGGAATTGCAGAACCAGCGGCTGATCCATTCGGTGAAGGCGCAGGCGCAATGGAACCACTGTTTCCCTCTGGCCGGCGTGACAGCCGAAAAGCGCTGGCGGGCAGCCCATCGAAGGTGAAGACCCGGGGGGCAAGCTGCGAGGTGGCGGCGATGAACAGGATGGTGCCGGAAATGCGCGCCGTCGAGATCAATATTTCCGGCAGCTCCCGCACCGGCAGGGTGCGGTAAACGATGACGCCGAGCACCGCTACGTAAACCACCGCGATGGCCGCCGCTTCCGTCGGCGTGAACAGGCCGCTGGCAATGCCGATGATGAGGATCAGCGGCGTCAGCGTCGGCAGGATTGCGCGCAGACCCGTGACGACCACCAGACGGAAATTGAACGGTGTCGGCGGATTGTAACCGTAATGCACCGAATAGAAGTGGTTGAAGACGAAGAGGCGAAGGCAATGAAGAGGCCGGGCACCAGACCCGCGACATCCTTCGCTGGGGAAATTGCTGGCGAGAATGTCCAGTCAGCCCGGCGAAGGCCATGCGACACCGAGGCAGCGAAGGCTTATCCCTCGCGGCATGGCCGGCATGACGATCCAACGTTCCTCCCGGATACCGGCACGCCTTTGCGCCGGCTCTCGCGGTCGCCTCCCAAAGCAACCTTGAGGAGCGTTCAAATATTAGTTCTATTTAGAAAATCAGATTCTTTGTTTAGCTTATCTAACAAATCATCAGGCCGATTTGCGCAGCATCAGATCGGCGCTGAGGAGAATGCGCTCGCGCATCCGCGTCGTATCATCCGCCTCCTCGTCCAGCTTCTGCAACAGAAGCTCGATCGACAGCCTGCCGATCTCATTATAATTCTGCGCCACGGTGGTAATCGGCGGGCAGGCATAACGCGACAGCGGATGATCGTCATGGCCGGCGACCCTGAGGTCATAATCCGCACCATGGCCGACCCTGAGGCCCTTCTGGAAGGCGGCTGCGATGACACCGAAGGCGATACGGTCGTTGGCGCACAGAATGGTGCGCGATGGCAGAGACCCCGCCCCTTCCAGCAGCCGGCCCGCCTCATCGAAGGCGAAACGCTCGAAATCCCAGGTGACAATATCCGGAACGTTGATCACCTGCGGCTCGAAACCAAGGCGCCGCATGGCCTCCTCATAGGCGGTGCGACGCGTGGCGGCATTGGTATTGACCTGCGGCATGTCGAAGAAACAGGGCGGCTCGCCCGAGCGGCAGAGATAATCCACCATCAGCCCCACACTCTGGCGGTTGTCGGTGCCAACAAAGGCCGAGGTCTCGTCGAGCGGCGAATCGACATAAACAATCGGAATGCTGGCGGCGAGTTGCTCCAGCGTGGCGCGGTGGGATTTGACGCCCAGCGGCGCGATGATCGCGCCGGCGACATTCATCGACTTGAAAGTGCGGATGGCGCGGTCTTCGATTTCCGCCTTGCCATCCGATGAGAGCACGAAAGCAAGGAAGCCCGCTTCGTTGGCGATGAGTTCAATACGGCTCGTCAGCGCCATATAGAACGGATCGGTGGAGTTCGGGATGATGATGCCGATGATATTGGAGCGGCGGCGGTTGAGATTGACGGCGAAAATATTGGGCCGGAAACCCGATTTCTTCAGCGCATCCTCGATGGCATCCCGCGTCTTCTTGCGGACCGAGGCCGGATCATTGAAGTATTTCGAAACAGTCGGGCGCGAAAGGCCGACGAATTCCGAAAACTCTTCCATCGTCCTGATAGATTTGGCCAAAGTGCTTGCCCCCATGAAATATTACATGTGGTACTTTATATCGACCGGCCTTCGCACGAAAAGCCGGTCGACTGCGGTTATCAACCACCAAACGATCATTCGGCTGCAAATTGCACTTTCATGGTGGCCGGATCGGATGGTTTCTTCGTGAAAAACGGCAGCATCTCCGAAAGCGGCAGCCGGTGCGAGACGAGCCGCGCCATGACATCGCCATCCGTTTCCAGAATGGCGAGCGCCTGCGGTATGTTGCGGTTCAACGAATGCGAGCCGACAAGCTTCAGCTGACGCCTGAAGATTTCGAAGGGTGCGACCGAAATGCGGGCATCCGGCGCGCAGACCCCGAAGAACAGTGCCGTGCCGCCATCGGCAACCAGCGGGATCATCGCTTCCGCAACGGGGGCGATACCCGTCGCATCGGCGACAACATCGAAAGACTTCTGTTGCCGCAGGAGAGGTTCCGAACCGGAAACCGCCACCTGAAGCCCGAGACCTTCGGCAAAAGCCAGCCTGCTTTCGTTGATATCGGCAATCGTCACCGTCTCGATGCCGCGCGCTTTCAGCGACAGGGCAAGCAGCAGGCCGATGGGACCGGCTCCGAAAACCAGCGCATTTTCAGCCTCCGTTCCGTTCTCGCCAATGCCCGCGCTCTGCATGCCGTTGACGACGCAGGCAAGTGGTTCGGCCAGCGCCGCGACGTGATAGGGCATGGAACCAATGCCATGCAGGTGATCGGCGCGCACCAGGCTAAATTCCGCAAAACCACCGTTATGGGAAACGCCATAGGCCTTCAGGGTGCTGCAAAGATTGGTGAGCCCCTTACGGCAGCTTGGGCAGGTGCCGCACGGCAGATTCGGATCGACCACCACCCGGTCGCCGGCCTTTATGCCCGTCACATCGGCGGCCACGACCGCAACTTCACCGGCATATTCATGCCCCGGAATGACCGGAAAGGCGCCGTCGCCGTAACGCGCGTGAAGCACATCGATATCGGTGTGGCAGAGGCCCGAAGCCTTGACCTGCACGAGCGCGTGGCCAGGCGGCAGATCGGCAACGGGAACTTCCGCCAGAACGGCCTGTCCCTTCTCGACGAATTGAATGGCATGCATGGTCATCTCCGGCTTTTCAGCTCATCCAGTTGCCGCCGTCGACATTATATGTCTGGGCGAGAATATAGTCGCTGTCGGAAGAGGCGAGGAAAACCGCAAGACCCTTGATGTCATCGGGCGTCGCAAAACGGCCGATCGGCACGGATTTCGCCACCGCCGCCTTCTTCTCACCCGGCTTCAGGCCTTCCCATTTGGCAAATTCCGCATCGACCACTTCCCAGTGCTCGCCATCCACCACGCCCGGTGCAATGGCGTTGACATTGATGCCATGCTTGACGAGCGCGAGCGCCGCCGACTGCGTGGCGGAAATGATCGCCGCCTTGGAAGCGCAATAAAGCGTGACGAGCGCTTCGCCGCGACGGCCGGCCTGGCTCGCCATATTGATGATCTTGCCGCCGCGCGCGCGCTCGATCATCACATTGGAAACCGCCTTCATCATGAACAGCGGTCCCTTGAGATTGATGTCGAAGACCCGCTCATAACTCTGTTCGGTAATGCCATTGATCGGCGCCATGTCGAAGATCGCGGCATTGTTGACGAGAATGTCGATGCCGCCGAATTCCTCATCCACCGCCTTTACCACGGCGTCGATCTCGGAAAGATCGGTTACATCCAACTTCACGGCCTTGGCGGCAGGGCCGATGGCGGCGGCGGAACTCGTCGCGCGGGCAATATCGATATCGGCGATAATCACCTTCGCACCTTCATTGGCAAAAGCCTGCGCGAAACCAAGGCCGATGCCGCGGGCGGCGCCGGTAATCAGCGCGACTTTGTTCTTCAATCTCATGTCGATCTCCGTGATGCATGGCGGGTAATCTGTCCATGCTCTTTTGTTGTTCGATGCTTTTCCTCACTCCCCTCATTCCTGCTTGTTGCAGGAATCCAGCCGACGCGGCTCTCACGCGGCAAGAGAGTCCTTCCAGCCCAAGGACTTGGGCTGGCTAGATTCCTGTGACAAGCACAGGAATGAGGAGGCGGGCGCGAAAGCCCCACCCATGCCGCCCGCCGCCAAAGTGACGAACGGGCGGCACGCCGGGAGGACGCGGCTACTTGATGTAGCCCGCGCGGGTCATGTCACGCTCGACCTGTTTTTGTGCGCCTTCGAGCGCCGCATCGACGGTCTGCTGGCCGGAAAGGGCAGCGGCGATCTGCTGGCCGACAATCGTGCCGATGGACTGGAATTCCGGTATGGCGACGAACTGCACGCCGGTATAGGGCACCGGATCCTTGGTCGGCTTGGACGGGTCGGCAGACATGATGGCTTTCAGCACCGTATCCGCAAAGGGCGCCGCCTTCTTGTATTCCGGCAGCTCATAGGTGGATTTGCGCGTGCCCGGGGGCACGGCCACCCAGCCTTCGCTTTCGCCAACCGTCTTCACATAGTTCTTCGAGGTCGCCCATTTCACGAAAGACTTGGCGGTTTCAAGCTTCTTCGTGCTGTTTGGGATTGCAAGGTTCCAGGACCACGACCAGCTCGAACCGTTCGGCGTTACCTCCACCGGAGCACGCGTAAACGCGGTCTTGTCGGCAACCTGGCTCTGCTTGGGGTCATAAACGCGGCCCGCCGCAGAGGTAGCGTCGATCCACATGGCGCAGCGGCCGGATGAAAACAGCGTCTGGTTCTCGTTGAAGCCATTGGCGGCCGCGCCGGGCGGGCCGTAGGAGGTCATCAGCGCCACATAATCCGAGATCGCCTTTTTCCAAGGCTCGCTCGTCAACTGCGGTTTCCAGTCCATGTCGAACCAGCGGCCGCCATAGGTGTTGATCATGGTGCCGAGGAAAGCCATGTTCTCGCCCCAGCCCGGCTTGCCGCGCAGGCAGATGCCATATTGCTGTTTCGACTTGTCGGTCAGCTTGGCGGCGAAATCCTTGATCTGGTCGTAGGTCGGATTATCCGGCATCTTCAGGCCGGCGGCGTCGAACAGATCCTTGCGGTAAAGCGTGAACGAGCTTTCGGTGTAGAACGGCACCGCGTAAAGCTTGCCGTCGACAGTCAGGCCCTTTTTGATCGGATCGAGCAGATCGGCGTAATCGTAATCGTCGCCAAGATCGTCGACAGGCGCCAGCCAGCCCTGCTTGCCCCAGATCGGCGCTTCGTAACCGCCAATGGTCATGATGTCGAACTGACCGCCATTGGTGGCGATATCGGTGGTAACGCGTTCGCGCAGAACATTCTCTTCCAGCACGATCCAGTTGATCTTGTTGCCCGTCTCCTTCTCCCAGGCGCTGGAAAGCTTCTGCATGATGATCATGTCGCCATTGTTGACGGTGGCGATGTTGATTTCCTCCGCCTGCGCCAGACCGGCGAAAAGGCCGATGCCAACGACGGACGATGACAGAATTCCAATTAATTTGCTCATGAGACCCGCTCCTCCTTTACGGATGTCCACGCATAACAATACATGCGTAAATTTTTTATCTCGCAAAATCCGCTCCATTGTCAACGTCCGAAAATAAATCGGAGCATGGAGACATCGTCGCTCGAACCAGTAACTCACTGTTTTAAAGCGAATAATATCATAAAAAATTATTTCCAGAGGCGTTCTTCGTGCTGCGATGCAACAAAATTTTCGTCATCTCATATATTGACGCGCGTAAATTTTTGAATGATATCCGAAAACCAGAAGCTCTCGGGACGGCGGGATTACCTCCGCCAAAAGGACGGGAGCCGAATGCATATGGAGGAGACGATGAGGCAGGCATCCGCACTGACGCCGCACACGAATGGCCCGACCATCACGGCCGGCGAAATCCTCGTGGAGATCATGGCGACGACGGTGGGAAACGGCTTTCTCGAGCCGCAGGCGCTGATCGGCCCCTTCCCGAGCGGCGCACCCGCCATCTTCATCGATCAGGTGGCGCGCTGCGGCGGAGCCGCCGGCATCATTGCCGCAGTGGGTGACGATGATTTCGGCCGTCTCAATGTCGAGAGGCTGCGCGGCGACGGCGTCGACGTCTCAGCCATCGCCACCATCCCCGACCGGCCGACGGGCAGCGCCTTCGTGCGTTACCGGGAAAATGGCGCAAGGGACTTCGTTTTCAACATCGCCCATTCGGCGGCCAGCGAAACGCATATGACGGCTAAAGCGCAGGCTCTCATCGAAAAAGCCGGCCATGTGCATGTCATGGGATCGGCCTTCGCGATTGCCGGCATTGGCGAAATCATTCTCGAAGCCATCAGACGCGTCAAGGCGCGCGGCGGCTCGGTCTCCTTCGATCCCAACATCCGCAAGGAACTGGCGCAGGGCAACGCCGGCCGCAGGCTGATCGACGATCTGCTTGGTGTTACCGATCTTCTCCTGCCCTCCGGTGAGGAGCTTCAGGCAGCCTCCGGTCTGGATGATGAGGAGGCAGCAATCGAAAAGCTGCTTGCCTCCGGTATCGGCGAAATCGTGCTGAAGCGCGGCGCGGATGGCGCAAGCCATTTCAGCCGCGCCCATGGACGAATTGATGTCCCCGGCTTGCGGGTCCGCGAAATAGACCCGACCGGTGCCGGCGACTGTTTCGGTGCGACCTATCTCACCTGCCGCCGCCTCGGCATGCATCCGCAGAAGGCGCTCACTTATGCCAATGCCGCCGGCGCGCACAATGTCACCCGCCGTGGCCCGATGGAGGGCGCCGCCAGCCTTTCCGAACTCGACGCCTTTCTGGCCGCGCAACTGTCGGAGGAAATCCTGTGACCGGTATACTCGAAAATCTCGCCGCCGCGCGCCGCTCCGGCAAGCCCGCCGGCATCACCTCCGTCTGCTCCGCCCATCCCGTTGTCCTGCGCGCCGCAATCCGCCGTGCCGCCGCTGGCAGTACACCGGTGCTGATCGAGGCAACCTGCAATCAGGTCAATCATCTCGGCGGTTATACCGGCATGACGCCACGGGACTTCGTCAGCTTCGTCAACAGCATTGCCGAGGAAGAAAGGTTGCCCCGCGAACTGGTGATTTTTGGCGGAGATCATCTCGGCCCCAATCCCTGGCGCAGGGAAACGGCCGAGGAAGCGCTGACAAAAGCTGCCGCCATGGTCGAGGCCTATGTGACGGCGGGTTTTCGCAAGATCCATCTCGATGCCTCGATGGGTTGCGCCGGTGAACCGGCGGCGCTGGACGACGACACGATAGCCAACCGCGCCGCCAAACTTGCAACCGTCGCCGAAAAGGCCGCCGCGGCTGCCGGCTTGCCGAAACCGCTTTATATTCTCGGCACCGAGGTGCCGGTGCCGGGCGGGGCGGACCATGTGCTCGACACGGTCGCGCCGACGCAGCCGCAGGCGGCGCGCCAGACCATCGACCTTCACCGCGAAATATTCGCGCGACACGGCCTTTCCGATGCGTTCGAACGGGTCATCGCCTTCGTCGTGCAGCCCGGCGTGGAATTCGGCAGCGACAATGTCGTCGCTTACGACCCGCAAGCGGCCACCGCCTTGAGCGCCGTGCTGGACGCCGAACCGCAACTGGTCTTCGAGGCCCATTCCACCGATTACCAGACGCAGGCCGCCCTCACGACACTAGTATGCGATGGATATCCCATCCTGAAAGTGGGCCCCGGCCTGACCTTCGCCTATCGCGAGGCGCTTTACGCTCTCGACATGATCGCCTCCGAGATGATCGGCGATTATGGCGACCGTCCTTTGGCGCGCACCATGGAGGAGCTGATGCTTTCCTCACCTGGCGACTGGCGCGGACATTATCATGGCGATGACATCACGCTGCGATTGCAGCGCCACTACAGCTACAGCGACCGTATCCGCTATTACTGGACGCGGCCGGAAGCGCTTGCGGCCGTTTCCGCCTTGCATAAGGCGCTGGATGGGAAGACAATTCCCGAACCCCTGCTGCGCCAGTATCTCGGTGAATTGCCTCTCGCGGCAGTTGCAGGAAAGAATATGGAGGAGGTTCTGGTCGCGGCAGTGGATCAGGTGCTGGCGACCTACCATGCGGCGACGGGCGAAGATCGTCACTAAGACAATCGTTAAATTGGGACGCCCCAGCGGAGACGTTGCGGGTATCGGTCAGGGAGGGGAAACTCATGGCAACCCGAAACACAAGCGGATTAGCGCGGGTCATGCTTGCGCCATCGGTGCTGCTGCTTCTGGTGTGGATGATCGTGCCTCTGGCGATGACGCTCTGGTTCTCGTTCCAGAACTACAATCTCCTCAACCCGGCCAATGTCAGCTTCGCTGGTCTGTTCAATTACCAGTATTTCTATACCGACCCGGCCTTCTTCCAGTCGATCTGGAACACGCTGTTGATCGTCGGCGGTGTGCTGCTCATCACGGTGGTTGGCGGCATCGCCATTGCGCTTCTGCTCGACAATGACATTTTCGGCCAGGGCATCGTGCGCATCATGATCATCTCGCCCTTCTTCGTCATGCCGCCGGTGGCTGCTTTGGTGTGGAAGAACATGATCATGCATCCCGGTTACGGCGTGCTTGCCGATCTGTCGCGCTTCTTCGGTTTCCAGCCGGTCGACTGGTTCGCGCAGTTTCCGCTCTTGTCCATCATCATCATCGTCGCCTGGCAATGGCTGCCCTTTGCAACACTGATCCTCTTGACCGCGCTGCAGTCGCTCGATGGCGAACAGAAGGAAGCCGCCGAGATGGATGGCGCCAACTTCGTCAACCGCTTCATCTATCTGACGTTGCCGCATCTTTCCCGCGCCATCACCGTCGTCATTCTGATCCAGACGATCTTCCTGCTTGGCGTCTACGCGGAAATCCTCGTCACCACCAATGGCGGCCCAGGCTACGCTTCCACCAACCTTGCCTTCCTCATCTATCGCACCGCACTTCTGGGCTATGACGTCGGCGGGGCTTCGGCCGGCGGTATCATCGCCGTCATCCTCGCCAATATCGTCGCCATCTTCCTGATGCGCGCCGTCGGCAAGAACCTCGACCGGTAAGGGGGAAACATCATGGCCCGCAAGACAACCACTCGCGCAAAGATCGGCTTTTCCATCGCGGCCTGGGCCGTGGCGCTGCTGCTGTTCTTCCCGATCCTCTATGCCTTCCTCACCTCGATCAAGACCGAGCCGGAGGCCATCGCCGGCTTCAGCCTCATTCCGTCCGGCACGCTCGAGAATTACGTGACGGTCCAGACCCAGCGCGATTACTTCAAGCCCTTCATGAACTCGGTGGTGCTGTCGCTCGGCTCGACGATCATTGCGCTGATCATCGCCATTCCCGCCGCCTGGGCCATGGCGTTCTCGCCGACCAAGCGCACCAAGGACATTTTGATGTGGATGCTCTCCACCAAGATGATGCCGGCCGTCGCCGTGCTGGTGCCGATCTACCTGATCTTCCGCAATGCCGGCCTGCTCGATACCCGCATCGGGCTCACCATCATGCTCACCTTCATCAACCTGCCGATCGTCATCTGGATGCTCTACACCTACTTCCGGGAAATCCCCGGCGAGATTCTGGAAGCCGCCCGCATGGATGGCGCATCCTTGTGGAACGAGATCGTGCATGTGCTGACGCCGATGGCGGTTCCGGGCATTGCCTCGACGCTGCTCCTCAACGTCATCCTCGCCTGGAACGAATCCTTCTGGACCATCCGGCTGACGACCACCAATGCCGCCCCGCTGACGGCCTTCATCGCCTCCTTCTCAAGTCCGCAGGGGCTGTTCTGGGCAAAACTCTCGGCCGCCTCGATGATGGCGATCGCCCCCATTCTCGTCATCGGCTGGTTCTCGCAGAAACAACTCGTGCGTGGCCTGACCTTCGGCGCCGTGAAATAAGGAACGACAAACATGGGCAGCATTTCCCTTCAGAACGTGTCCAAGCTCTTCGGTGAGGCGAAAGTCATCCCGTCGATCGATCTCGATATCCATGACGGCGAATTCGTCGTCTTCGTCGGCCCCTCCGGCTGCGGCAAGTCCACGCTGCTGCGCCTGATTGCCGGGCTGGAAGATGTTTCCGGCGGCAAGATCGTCATCGACGGCAAGGATGTGACCGAGCGCGCGCCCGCCGAGCGCGGCCTTGCCATGGTGTTCCAGTCCTATGCGCTTTATCCGCATATGAGTGTGAGAAACAACATCGCCTTTCCGCTGAAGATGGCCAAGCTCGACAAGGCGATCATCGATAAAAAGGTCGAAGACGCCGCAAGGGTGCTGAACCTTACCGATTATCTCGAGCGCCGGCCCTCGCAGCTGTCGGGCGGCCAGCGCCAGCGTGTCGCCATCGGCCGCGCCATCGTGCGCGAACCCTCCGCCTTCCTGTTCGACGAGCCGCTTTCCAACCTCGATGCGGCGCTGCGCGGCACCATGCGGTTGGAAATCTCAGAACTGCACAATACGCTGAAGACGACGATGATCTACGTCACCCACGACCAGGTGGAGGCGATGACCATGGCCGACAAGATCGTCGTCCTCAACCGCGGCAATATCGAGCAGGTCGGCTCGCCGATGGAGCTTTACCGCTCCCCCGCCAACCTCTTCGTCGCCGGCTTCATCGGCTCGCCGCGCATGAACCTGGTGACCGGTGACTTCGCCCGCCAAAAGGGCGCGACCACCGCCGGCGTGCGGCCGGAGCATCTGGTGCTGTCGAAGGAAAGCGGGCTGTGGCAGGGCAAGGTCACCGTCGCCGAACATCTCGGATCGGATACCTTCCTGCATCTCGAGGTGAACGGCATCGGGCCGATTACTGCCCGCACCGATGGCGAGTTCGAATGCAAACACGGCGATACCGTCTTCATCACGCCGGATGACACCAAGATCCACAGGTTCGATGA